>NZ_JAAVJL010000005.1 GCF_012863495.1 Pseudanabaena yagii GIHE-NHR1
CTTCTTTTGCTTCACAAACTCAGGCGTATTCTCAGGAATCAAATCCAACTCCTGCCATGCCGAGGCAATTTCCGCTAAATCATCAACCAACTGCACCGCCGTCGAGAGTTGCCCTTGAAGATCAGTTGCCTTTGACTTCTTATTCGCCTTCTTCAACTGAGTAGACAGCGCCTTATCATCCCCCGTCACCGCCTTAAACGCCTCATCAGGAATCCCTTTCTTTAATACATCAAGATTTAAAACACCCACCAACGAGTTACCGCACTTAATGCGATGGTCGAGGAAATTAAGGGGCATCCCCTTCGCAAAACCCTCAATCCAAAGCGCCACCTTGCAAAGGTCAACGGCTAGGGGATTAATATCCACGCCATAAATGCAATGCTGAATCACATCACGAGTCGCCTCACGCAAAGGTTCAGGACTAGGCGCAGCCTCACCCGTCCGCACTTTAGCCA
Organism: Pseudanabaena yagii GIHE-NHR1; assembly: GCF_012863495.1. NCBI lineage: Bacteria > Bacillati > Cyanobacteriota > Cyanophyceae > Pseudanabaenales > Pseudanabaenaceae > Pseudanabaena > Pseudanabaena yagii. The sequence continues at coordinate 456 of NZ_JAAVJL010000005.1, forward strand.
ATTCCTTCCCAATCCGCCGTGCTGCTGCCAACAGGAAATGTCCCGACCCACAGGCAGGATCGCAGACTTTAATGGAGAGGAGGGCGGCTTCTTGAAGTTGTTGAAGACCCTCACCCCCAGCCCCTCTCCCAAGGGGGAGAGGGGAGCAAGATCTTCTCCTGTTCCTATTCCCCCTCTCCCTTTTTGGGAGAGGGGGCTAGGGGGTGAGGGTAAACTATTGGCATAGCTAGTAGAGTTTTGGGAGAGGGGAGCAAGAGCTTGTTTGATGATTTCTAGAGCTTTTTGGAGGTTGGTTTCTACCAGATGGCTACTGATTCTGACAAAACGCAATCCTAGCGATTCAAGAATTTCTTGGCGCTGTCGATCTAGATCTTGTTGTAAATCGTGAATGCTGCCATCAATTTCTACGATTAAACTCTCAGAAGCACAAAAGAAATCAACCACAAAACTACCAATCGTCTGTTGGCGCTTAAATTTATATCCTTCTAGTTGGCGATTCCTTAAGGCTTCCCACAAGATTGACTCACTCTTAGTTGATTCACGACGCAATTGACGAGCAATTTCCGTCATTCGCGATCGCAACCCCGCAGAAATCTCTAAATAATTCTCAGAACCCCTCTCCCCCCTTGGGAGAGGGGCAGGGGTGAGGGAATTCTTCGCCTCATTCATCCTTTCTGCAATCACAGGCTCCAAGGCACTCTTCACCAACTGCGCCACAAGCTCCGATGGCGTGTAATAGGCTCCCGTCGTTTTGCGATCGCTACCTGCCACTAATAAAAACTCATACTTACCCTGAGACAAACTCACCTGTGGATGAAAATCTAACAAACTCTCGTAAACACTGCCCAACTCCTCCACATCCAGCGCCGCATAATTAACCCGCCGCAGTTGCGCCTTATCGGTCGGTGCATAGAGCGATAGATTACGAATGACAACCATCAGATCGTAATTATCTAAGGCACTGACATTTAGCTCTGGCAAAGTCGTTGAGCCGAACAAATCACCATTTAGCGGTGATAGCCCCAACAACTCACCGCGCCAGTTTTCATCAAAAAGGCAAAACGTCACCCGCAAACCTTGCCATAGGTCTTGAAATCCTTCGCGGCGAGGAACGATCGCCTTTTCTGCTAGAGCGCGTAAACGCTCAATGCTGTAATACTCTTCATAAATGCGTACCTTTTCAGGATCTTCGCCCGTCAGTAACAAATTGCGCGACTCCGCCACCATCAAGAATAACAGGCGATAGATCAGCAACAGGATTTGTCGATAAAAATCGCGATCGCTAATTTTGCCCTCACCCCCAGCCCCTCTCCCAAGGGGGGAGAGGGGAGCAAGAGTGGGAGTAAGAGCATCCCTCAGTGCTTGATTTTTTGGATGCTGTAAGAAACCATTACCTAATTGGGCGATCGCTTTTTCGACACCATCGCGTAGGCGATCGCGTACCCTACCGCCCTGCTGTAAAGTTTCTTGATGATAAAACTCCAACAGGCACTCATGGGCATCGTCCATTCCTATCGGTAAACGCGATCGGTGAAACAGACGATAAAACAACCCAAATTCCGCAAAGTTCTCTCCTTCTAAAATTTGCTCAAGATCAAACTCAATATAAGTAAGCCGCGTCATCAAAGAAGAATCACGCAACAACCGCCACTGCAAACCATTGGTAGTAATCCCCCATAGATGCTCAGTCCGATTGAGATATTCCTGCATCAACCCATGAGCCGACAGCCTCGGATTTCCACTCGGCGGCTTATGGTCAAGTCTTATTCTGCATCCAGTAATGTGAATCGGAGGTGTTTCCGTAGTAGTTGCTTTAGCAACCTCCCCATCCCCAACTCCCGCCCGATGCGAAATCGCAAAACTCTGTCCATCAATAACTTCCGCCTCACCCCTAAAAGTAGGCAAATATCCCAAGTTATAAAGCAAAGGCACAACCCAAGCCTTGCGCGTTTCCGTAGTCCCTGACTCCGAGAAACTTGATTCTTCACGGGATTTTTTAAATCCTGCCCAAAACTTTTTCGCCTCACCCCACACCGTCGCAATCTCATCCGCCAGCTTATCCGCCTTGGCAAAGCCAAAGTCTTCAGGTGCTTGTCCCTTGATATTGCTTCCAAATAAATCGGCAAGAATATCACCCGCAATTAAGTTGCCTTCGATATGTAAACCTGTAGTTATACTCATGTCAATCAGCCCTCAAATTAGTTTGAGTAGCTTCGACACACGAATATTTTTGCTGCTGCATCCATTTATAAAACTCTTCAATGGAATTCATTGATTTGAAATTAGTCTCAGTAGTCATTTTCAAAATTACACGCTTGATAAGATCTATAGCTTCATCAAGCTCTATATCAGAAATACTACTGCTACCTCCATGAGCTATAGCCGATCTATTACCATAAATAGTCTTGGCTTGTTTCTCACAAACAATTCGTTCTTCAAGATTTGTTCCCAAAATAAACGCTACAGATTCAGATATCTGATTAGCAATGCCTGGAGACACAAGAACATTTTTTTCTTGAAAAGTAAAAATTGATTCAAAAGCAAAAACCACTTGAACAAAGGCTCTTGCATTATCATTATCCCTAATAGCTTTTCCCACCCACTCAATGGCAGTAATTATTTTACTTTGCAACTTTGTAGGATTAGGCGTGCTAGCTACTTCCCAAATCCATTCATGTCCAAACTGTGCATTCTTGAAATAATATTCGGGCATTGAGCTAAACTGCTCTTGATCCATGCCTTCAAAACGAATTGGAAATTTCCCATCTAGCTCTACAGGTTGGAAAACACCATTAATTCTAGACCTAGAATGGTGGTTTTTTGGTGATGAAAGCAAAAAGACTTTTTCTATAGATGCTCCAACATACTCAAACACTCCTACATCCAAGGAATTATCTAAGCTTCCCAACATATATCTGATAATGTTGTCAAATTGATGAAACTTTGAACAGGCTAACTCATCTGCCTTAACTGCGTCACGAGCATCAACTTTAACACTTATTATTAAGTGATGTTGAGCAGTATCAGGATTGGATCTTGTCAATAAATCGAGATGTGGAATCTCTTTAACAGCTTCTTGATACTTTGGAATTGAATAAATCTTATAGCCCCCTAGTTCAAAAGTTTCACTTGAGATAAGCTCTGCTCCGTAAAAAGGACGAAAAACTTCCCATGTTTGAATAGGCATCACACTTTCTATTTCCTTCATAAGTCTATCTATAGTTTCTTTTGTTGGAATAGTTCCATTTTTTATGCAGTCAAGAACTATATTCCTCAATTCGTTTTGGAAATATTCATTGGATATACTCTTTTTAATTTCTTTGTATTCACATAAAATTTTTTCGGCACTCTCTTTTAAAATATCTGGTGATAGTAATAGTCTTGAATCACCATACACATCAATTTGCTTTTCTTCATTACAACTCAACAGAGCTAAAATATTTTCTTGCAAATTTGTTGAATCGTCTGTCAATTTTGCATTAGCTACAAGAGTTTTTAATACTTCCAATACATTTGTTTTGTTTTTCTGAGACATGATGAGTTCCCTCGTTATTTTGATTTTAAAACATAGACACCGAGCAGATCCATCGGTAACTGAGCCTTCACTTTGACCTGTCCCTCCTTCGTAATTGCTCTAACTCTACGATGAGATTGCGCTAAATCTTGCGATCGCGACTTCGCAATTAACTCTAATTCCTCCTGTAAATCTTCCATACTTTCTAACAAGTCGCGCATATCCGATCGCACCAATCCCAAACTAGGCGGATCGGCTACGGGTTCGGCAGTTTCAATTAACCGTAAAGCCTCACTTTGCTCTAGCCAAATCGGATTTTCAGATGTTCCTGTAAAACCAACCACTAAACATTCTTCAGCTAATAGGCTTTTATCCTCCTTAAGTCCTTGTTTGGGGCTATCAATCAAATGCCGTAAGCGCAATAGTAATAACGTCGTGCGCTTAGTTACCGCATCTGTCACCGTAAAACCACAACGCGCCGCCACAGGATTAGTGGTATTAGTCAAGACATTCTCTAATAGATACCTCGCCAAGCTTTCGACTAGGGGATGATTGCGCCCAATAAATTCGACTCCTTCTGGTGTAGGACTGACAAAGGAAAGGGTTAGCTTTTGGCGATCGCCTAAGAATGCGGATAGATTTGGCGCAATCTGGGGCGGAATATTTGGCAGCACATAGCAAGGATGCTTTTGGATTGTTTTGGGAATGAGTGAGGCATTCAAACGCCCACAAGCTGATCGCACAAAGCGCTCGATTTCTGTCGCACTACCCAACACGCGATCGGACTCAATTAATTCCTGTTGCACATCTTCAGAAGTAATTGCCCTCTGAGCAAACCTTGTACGGCTAACTTTTTCTTCAGCTTGCTCCCAAATCCGATTCATTTCCTTATCCAGTAGCGCCAACTGTGAGCCAGCATCAAACAGTGATAGCTGTACGCCTGCCGATTCGTATTCAAATAGGGAGTTAAAAATTCGCTCGGTAATATTGGCGTTATCCATCGGCACAGGCACGGTAATTCCCAAGGAACGATGGATTTTCACTGCCTTGCGAATCAATACTTTTAAGACCACATCATCAATGGGATTGTCCTGTCCACAGAGTAAAGCGCATTTCACCTCCGATGCTTTTTGACCATAGCGATCGACCCTGCCCTCACGCTGTTCTAGTCGGTTCGGGTTCCAAGGTAAGTCATAGTGCAGCACTGCTGAGAAATGCTCTTGCAGGTTCACACCTTGACTGAGGCAATCCGTTGCCACTAATACTCTTTGTTCATAGCTGGCAAGCTCATTTAAAAATATCTCCCGTTCATCTTCCGACTGCTCACCCGTAATCGCCAAGACCCGCAAGCGATCGCCCTTTTTATCAAGCTTTTGCTTCAGCACATCGCCTAAATGTTTTGCCACATAATGCGCCGTCGCAATATAGCGACACCAGATAATCGGATGATGTCCTTCATTGAGCAACGTGATCGCCGTAGCGATCGCCTGTTGGAGTTTGGCATCCTTTGCGCCGTAAAGTTTTTCAGCAGACTGGACAAAAGCTTTGAGCTTTTTGCGATCGCTATCTCGATATTGTTGCTGTCCCTGCTCGATCGCCAATGTGGGCTGAGCATCAGCAGACTGCTCCTGTTCTGTCGGATCATAAACATAGGATGCCATCAAGTCTTCATCGATCGATTCTTCCTCTAACTGCTCCGAAACCTCACGTTTTTCCACCTGTTTACTCAAGGTCGCTACCGCAGCCGCAGGGGATGACATCACACAACGAATTAGCGCCAACGCCGCCCAATACCGTCCCCGCTTTTGAGCATAGGACATATCATCGGTAACACCATTAACTAAGCCCCGCGCAAAATCATAAACCGCATTAAATAATTCGCGATATTCTCGCGTCAGCTTGTAACTAAGCTCAGTGGATAGTCTTTCAGGAAATGGGGTTTCACTGCCTAGCCACTGCTTCACGTCAGCGCGACGACGTTGGATAAAATGATTGGCTAAGTTGATTCTCTCTTTCTCTGAGAGATGTTCTAAATTCATCGCCGCAAATTCTGGTTTAATAAAGCCCAAAATTGACAAAAAAGATTCTTCAATACCGCTATGGGGCGTTGCTGATAGCAGCATTAAATGTTGATCTTGCTTTGCCGCGATCTCATTCACTAACTGATGGCGCTGCTGTTGCGAAGCACTTTGACCACTCGGACGCGAACAGGTATGCGCCTCATCAACAATTACTAACTCTGGACAATGGGCTAAAAAACTCGCTCGCCGTTTATCGGACTTGGCATAGTCGAGACTAACGATGATATGGGGATAGTAGCCAAATACATGATGATCTCCCGCAGGTAGCGATCGCTCTAATTTGCCCACTGTCCCCGACCGAATCACGACTGCTTCAATATGAAATTTTTCCCGTAATTCCCTTTGCCACTGATCGCAGAGGTGCGGAGGGCATAAAACCGCAAGGCGCTTAATTTCATGGCGATCAAGCATTTCTCTTGCAATCAAACCCGCCTCAATCGTCTTGCCTATCCCCACATCATCGGCAATCAACAATCGCACTGTCGGCAACCGCAAAGCCATCAGCAAAGGAACCATCTGATAGGGACGCGGATAAACCGACAATCTCCCCAAACTTCGAAAAGGTCCCGCCCCATTCCGTAAACTTAGCCTTGCAGCATCCATTAATAACAAAGCAGCTTGACGATCTTGAATCGCTTCAGGTTGTGGTGCAGGGAACTCGGCTGACTCAATGACTTCCAATCCCAGTTTATTGAAAATGCCACAAATCTCATCCTCGTTACCGCTTAGAGGTCTTAGCCTGATTACATCAGCATGATCTGATGGCAAAACCACCCACTGGCGATCGCGACAAGTAACTACAGAACCAATGTTATAACTAGGCATTGTTGGCATTTTATATGGTCAAGCGCATCAAAATAATCTGCGTAAATGAAAGAACTAGAAAGAGCTAATATGTCGTATTTTAAAATACGACACCCAATAGCAACCAATTTAGCATTAAATTTTCACAATAACTACAGCAAAGCAATTTTTGTTCAGGATATCAACCGAGAGAACAAGTGGTAGGACTTTCTCGTTTTTACTAGAGCTAAACACACTTTAAAGATAAAGAACCCAAAAGTTATGGGATCCGCAACGTATCCCGTAACTTTTGGGTTCTTTGTGTCGTATATTAAAATACGACATCGCTGGCAATGACATGAGCAGAAAACAAATCATCATAGGAATCGTTGCAAATGCAGGCGGCGTGGGGAAATCAACTCTCGCTGTCCACCTCGCCTATGAATTGAGCAAGCATAAAATATCTGTTGCATTAATCGATCTCGATCCTCAACGCGCCCTAGATGTTTTCTGTGGGCTTCCACCCGCCACTCCAGAGACATCCATAGTTGGGGCTTTGTCTAAAGAGTTTACAGGAGATTGGACATTAGTTCCCGCATGGGATATTCCTAACATCGAAGTCTGTCAAGGACATCCAAGTATGGCAAGACTAGCCGATGATCTAGTAATTCGTCGCCGAGGCGAGTACGCTCTTGCTGATCGCTTAAAAAGTCATCCCCTCCGTCATGATGTTGTGATCTTAGACTGTCCCGCCACAATGGGCATCATTTGCGAAAATGCGATCGCAGCTAGCACAGGATTACTTGTGCCAATCCAACTAGAAATGAAATCCATCTCTGGAGTCGCGGATTTAGTTGAATGGGTGATCGCCATCACCGACGATCTCAAACTCGAGCCTTCTCCCCAAATACTTGGACTAGTCCCAAGCCTCTATGACAGTAGCCGTGCAATTCATAGACAATATTTACAACAGTTGCCAGAAATAACTGAGCAGTTAAAGATCAAACTATATCCTCATATTCGAGACTCATCAGAATTTAAAAACTCTAGCGCTAATGGGTTGCCATTACAGAAATATCGCCCGAATCATCCTGCTTGTAGTGATTTTCAAGAGATCGCCAAAGACATCATTAAATTATCAAAAGGCTAAATCATCAAAAGTTTAGGGTTGACGATACAAAATGCTAACCCTATTCAAATCAACCTAAACAGAGAGTACAACAATGGGCAAAATTCCAGCAATTTCACAAAGATTTACTAGTGCAATCCAAGCAACAGATCAAGCACAACGTATTAGCGAACTACAAGCCGAAGTAGAAAAGCTGCGATCTTCTCAATCTCCTGTCCTAGAAAAGCAAATTGAAGCCCTTAGATCTCAGCTACAAGAACAGTCGGGGGAAAAAGATATTGAGGTAAGCAAGATTCAAGCTAATCCTCATCAACCACGTCAGACTATCACCAATGAAAGTATTCAAACCATTGCTAGAAGTCTCGAAAAAGATGGACAAATCACACCATTAATTGTGATACCTCAAGATGACAACTATCTCCTATTAGATGGTCAACGCCGTTGGGAAGCAGCCAAAATCTTAGGCTGGCAAACATTGCGATCGGTCATCGCCATCATGCCCGATGACTTACATCGAAAAGCACTACTGACATTTATTCACCATGAGGATCTTAACCCTCTGGACAAAGCAGAAGCAATTTCTAAAGAAGTTGCCGATGTTACCAGTATGAGTACTGAGGAGATATTGACAGTTCTGGCAACAGTGTTAAGACGTTTAGAAAGACAAAAACAAACAAGTCAACTCACCAGTCTTATCACTGTTAGTACTGAAGAACAAAAATTAGGGCTTAAAAGTTTAGGCGTTAATGAAGCTGAAGAAAAATTACTATTAGTGTTGCTAGGATTAGCCCTCAATCCTACATCAGTCAAAGCCAATCTAATGCCGATGCTCTCCCTACCTAATGATTTAAAGCAATCCATTAGAGAAAAAGGACTCAAGGGAGCTCATGCCTTAGCACTTTCTGTCTTATCAGCCAAAGCCTTAGGAATTTCGGAAAAAATAGCTTCCAAAGAACGTATTAAAGCTACAGAGCAAGTATTATCCCAAGAGTTAAATGTAGCCAAGACCAGAGAACTTGTTTCTCAAATTAAGGCTAAATACATTAAATCAGATCATAGTTCGTCGAAACAAATTATGGCGATACAGCGAAGTGTAGAGAAATTATCTAAGGAAAATATCTCCAACATAGATTCACAACATCTCACAGATCTACGCACATTGTTTCAGCAAAAGCTGGCAGAAATTGAATCTATCTTAGAAATTACAAATGGTTAAGCAAAAATCTTGAACCTATTCGAGAACCATCGTCAACAAATCACCGCATCAGAAGCCCCCCTAGCCGATCGCCTACGTCCGCGCCACCTCGATGAATTCATCGGGCAAGAACATATCCTCGGACAAGGAAGACTGCTACGCCGTGCCATTCAAGCAGATCGCCTATCATCCCTCATCTTTTATGGTCCCCCTGGCACAGGCAAAACTACTCTAGCCCGCATTATCGCCAACACCACCAACGCCCACTTTATTGCTATCAATGCTGTGCTCGCAGGTGTAAAAGAAATCAGAGAAGCAATTGAAACCGCCCAAACCCAACGCGGCTATCACAATCAACGCACGATCCTCTTTGTCGATGAAGTGCATCGCTTCAACAAATCCCAACAGGACGCATTACTGCCTTGGGTAGAAAATGGCACAATCATTCTCATCGGTGCAACTACCGAAAATCCCTTCTTTGAAGTAAATAAAGCATTAGTCAGTCGATCGCGTTTATTTCAATTAAAGCCATTAACTGAAGCGGATTTACGGCGCGTATTAGAACAAGCAATTAGCGATCGCCAAAGAGGTTACGGCAATCTCAATGTAAATGTTACTGAAGAAGCGATCGCCCATTTAGCCAATGTCGCCAATGGTGATGCAAGGTCATTGCTGAATGCCTTGGAGCTAGCAGTAGAAACAACGGAACCCGATAAAGATGGCGCGATCGCTATTACTTTATCCGTAGCCGAAGAATCGATTCAACAAAGAGCAGTTCTCTACGACAAAGAAGGCGATGCTCACTTCGATACGATTAGCGCCTTCATCAAAAGCGTGCGCGGTTCCGATCCTGATGCTGCTCTCTATTGGTTAGCCAAAATGGTCTATGCAGGCGAAGATTCGCGCTTTATTTTGCGACGATTACTGATTTTAGCGAGTGAAGATATCGGACTTGCAGACCCACAAGCAGTGGTAGTCGTGAATGCTTGCGCTGAAGCCTTTGACCGCATTGGCTTACCCGAAGGTCGCTATCATCTAGCCCAAGCCACACTCTATCTTGCCAATGCTCCCAAATCAAACAGTCTCATGGGATTTTTCGATGCGATCGCCGCCGTAGAGCAGGAACGTCAATCCGATGTTCCCAATCCCCTCAAAGATAGCAGTCGCGATAAAAAAGGCTTCGGTCATGGAGCCGGCTATCTCTATCCCCACGCCTATCGCGACCATTGGATCGAGCAGCAATATTTACCCAGCAGTTTGCAAGGACAAGTATTCTATCAACCATCAGATCAAGGGGCAGAAGCTGCGATTAAGTTACAAGTAGAACGCCGCCGCGAAGCTCAATTAGCCGCAATGGTGAGCGGAGTAGTCATAGAATTGCCTGAAATCCTCATCTTTAGCCCCACTGATACTAAAAGCGATCGCTGGTTACAACGCACCATCGGACAGGCAGGTGAAAGATTAGCCAAAATACGCGATCGCCTATTCTCCAAATTATCGCTACAACGTCATCATGTAGTTCTCAACCTAAATGCCGCAACAGGTTTAATGACATGGGAAGCATTGCGATCGGTTCCAGAAGGCGGAGTCTATGCAATGACTTATCAGGAAAATGAGGCGATCGCTTTGCAAGAACAAGCAGCAAGTTTGCCCGAACTGTTGCGTCCAGAAGTTTCGTATGGCTCTTTAATAGAACTGCCAGAAGCGATCTCCTCTATACAGTTTGAGGCGATTATTGGCTATAACGCTTTGATGCGAGAACCTGATAAATTATCCTGCATTCAGCTATTAGCAAATCTCTTGCAACTTGATGGCAAAATTGCTCTCTATGAATCAATTCCCAAACACACACAACGAATTTATCGATTGCTTGATTTACCTGATGAATTTGGCGATCGCTGGATGCAAGCTGAAGAATCAATCTATGCCAATCTTGATGATCCGATGACAAATTGGGATATTGATGATTTGCGATCGGCTTTTGAGAAAGTTAGTTTAAAGGTTGAAATAGAAGTAGAACGCATAATCACACCCATGCAAATTTCTACGGCTTTGTTAAACCGTTGGTTTAGCAAAGCTCAGGCAAAGCCATCCTATGTTAGCCACCTAGCCAAGTTTCTCACTGATGATGAAATTGCGATCATTCAACAATTACTGACAAATAAGCTATTGAATAAAACAGTAGATTGGACAAGTTCAGCAGCAATGATTATTCATTAACCGCCAAGACTGCCAAAGTGGAAAATAACTTATGACGGGCATTAGTCGAAAGTCTCTCCAGAACATGACCATGTAAATAGTTGGGAATATGTTCCGCAAAGAACTCAAAAATGCCAGCCAAAGTCTCCTTGATTGGGATCTCTTCAGACAAAAACAACTCAGTAGTGCCAACCCAAAGATCAACAATTGCTAGATCCTGAGAATCAGTAAGAGCAAACAGACTTTCATTAAAACTATGGATCAATTGGTTATATAAAGTATCTAATAACGAATTGATCCAATCCAAATGATGTAGCAAAGCACCACGAGAAATATCAAAATACTGGCATAGCTGACGTTGAGAAGCATTGAGCAAATCAAAACCACCATCGGTAACAGAGTTAATCACCTGAGATACCTTAAATTGTAAAAGCTCCAAATTAGACATCGCTTCCGCAGTGATATCACCAGATTTAATAAGAGTATGGGGCATATCACCCAAATCAAAATCTGACAAAAAGTAAATAACATCACCCTGATTAAAGCGATCGCCCGCCTTACGACCAAAACACTGCTGGACAGTAGCCAAAATATGGCGATCAACAAACGCCGCAAAAGCAGGATCTTTATCAATTGGATGTAAACCCATCATCGCCACATAATTAGCACGAAGCATCGCAATATTGGCACAAGGAGTGCCGACAACCACAAAAGTCTTTGCATCCTTAAAATCATTAGAACCACGGGAATCGCGGAACCAGAAACCATGTGCATCCGACTTGGCAAACTTCTTAAAATCAATCACCCTAGTAGTGGGATCAAGATTGACAAGATGATTAATGATTGCCTCAACCTTAGCCGACTGAGCATTACTACGCTGCAAACCCAAACGCCCCAGATTATACACCTGAAAAATTTCGGGCATCACCAGTTCACCCGATTGCTTAATCCTATGCACAGGAGCATTGAGGCGCATTTCCAGATCCGACCCATCAATAGTGGCATCGAGATAAAGATTTGCCGCTGACCTGTGAGCAATATCCCGTAAACGCTCATCCAAGAGAGACACCGTTAATTTCTCATATTGAATATGCAAATCCCCATGAGTAATAGCCCCAGAAAGAATATCAAGAAACTCCACCAACCACTGCTTCAAAACCTCACGGTCAATCTTCTTCTCAATATCATGACTATTAAGAGTAGTCATCTGCTTCAGCAAAGAATTAACCCTAGCCAACTCACGCTTATCCCTACCCTTAACATTGTCAAACTCAGAATCGGCAACACCATCAACCGTATCCAGAATCGAAAGATCAGGCTTCAGCAAATCCGCCAGCGAATTCGTATCAATAATTTCAGGTATTGCTGACTTAATCCCATGAAAATCCAGACCATGATAGGACTTATCATCCAGCAAACCATGCAGCTTATTCAGCACATCAATAATCTGCTGCTTATGGTCAAGACTAGAACGAGAAATCACAGCGATCGCCCGATCCACATCCTCACGACCGACTGAAACCTGACGCATCGTCGTTAAACTTTCCGACACCTCCTCCCATACCAATAAAGTTTTGGAATAATCAAACTCAGAGGGACTAGGCAAACTGGCAGGATGGGATCTCAAGATTTTAGAATTAAAAGCGATCGCCCTTTGATGACGAAACCCAAACCCATCACCCGAACTACCACGACAAGCATTGAGCAAAGGGCAAGTCTCGCAAATTATCTTCGTATCAGCGATCGCCTTATCGCGCAAAGCTGAAATCGCGCCAGTGCGAGAACAATTTGCCTTAGTCTCCAAAGACTCACCCGACTTAGCACGACGTAACTTCCCAGATTTATTAGTCAAGCCACTGTGACGCGCAGGCAGAATCGCCCAATCCTGCAAAGTTGCCGTGGTGACATTACGCGAATCATTAGATATATAGATGATTCGCTCAACACCAGCAAATAACTCAGGACGCAATCGCCCCGCATCATAGCTTTTGCCCGTACCCGTCGCCGAAGCATCAAGGACATGTTTATGAGTTAATAATGAATCCCGCCAAGTTTCCAGTCTTGAGCCTGATGCGTACTCAAACTGAGTCGAGATGGGTTGAGGCGATCTCCTAACTTGAGCTTTACTAGTAAAACCTTTAGCAGTCTTCTTGGGAAAAAGCTTGTCCTTCAACCAATGGAACGGTGAAAACTTTGGCTTAGGCTGATAATTAGCAATTTGAAAAAACTGCTCAACCGTCAAAAGCTGAATTGCTGCCCCACTTGATAACTCATCAATATCATCATTAGTTTTGGCAAACTGACCCCACCAAAGAATATCCACCGCAAAATCTAGCTCAGCCAGAAAATCGAGATTTTTCTCATGGCGACGCATTACGGATGGGTTAGCAATATCACCCGCATCGATCGCATATTCCAAACGAGTCACATCAGGTTTAGCCCCAATCGTGTCAAAGTAAATTTGTAAAGTTACTTTATTAGCCACAAACTGTCCACCCGAAGCACCGATTGCCACACAACCACGTAACTTAGAAGCAAGATAAGGCTTAACACCAGTACCCTCAACCAAGACCACACGCTGACAATCAACCTGAATATCACCATGAAAGGCAAGAGGTAACTCCCCATTTTGTTGTTGTGCCGAGATGCCAAAAGGTTTATGCCAGCGATAGCGACCTGAATCAGCATCACGCAAACGGATTTGAAAACCGAGAATCTGACCCAACGGATTTTTAATGGGCAGAATATAGCCAGAAATAGTTGATTTAGCACCCAGATGCTTAATTTCAAGCTCAGACAAACCACGGCTTATTAAATCGGCTTTATCTAAACTATCTAAATCAAGTTTCTGTAAATAACCTTGATAAAGGCGATCTCGTTGAGCCGCATCAGGCAACTTAGCCAGACCATCGCGCTTCGCCTTTTGGTAAGCCATCCGCAGTCTTAAATTGCTAGCACGACGCTCTTGGCGCTCTGAGTCAGACTCAGGACGTTTGCGGACATACTTACCCGCAAAGTAACCGCCACTAGTTTCGCCCAAATATTTCCAATCAGGCAAACCAACATCACTGGGATGGGTCATGCAGAGGATAAAATCTTGATTGTCCGAAGCAATACGACATTTACCCTTGATGTCATCGCAGATAGGGCAAGGATTATTGGACTTAGTAGGTGAAAACTTACGAGAAGAATACTGATTATTTAAGGAAGTCATTAGTTTTGACCTCCAATAAGCCTGTTAAAGGTGATCGATCTAGAGATCGCCTTTAACAAGTCTGGTGACTTTAAAAACATCTAGATTGTCCTGATTGTAAGGTTTGTAGCGACTTCAATCAGAAAACAGACAGACTTTTTGAATTCAGTTCAATAATCAATTATTGGCTTTTGCAAAAAATTTAAAAAATTCGCAGCAAAAACTATTGCTAAACTTATATCTTGCGTTAAGATATAGAGAAGCACTGAACAAAATTGCCCTGCAAAAGCAACATCTGTCCATTTTCGGATATTAAATTTAAAAACCTTCGGGTTTACAAGAAAGCTGGTGAGGTCGAAGTCACTGGCTTTTTTGTTTTTGAAGGGGAAAACGGGTTAAGAAATCTCCTGTAGACAAAAACGGTGATTAAATCATACAGCGATCGCTCTAGATCTGATCCATAAAAGATCAAAAAAAGATCAAAATTTCATAGCTCTCAGGCTCCATAGGCAGGTCACGCTTACATAATGTCATTTATGACACGATTTCGGAGCAGTAGCAGGGCTAACTCTTGGAATCCCGCAAACTCAGAAGCCTGAGTAACGTACTTGGGTAAATGCAGCATCTTGTCGTGATAATGGTGAATGTTTGCTACGCCAACAGAAATGGGAAATAGTTGTGGATTAAACATCGCCTCATCATTAGGGCTATCGCCAATGGTTAGGACTTGCTGCAAGTTGAGTTCAGGAAAATGACTTTTGAGTACTTTATCTAAGCCCGTTGCCTTATCTTGATGGATTGGTTTGATATGACATTGGACATTGCTATAGGTAAAACTCCAACCCATGAGATCGCATTGAGCAGAAATTGCGTGAATATCATCAGTCGATAAATTATCGACATCAAAAGTCCAATCGGTAATGCGGAACTGATTATCAGCGGAAGTCTGAAGATTAGGAAATTTCTGCTTAATGTGATGGAAAGTATTTTCTAAGAGAATACGATGTCTGGATAGATTGGGAATCGAACAAAGCAAATCTTGTTGACCATTGGGTTGCAAAAATAAACCACCATTTTCTGAGATCGCCCCAGCCACAGGTAAATAATTCACTAAAGCACTGACCCAACCCGCCGAGCGACCAGTCACCAATAGAACTTTGATTCCTGCTGATTGTAAATGGAGAAGAGTGGAGATGAAATCGGAGGAGAATTTTCCATTATGAGTAAGAGTACCATCAACATCGGAAGCAATTAAACGGATGTCGGACAAATCAGCTTGATTGAGATTGAGCAGGGTCATAGAGAAAAAATGAAACTACAACCACAATACAGCCAACAGGAAGCTAATGGAAAATCTAGCGATCAGCTGGTGAAGAATAAATAGTATGAATGGAGGATTGACAATCCCCGAAATTGTACGAACAATATTCTCAAACATCAATCTAGAGAAATTGAGAGAAAGTATTTACTAGACTGAAGATTGACCTACCCAATTTTGTATTCCTAAACACCTAAAGAGCAACTCATGAGAAACAATATCCAATCCAAGATTGATGCAGGCTATACCTATGAAGAATTGTTGAGCGAAGGACTAGCCAGCTTTGATGACATTGCCCGCTATGAATCGCAGTATTCCCTGTATGACGAAGATGGCGAACCAAAGTGGAAAAGGGTAAAAGTGAAGCAAAGAGTAAAACCAAAAATCCAACCAATCAAACCCAAAAAAGAACCAGAAATTGACTTGGACTTCTAGCGAGAAACCATAAAATGGAATTTAGACAGATTGACCTGAAGACAGGGCAAGAGTTACCCTTGCCCGTGAAAGCAGTTGAGCATAGCTACCTTGAACTGAAGATCGGTAAAGATATCGAACCGAGTCAACTCGCTGTCGGCAAGATGTACGACGGCATCACCGAAAAAGACATCGAGCAACTGCAAGAGCAAGGACTGTACCTAATCCTTGCCAATGGAAGAACCGCTTACTTTGGCGATCGCGCCATCGCTGAAAAGGTAAGCCAAGAAATCTTCACCAATCATAGCGATGCCGTCGCCTATGGCAGCTTGCCCGTATCCGAAGCCAAGACCTCCATATTCAAAGAGCAAGCCAGAATCCTGATCGTCGATGATGAAACCCTGAACATAGACTCAGCCACAGGAATATACAATGCTGACTGGGGAAATCAACCTATTACCCTAAGCAATGGTATTACCATCAGCAAAAAAGCGATGGGCTTAATCGCTAGTAAACTCGGCGACTGCTATAGCCTTGTCTCTCCCGACTTCGCCAATCAACTGCAAGCTGAACCAAATCGCCCATTTCAATATCGAGCTGCCGTACCTGAATGGCAGGGCGTAATCAAAGGCACATGTCGAGCCAGCTTGCTCTGCCAAGCCCTAGAAGTCGATGGCATTATCGCCAAATCGAGCATCAAAGGTGACAACAAAACCACCACCACAGGCATCCATGAAGTCAGCCTATTCTGGTCAAGAAAAGAAGATGCAAGATTTACCGAACAGAAACTAGGTACTCAAGCTCTCGTCTTCTTTCCTGAAGGAGTCCAAGCAGACGTATTGCCTAAGCTAAAAGTCAAAGCCGAACGCCTCGCTGAAGCCCAATCCGATCCACGCAAGATAGCGCAACTGTATATCGAACGCCATGAAAAGCGCCTACAGCAGAGGCAAGAAGAAACAGGAGATCGCGCTAACATTAACCAAATCATCGAGCCAGAACTAGCACTAGAACTGGGATTAAGCCTACAAGAAAACACAACAGCCAATGAAATTAAACGAGAGACAGTAGCCTCACCTAACGAAGAATACCAAGATTGGCTGTATGACATCCTCAAAAACGACCTGATTGAAGGTGGTCATTGTCAGATCTTAGAAATGGAAGACATCGCCAAACGACTGCGAGAATTCCTACAAAGTGAATGGCAAGAAGTCGCCACAGGAGGCGTTTACGTCCCCAGTGGCATCGCTCAACCTCACAACCAACTGCAAGAAGGCGAAGTCAGTTTTACAGGATTACCCGATGGAGCTGAAGTTGCCATCTACCGTAGTCCCGTCGCCAATGCCGCTAACTTTGACGTATTCACCAATAACCTCACAGTTCTGCGAGAACTAGATCCCGAAGCCTATCGGCAGCGAGGAGTCTGCTACCTCAATCCCAACGATGCGAAACGACTGGTGATCGACTTTGATGGCGATCGCGTGGGAATAATTCCTAGTCAATTGACACCCGAACAACAAGCCAGTTTCCAGAAAACTATTGAGCAATATCCAACCCTAATCCAAGAGATTATCGACAAGAATCTGCCAGAGAACAAACCAATTCAAGTTGAAAAAGAAAAGAAGATTCCCCGCGATGCTGCCAATGGATTTGCCACCCTAGCTAGTGCCGCCGTGAATGCCGCCGATAACCCCACAGGAAGAGTTGCTAATCTCGGCATGAGGCTAGAAGCCTTGCGATGGGAAACCCAATATATCCCAGAAGCCGAAAGCAGCAAATACTTGCAAGATATTGGCAAACACTTCCAAAAACTCCTTGCGGAAGACAAAGATCCTAAGAAAACCTTTCGCATTCTCAATGAATCGTGGCGCAATCAGATTGTCGAAATCAGTCAAATCGCCAGTACCATCCCCAACCTACCTGAACCAGAAAAAGCGACTGCCGTAGCCCAAGGTTTAGCCAAAACCGAGAGACTGCTATGGCAGTTAGACAGCCTCGCAGCCGTGAACTTACAACGCGCAGTCGATACTCCCAAAAGTGCCAGAAAAGTCAATGAAGATGAATTCCAATTCTGTCAGAAAGTCGCCAAATACAAACAGGTCGAGTGGATTAAAGACAAAGATAATAGTTATGCCTACATCGGTGCTGAAGGTATCAAAACCAATACTCAAGACCCCGTAGGCTGGATGGTGGAACAAGCCAATCAAATTTACAAAGAACATAGTCTGATTGGCGATCGCAATTACAATCGCTTTGACCATATCTTCCCCAAAGACAGCCACACCGCCGCAGATAGCGAATGGGCAAAGGGAATCGCTTCGCACTACAACAAGCTCATCTCCGAAGCCGCCGCCAGTCGTAGCCGACTGGAACATGAAGAAGGCGTTGCCCTCACCGCTACTTCTAGCAAAGGCAACAAAATCGAAATCGTCAGCGTAATTAGCACCGACCCCGATGGTGAGTCCCCAATCTGGGAAATTGCCCGCAAAGGAGAAACCGTCGATATCCAGATGGCAAAGAACAAGGACTGGAAGACCGAAAAACAATATCCCTACAAAGCGGTTGCCCTAATTGATCGAGACAAAATTGACGTGGGATTAATCTCCCCAGCCACTGTTACTGCCTATGGTAAAACCATCGAAAAAGACAAAATCTTCGGCAACCTCAAACTAGAATTCCAACTGGGCATTTCCAAAAATGACGTTGACGACAAATTTGCTGCCGCCGAAAAATATCTAGAAACCCAGAGGGATGCAATTCCAGAAACCGAAAGAGATCGCCGAGCAGCCGCCCTATGGCATAACAACAACCGCGCGATCGCAGGCAAGATGTTTACCCAAGTCGTAGCCAACCGACTACAAGAACTACAGGTAGCAAAAATCAAAGTAATTGGCTTGCAGTATGAAACCAACGAACTGAAAGATAAACAATGGCAACCTAATGAATTATTCAATTGCCGAATGGCAATTGAAGCCAATCCTCAAAGTCCGATCTATGACAAGAGGGTAATTCAAGTCCAGACAGGCGACCAATGGAAAAATATGGGCGTTGTCCACAATGACGCAGCCTATATGCCTATTGGTAGTCAGTTCATCGCAAATATCCATATTTCCGCCAGTAAGAAAGATGCAGACTTAGCGATCGATAGAAGTACACTCAAACTGCCTGAAATATGGCACGGACTGTCCCCAGAGCGAGTCAAAGAAGCCGTCAACCTTGATGTCATTGCGCCGCAATTAAAAGAAGCGATCGCCAAAGCTGCCGCCAATCAGCCAACAATGACCGAATTCGTGATAAAACTTGCCGATGAGAACGTGGGCTTAAAAGCACAGGTACAGTCAGGAGGGAAAATTAACGGGATTACCTATCTCTACGAAGGTCAGGCAATAAAAGCAAGTTTAATTGAAATGTCGTGGAAAAATCTCGCCGCGATGGGAGTTAAGTATGACCCAGAGCGAGATCGCGAAGCGCTTGCTACCCCACCACTACAGTCCCGACTGAAACTAATACTCAACCTGAAAGCCCTATGGAGACTCAGAAAAGCAGCACCCATGCAAATCCTCTAGAAAAGATAGAATCGCAATTGAGGGAATCAGTGCGTAGTCATTTTGATTCAGAGCAGCCAGTAAAAATCACAGGAAAACCTGTCAAGATGGTTTATCCCCTTAAGATGCATGGAGAAGCTAATCCATTACCAGTCAATACCTGTATCGAAGCCATGCGTGGACATGGCAGATGCCATACGACGCGGAGGTATGAACCCTATGCTGCCTATGGATTTAAGGAAGGGAACATCGCGATCACGATCGCAGGAGAGCAGAAAGTCGCCTTTAAAGTGGGCAAACAGTACAAAATCACCCCAGAAATGCTGAATGATGCAGCCTATCAACAACAATGGTCGGAGATGGAAAAACATAGTGCCAAAGAACTGACCACCTTTCAAGGACATAGCAACACATGGGGACTGTACTTTCAACCACTGGGCGACTATGTGGATGGCAAGATCGTGCCATTTTCTCGACAGAACCGATCAAAGCCGATAACAGCATCGTTACCGATATTCAGCAACTAATCGAATGGAGTGGCACCGCCGAATATTTGGGCAAGAGCGAGAAATATATAGACCGAATTCAAGATCTCATAGCAGGTGAAAGCATCACCGAAAAAGCACAGCAAGCAATGCACAATGATCATCACACATTAAGCCAGCACGTCGCCTCGCAATGGCGGGAAATCTTGACAATCAACAGTGACTATGTAGAATCACAGGATGGCAACCTCTTATTTGAGCGCAAGGGCAACGAAGGTAAATACAGAGCTACATGGGAACAGACCACCGATACATTGACATTGGATAGTAAAGTCGTGAATCAAGGCAAATTCCAGTATCTACCATTGCTGGTACAGCAAGGACTAGAGATCTCCCACAGCCAAGTAACCGTGAAAGATGCAAAAAACTGCGATCGCGCCCTCCAGTTAATAACTGAAAATCAAAAGGGAAACCAAGAACAAAGATAAAGAAGAGATCACTCTGAGATTAGCCAACAGACAAAACTTTTAATGGTTGAATGGTTTGGAGGTCATGAATTTCCGAAAGTTGAGCATGATAGAGATCCCAAGACTGTTGGAGATTCATCCAGAAATCGGCCGAAGTGGAAAAGAATCTAGCCAAGCGCAAAGCTGTACTAGGAGTAATACCGCGACGACGATTAACAATCTCATTCACCCGTTGATAGGGAACATGAATCGCACTAGCAAGGTCACGCTGAGACAAATTAAGAGGTAGCAGAAATTCCTCCAGCAACATTTCGCCAGGATGAGTGGGGACACGATGGGTTGGGATTCTTGACATAATTTATTACCTTAACTTTAGTGATAATCGACAATTTCCACCTGAGAAGCACCAGCATCAGACCAAATAAAACAAATACGATACTGGTCATTAATCCGAATACTATGTTGACCAAGGCGATCGCCAGCCAAAGCTTCTAGGCGATTATTGGGAGGAGCGCGGAGGTCATCAAGGATAGTCGCCGCATTGATCTGGTCAAGTTTACGAGCAGCAACGCGACTAATTGAAGCAGGACAGACTTTTCTCGCTTGCCTAGTGTTTTTGCCATTAAAGACATCTTCAGTGCCCTGGTTTAGAAAAGAGAGAATCATAAAAGCATAATAACACGGATATCATGCTATCAACTTCATAACTTATGTAAAAGCAGTAGGAGCGCTTACGCTTGAAGTCCATGACGATTGACGGATTAGGAAGAACAATCTTATGGAAGTAGCAATAAGTTCACTGACAGGCAGAACACAGGCGCAACTATAACCGCTTTGACCATATCTTCCATAAAGACAGCCATACCGATGCAGATAGTGAATGGGCAAAGGAAATAGCCAAACACTACAACAAGCTCATCTCCGAAGCCGCCGCCAGTCGTAGCCGTCTAGAACATAATTGAAGCCATTGTTCGCTATTGAGAGTAGCTTAAAAATCTACTCCAAGTAAGTTACCACCTTCATTATCAGTTAGTCTCAACCTTACAAATGAATTAAAATTAAATTCAGGTGAAAATGCTGCTGAAGGAATCATATCTGAATTGAGAGTACAGATGTATTTAAAACCAAGACGTTCTGACTCTCTTGCAGCTAGTTCAAGCGCCAGAGCTACTTGTCGTTCGTCAACTCCATCAAAGATAGTACTATCGTGAATGAGAATATGAGGTGATAACGTATTCTGTGACCATAGTTGAGCCAACATTAGGTCATAACAGAAGATTTTCATTTTCCCTATTCCTTCACTGCGATCTCTCTCAATATCTACTTTAAATTGAAATCCATTTGGGACTACATCAATAGCTAAAGTTCCTGGAGCATTATAAAGAGCCTGTGAGTTTTCATTAAATAGACCGATTGCCCGTTCAGACTGAGTAATACGTTCTTGATAGTCTCTACGAGCTTTTCTCTGTAACTGTTCTTTCTCTATTTTTAGTGCGCTTTTGCCATCTTCAATCTGTTGTAGTTCAGCAATACGTTGATTAATCTCGTTAAGACTTGATACTGTTTCTAAATATAATTCTTGTAGTCTTGTATATTCTTCTAAAGCTCCATGAGTTTGCAATACTTCAAGTCTAGAAGCCCGACGATCAGTTTTTTCCCTGATGAGTGTATCTAGTTCGCCAATAGTTCGCATTAAACGATTAATTTCTATTGACAGAAACTCACTACGATTTCCAATAATTTGACGATGAAAATTTTCTACCTCCTCAAGGCGACGACTTACTAGCCCAGGAAGCTCAATACCAGCACTTTCATATAGTCGAATTACTTCATTTTGAGATGGGGCGCTTTCCCGTTGGCGTTGCACAAATGAAGGATGAATCAAGAAAAGGTGGGAATCGATTTGTACTTGAGATAATGAATTAACAGACGAATTGAATACCGCAACATTTGTTCAGATTTTGAATAACATAAAGTTTTGCGATGCAATCTGGCAAGATAATGTCTCAGTCTCGTATTTTCACCCTCAACTCTGGTCATGTAGGTTTTGCTAATAATTTGATCTTCCGAGTTGATAAACATTTTGTAGACACAGTAGCCATCGGTAACCCAGAAATAGCATTGCCAAACCTTAATCAATGTCCATAGAGGTTCAAAGGTTTTGCTACTCCTATCCCCTAATACCCAAGCCAAGATACCTTGGCTAAAATGATTCACCGCAGTCCATAGCCAAATCAAGTTTTTTTGACCCAACAAAAGTCTGGAGTTCATCCAGTTCACCAACATCAGGAATAGTCTCAATCGGTGGATGTTCTGGTAATTGCTTGGCTGCTTCCTTAACCCAGTTGATGACTGAGTTGTGACTAACATCGGTACATCTCTCAATTTGTCTAAATCCCATGCCGTTGCAGTACATTTTTAGGCATATTTTTTTGACATCTTGGGAATATCCCAGCACTGAGTAATGATCAATGAACTGACGACCGCAATCAGCGCAAATATGATTTTGTTTGTCTCCTCGTTTCCCATTTTTACGAATATGTGTTGAACCACACTTTGGACATTTCATTGTTTTTCATTGCTTAAACTCGTTATCTTTAATATTTACTCATTCATCCCTCATTTATGCAACGCCGAAATTCTAGCCACAGGTGAAGCATTAGTAGAAATTAGCGGAAATTAAATTTAACGTTATCGAGAAAGAATATGGCTGAAACCGTTACTTTACAAATACCAGAGGCATTGTACTAACGCCTAGCGATCGCGGCTGGAGCAACACAGCGATCGCAACTTAACCCAGATCAGACGATGTCTTCTCGACGACCGACTTTTGCTAAAGCCTCGTGATAACAGTAACTATCGGTCTTTGTTTGAGATAATAATGACAAAATTTACAAATTCTTCAAAGAGAGATTTTTGGAAAAGCTCTCTTCAGTTTGTTTTGCAATGGGATACTAAAAAAGCGATCGCCAAACAAATCAGTTTTGTAACTGCGATCGCTCTCATGTTTTCTAGCATCCTCCCTTTACCTGCCTTTGCGGACTATGGCGACACCTTGCCATTACCACAACCACCTTTCAAGGGCAAAATTGGCATAACTTACAAGGAATCTCAACCCGACTTCCCTAAACCAATTAAAGCTCCTGACAAAGCTCCTAATGTGCTGCTAGTTCTCCTTGATGATGTAGGCTTTGGACAAACTAGCTCCTTCGGTGGATTGATTGAAACTCCGAACTTAGATCGCTTAGCGGCTGGGGGATTACGTTACAATCAATTCCATACTACAGCGCTCTGCTCTCCCACTAGAGCCGCCTTGCTGACAGGACGCAATCACCATTCCGTCAGTACAGGTGTGATTACAGAACTTGCATCGGGCTACCCAGGGTATACTGCGATCCTCCCCCGCAGCGCCGCCACGATCGCCGAGGTATTACGCAGCAATGGCTATAACACCGCCGCCTTTGGTAAATGGCACAATACTCCTGATTACGAAACTAGTGCTGTAGGACCTTTTGATCGCTGGCCGACTAGTTTAGGTTTTGATTATTTTTATGGATTTTTGGGCGGTGATACCAATCAATGGAGTCCTAACTTGGTAGAGAATACTCAACATATTCAGAAACCTTTGGATGATCCCAATTATCACCTCACTCCCGATCTCGTTGATCATGCGATTAAATGGATTCGCACCCAGCAATCGATCGCTCCCGATAAGCCCTTCTTTACTTACCTTGCCACAGGCGCAACCCATGCGCCCCACCACGCACCTAAGGAATGGATTGAGAAATACAAGGGCAAGTTCGATCAAGGTTGGGATAAATTACGCGCTGACATTTTTGAGCGTCAGCTTAAACTGGGGATTATTCCTGCGGATACGAAACTCACTCCCCGTCCTGCGGAAATTCCTGCTTGGGATTCCCTCACACCTACGGAGCAGAAAGTTTACGCGCACCAATTTGAAGTATTTGCAGGTTTCCTCAGCCATACTGATGCCGAAGTTGGTCGTGTGATTGAGGCGATCAATCAGCTAGGCGAATTGGATAATACCCTTGTCTTCTTCATTGCTGGTGACAATGGCGCGAGTGCAGAAGGTGGTTTAACAGGCAGTGTTAACGAGTTCAAGGTCTTTAATGGCGTTGAAGAAAGTCCTCAAGAAATTCTCGCCGCCCTAGATGATTTGGGTAGTTCTAAAACTTTTAATCATTTTCATGCTGCTTGGGCTTGGGCTGTGGACAGCCCTTTCCAATGGACTAAGCAAATCGCTTCTCACTTTGGCGGTACTCGCAATGGTCTAGTCATCTCTTGGGGCGATCGCATTAAGGATCAAGGTGCTATTCGCAGCCAGTTCCATCATGTGATTGATATTGCGCCAACGATTCTGGAAGCAGCAGGAATTGAAGAGCCAGAAGTGGTTAATGGTGCAAAACAGCAGCCTATTGAGGGAACCAGTCTTGTGTATTCCTTTGATGATCCTGCGGTGGCTTCAAAACATAAAACTCAGTACTTTGAGATGTTTGGCAACCGTGCCATTTATGACAATGGCTGGGTAGCGGCGGCGCGTCATGGTCGTTTACCTTGGGAGCGATTCTCTAAAACTACCTTTGATCAGGACAATTGGGAACTATACAATGTTGCCCCAGACTTTAGCGAATCTCAGGATTTAGCGAAGGATAATCCTCAAAAGTTAGCAGAATTGCAAAATCTCTTTCTGAAGGAAGCGAAGAAATATAAGGTTCTGCCCTTAGACGATCGCACCATCCAACGCTTTGATATTAACACCCGTCCTAGCATTACCACAGGGCGCAATAGCTTTAGTTACTACACCACGGTCACAGGCATTCCTGAAGGTAGCGCTCCTAATACTAAAAATCGATCCTTCAGTATCACTGCCAATGTGGATATTGCTAAAGATGGTGCAGAAGGGGTTTTAGTGACTCAAGGCGGACGTTTTGCAGGTTGGAGTTTCTTCTTCAAAGATGGCAAACCCACCTATGCCTATAACTTCCTGAATAGCGATCGCACGATTATTCAGTCCTCTGAACCCGTAGCGATCGGTAAATCTAAAGTTAGATTTGATTTTACCTATGATGGTGGCGGGATTGGTGCAGGTGGCACTGGCAAGCTATTTATCAATGATAAGCAGGTTGCCGAAGGTCGGATCGAGAAAACCGTCGGCTTCCGCATTGGCTTAGATGAAACCTTTGATGTTGGTCAAGATACAGGTAGCGCAGTGGTTGATAGCTATCAAGTCCCCTTTAAATTCACTGGCAATTTAGAGCAGGTTAAACTCGATTTATTGTAAGCAAATCCACTAAATCAGGGAATGAGCAAAACTCATTCCCTAAATCATATTTATTACTATGACTAACCTAATCGAATACGAATCCGCTAGTGACGAAGTACGCGCAATTTATGACGATATTCGCACCACTCGCCAAACCGAATATATCAACAATTTCTGGAAAGCTCTTGCCAATCATCCTCCCACTCTCCGTCGCACATGGGAAACCCTCAAGGAGGTCATGGGTGGTGAAGGCGAAATTGATCCCCTGACAAGGGAATTGATTTACATCGCCGTTAGCGTCACTAATGGCTGTGAATACTGTATCGCCTCCCATACTGCTGCCGCCCGTGCTAAAGGATTAACCGAAAAAGTTCGCGGTGAGTTACTAGCGATCGTCGCAGCTGCAAATTCCACTAATCGCCTTGCTAATGGCTATCAAGTTCCCGTCGATGAGCAGTTTAAAATCTAATGGCAGCAATTTTATTCGATCTTGATGGAACCCTGACCGATCCGAAGATTGGGATTACGACCTGCATTCAATATGCGATCTCCCAACTTGGTAATCAACCACCAACCACCGATGAATTGCTGTGGTGTATTGGTCCACCATTGAGCGTAAGTTTTGCGAAACTTCTAGAAACCGAGGATCGGGTTTTGATTAATCATGCCATTTCTTTATATCGCGATCGCTTCTCAACCGTCGGCTTATTTGAAAATGAGCTTTATCCCGAAATCCCTGAGGCTATTGCATCTATTCGTGCAGAAGGCTATCAAACCTATGTAGCAACTTCTAAACCCCATGTATATGCGAAACGGATTGTCGAGCATTTTGAGTTGTCTGCTCTCTTTGATGGTATCTATGGCAGTGAATTAGATGGTACACGGAGCATTAAAGGAGAATTGATTCGTCATATTCTGCTGACGGAAAACCTCGATGCTAAAGCAACCGTGATGATCGGCGATCGCTCTCATGATGTGATTGGCGCAAAGCAAAATCAAGTTTTTGCGATCGGAATCACCTATGGCTATGGCTCCATAGAAGAGTTAAACAATCATGGTGCTGATGCTATTGCTCATTCCCCCCAAGAAATTCTGCCATTGATTCCCCTCAAATCATAAATCCCTTAATTCTCTATGAATGAATTATTATCTCGTCTTAATCCCAATCTGCTTCAACAAATAGACTTCTACTTCCACAAAATCGACTTTATCTTCCTTAATCGCCTTTCCTTTTTGCTATTTATTCTAGCAATGTTGCTAGCTACAGGATTAAGTCTCACCGTACCGCAGATTATCGAACCTCTTCGCAATTGGCGGCTAGTCCTTCGCTCTCTCATCGCAAATCTTGTAATTGTACCAATTTTAGTTTTAGGACTACTGCACTTTATACCCGTAAGTGAACCGATTAAGATTGGCTTTACAATCCTTGCAGTCGCGGCTGGCCCCCCTGTGTTACCGAAGTTAGCACAAATGGTAAATGGGAACCTTGCCTTTGCCGCAGGATTGATGATGGTCTTGATGCTTGCCTCCGCTATCTTTATGCCAATTGTCTTACCCCTAGTTTTAGATGGTGTACAGATTAGCCCTTGGCAAGTTGCGAAGCCCATATTTGTGTCCCTATTACCTCCCTTAGTGATCGGGCTATTGATTAGATCGCGCTTTGAGGCGATCGCTATCAGCGTTATTCCATTTCTGCGTCGAGTCAATAGCTTTGCCCTCATCTTGGGTTTAGCTTCATCCCTCGCTTTACAATTCAATAGCCTGATTGAGTTGGCAAAAAGCGGTATCGTCTTGGCGATCGCTATTTTTATCATTGTTGCCTTTGCCGTAGGATATCTGCTCGGTGGACCGAATATAGACACAAGGTTAACCCTTGGCGTAGGTACGGCTCAGCGTAATATTGCAGGAGCATTAATCGTTGCTGGTACAAACTTTGAAGATCCTGCGATTATCAGTGTGATTGTAGTGACAAGCTTATCTCTATTTGTGGTGATTCGCTTAATTGCTAGACAATCCTTTGTGAAACAAACTCCATCCACAGAACTTTCCTGATTTTTCAAACTTGGCTAAATAGATATGAAATTTACTCCTTTAAACGATCGCCTTCATAACTATCTTTTGTCTGTTACCTTAAGAGAGCATCCTCTGCTCAAGGAACTACGCCATGAAACTGCGAACCATGCTAGAGGCAATATGCAGATTGCCCCAGAGCAGGGTCAGTTAATGGCTTTATTGATTCAATTGATTGGGGCTAAGAAGACCTTAGAGGTAGGTGTATTTACGGGTTATAGCTCTCTTTCCGTTGCCCTCTCATTACCTGAAGATGGGAAAGTGATTGCCTGTGATGTTAGCGAAGAATATACCAGCATTGCTAGACGCTATTGGGAAAAGGCAGAAGTTGCTCATAAAATCGATTTGCATATTGCCCCTGCGATTCAGACCCTCGATCGCTTACTTGCCGAGGGTCAAGCAAACACCTTTGATTTCGCCTTCATTGATGCGGATAAAGAGAATTATGATGGCTACTACGAGCGATCGCTACAGTTGGTGCGGAAAGGTGGCTTAATTGCGATCGATAATGTCTTGTGGAGTGGACGAGTGATCGATCCAGAGTTTCAAGATGCTGATACTTTAGCAATTCGCGCTCTCAATGAGAAGTTACATCAAGATCAACGGATTTCTCTATCGCTATTGCCTGTATCCGATGGTTTGACCCTTGCTTTAAAGTGTTAGATCTCAACCAAATAAGCGATCGCCTTTTTCTATCATTAAGTGCGATCGCCATATACAGTTTCATGGTTTTCTTATTTCTGATTCTTTCTGATTCTATTTTTAACGTGATGTGTAACCAAAAGATCGCGTTGATATGTGTAAATAAAAATATCTTTTTGTATCATTTTGCTCTAAATGAATATTGTCTAAAAGTTTCTGCCTAATCTACCTGTTTAGATGATTAGCCAGAAAAATTCCGTGTAATTACCCAAAAACAGGATCTTTGCCAGAATTTTTTTGTATAACATACCCTACAAGGTGATTAGGCAGAAACTTGACCTTCAGCCTATATTGCCTATAGTCAGATTAGAGAGAGATTTTCCATGAACTACATAGTTATGCCGACCTAATGGAGTAGGTTAGATGGGTGCACATAATAGAAATTATTTGTAAAGTAAGTAGGAATAATCTATGCCATCGTTAATGATTAATAGAGACGGTCGTCCTGAAATGTTTGTAATAAGTAGTGACAAAGCTCTTTGACATCAATGGACAGATACAACTGGTACGTGGAGCAGTTGGGCAAGCCTTGGGGGAACTTGTAAGCAAATTTCAGTAGTAGCCAACCAGGATGGACGACTGGAAGTGTTTGCTATTGGTAGTGATGACGCTGCTTACCATATCTGGCAAACAACTCCTGGTGGTGGATGGAGCAGTTGGGCAAGCCTTGGGGGAACTTGTAAGCAAATTTCAGTAGTAGCCAATCAGGATGGACGACTGGAAGTGTTTGCTATTGGTAGTGATGACGCTGCCTATCATATCTGGCAAACGACTCCTGGTGGTGGATGGAGCAGTTGGACAAGCCTTGGAGGGAAAATTAAACGAATAGGAGCAAGTCGGCAGCCTAATGGGACTCTTCAGGTTATTGCATTAGGCATTGATGATGAGTCCTATCGCATTGCTCAAAATACACCGAGTGGTGGATGGGATAATTGGCAGCGTGTCTTTATGGATAACAGGAGCAGTTCAAGTTTGAGTGCTCTTAGCGGTTTATCTTTTGTTGTAGGAAGTTCCATCAGTTCAAATCTCTTTATGGCTGTTGCAGATACGATGCCATCTAGTCCCTCTTCCAAAAAAACAACGAAAGAACTTGCAGAAGAATGCGTCTATGAAATTGCTAAGGCAACAGCGGCAACGTCAGCGGCAACGGCGGCGGCTGGGAGTGGACTCACTCCTGTTGCTATTGCCGCCATCGTGTTAGCTGGAGCTGCCATCACTTCTGCTTCTCAGAAATGTTCTGAAGCCATCGATCAAGGATTTGAACCAGATAGTTCTGATGGATCTGATAAATCCACACTACGCGGGATTGATGAACCACATTATTATGACTATGAGCCTAGCCATTCTGGAGTCATGGTTGCATGATGTGGTTAAGCAACTGATTGCAAATCTCAATGTGCAATTTTTGTAGTTAGTCCCTAGAAAAAGTCTGTCAACAATGGAGAAAGAACGGCATAATCGGGTAAGAGGGAGGTTTTCCCTCCCCGTCCCCACAGCACTCCGCATGCGTCTCCGCACGGGGCGCTTCCACAGAGAGGTTTAGCGCGATCACCGATCTCGTAGGTTGGGTTGAGATGACGAACCCCAACATTGCCTTTATTCCTTACCTTAATATTTCCTCGCTAATAAAATTGGAGTTCTCACTTCGTCAGAGAGAGTAATTATAGTAACTCAGCAATGAGGTTATCATTTCTCATAGTTGGGTTGCATTCCTTAAACCAACCTACAAGATCAGCGATCGCTCCCAACAGCTATCTGCGCGATCGCGCAGATAGCTGTTGGGAGCTTTGTCTCTGGATATTAACGGCTAGACGGACAAGCGATCAATAGCCAGTAGTAATCGAACAACGCGATCGACGATACTGGATTGAAGCAACAAGTATATCTTTAATTATCGATTAGCACGTTTTGGCGTATAGGAATTGGGCGCACCCACTGGCACATTGGGATACTTCTGCACACTGGACTTGTAATCAGACACCAATTGCACCATTGGATATTGAATCCATGTGTTGTAGGGTTCAGATACCTGTCTAGCCTCATGGGGATCGCGAGTCAGATCAACCAGTTTAGCCACCGTGGAATATCTAGCGATCGGGCTAGTCTTAGTTTCTTGCCAAGCATAATGGAGCTTCCAATCATGCCACTTTACAGCTCGCAAATCGTCCGCAACAAAGACCACAAAACCTTCACGCCCAGATTTAGGATTTTTACCAAGAAAGAAGTCCGCCATATTTATTCCATCTATAGCCCGATCACTAGGAACTTTTGCCCCCACAATCGATGCTAGAGTTGGGAAAATATCAACTTCATGGACAATCTCATTAGTCACCTTACCTGCGGGAATCTTGTCTGGCCAACGGATGATAAATGGAACTCGTAAACCACCTTCCATTGCGGTGAAATAAGTACCTGCCCAAGGACCACTCCAACCACTATATTGTCCATCGCCCACGGTGCTATCTTCCACTCCATTGTCGGCGGTGAAAATCACAATCGTATTCTTCTCAATTCCGAGTTTGGCGATCGCCTCCAAAAGCTGACCTACATAATGATCAGTCTGCACCAACATATCGGCATAGTCGCCATGACCGCTTTTACCCGCAAAATCGGGATGGGGCAGGGTGGGATAATGCATTGCTGTGTAAGGAACATAGGCGAAAAAGGGTTTACCCGCTTCGTGGTTGCGCGTCATAAAGGCGATCGCCCGTTGGGTGAGTTCGCCATCAATCAAGCGCCGTTCGTTGAGGTCATAGATTTTTTGAGGTTGAGGTTGTTTTCCTTTATAACTTTCAAAAATCCAAGGCTTATTGGAATCAGCGATATTCACATCCCCAGCGATCGAATAGCGACTGATGGTTTCTGGTGTCAGCCATACCGATTCATCGGTACTATTGGGAATGCCATACCATTCATCAAAACCTTGATCCGTCGGCCAGCGTCCTGTGGAGCGTCCCAGATGCCATTTCCCAAAAGCACCCGTTGCATAACCGACATCGGAAAGGGATTCGGCAAGGGTTGTTTCCCACGGAATTAGCCCATAGAGCGGTGTGCCAAGGGGAATGCTCTGTGTGCCGCTACGGATGGCGTGTCGTCCTGTGAGCATTGCGGAACGACTGGGGGTGCATTGGGCTTCTGTATTGGCATTGAGAAGTCTTGTGCCTTCGGCTGCTAGGCGATCGATATGAGGAGAAGGAGCGCCACGCAGGGAACCACCACCATAAACGCCCCAGTCTCCCCATCCTGTGTTGTCAGTGAGAATGAGCAGAATATTCGGTTTTGGTTCTGTTTGAGTATCTGGTTCGGCATAGGTGGGGGGACAGAGCATCAGAAATAATGTCATGAGCGCGGTAGCGATCGCGATCGGTAATCTCATTGATTAATCACCTTTTTACGAATATTTGTAACGTCGCTAACTTGACTAAATCTATAATCATGTCAGAAGATATTTGCTTATCTATTATTTAGATTATCTAACAATTAGTCTCATAAAAACTATCCGCATGGCAAAAACATCAATGGGCTGGTTCAATTTTAATGTGGATCTTCCAGCATTTAGATCGCGTAACTATCGACTCTACTTTGCTGGACAAAGCTTGTCGATGACGGGTAGCTTTATGACCCAAGTTGCCGTTCTCTGGCTGATTTATAAGGTTACAGATTCAGCGCTGTTGTTGGGAATCGCAGGATTTTTTGGGCAACTGCCCGTATTTTTACTCGCTCCCGTCTCAGGTATTCTCGCCGATCGCTACGATCGCAAATACTTGATGATTTTGTTACAGGTATTTGGGATTTCGATCTCGCTTGCCTTGATGGTTACGAGCTTTTTGGGATGGGCGAATTTCTGGGTATTGCTATTGTTAGGAACCCTTGGCGGCGTTCTCAAGGGATTAGATGTGCCGATTCGCCATGCTTTTGTGACGGATATCGTCAATCGCGAAGAGATGAATAGCGCGATTTCTCTGAACTATGCATTTCTGAATACGGCGCGGCTATAAGGTCCTGCGATGGGAGGAATTGCGATCGCTTCAATTGGTGCAGGTTTCTGCTTTCTCTACGACAGCATCAGTTATATTGCCGTGTTAGTTGCCCTATTTGCAATGCGGATCGCGCCTCGTAAAATCGAATCCCACAAAAAGCATCCTTGGCAAAATCTGAAGGAAGGATTCAAATATGCCTATAAGGTTGTTCCCATTCGTTCCCTATTGCTGTTGCTAGCTTTGGCAAGTCTGATCAATATGTCATACGCTACCTTGCTCCCAATTTTCTCAGTACAAGTTTTTCAAGGTGATGCGGCGACAATGGGATTTTTAACTGCGGCATCGGCTTTAGGGGCGGTCTTTGCCTGTCTCTATCTCAGCTTTCGGAAAGGGATTCAGGGACTACATCGATTGATTGCTTTCTGTCCTGCCAGTTTAGGCATTGCCATAGTTGTCTTCTCGCTTTCCCATGTATTTTGGCTCTCGGTGGCAGCATTAACCGTAGTTGGATTTAGCTCAACGCTTCAGGTTGCTGCTAGTAACACTGTTATTCAGCATGGTGTGGAAGAATCAAAACGAGGAAGAGTGATGAGCTTCTATACGATGTGCTTTATGGGTATGTCACCT
Organism: Pseudanabaena yagii GIHE-NHR1; assembly: GCF_012863495.1. Classification (NCBI taxonomy): domain Bacteria; kingdom Bacillati; phylum Cyanobacteriota; class Cyanophyceae; order Pseudanabaenales; family Pseudanabaenaceae; genus Pseudanabaena; species Pseudanabaena yagii. Next base: position 33,439 of record NZ_JAAVJL010000005.1, read on the forward strand.
TTTGGGAATTTGATTTTGGGGACTTCCGCAAATGCGATCGGAGCGCAAAATACACTGATTATTGGTGGTGTGGTTTGCATTGTCGGTTCTCTTCTCTTTGTGCAGTTTTTACCTGCGATCGCTGCATGGGTGACAGCAGGTATACAGGAGCATCATTCAGTTTCTGCACAGGCGCAGTAGGAGGAATGACAAATGGACATGGAAAACCCCAAACGGCGATCGCACTTATATAAGGTGAATTTACATCAGGTTGATCAATTACCTACGGAATTGATTGATCCTCCCCACAATTCCATTACTAATAAAATCACCAATAGCATTTACAAAAGCTTTCCTGCCTTTAAATCCCGTAATTTCCGCCTCTATATCATCGGTCAGGTGTTCTCTTTATCGGGAACCTTCATGACGCAGATGGCGATTCCTTGGTTGATTTATGACCTAACGAAATCCCCTTGGTTGCTAGGTTTATCAGGATTTTTAGGTTTTCTGCCATCGTTAATTCTGATTCCTTTTTCGGGAGTACTTAGCGATCGCTGGGATCGTAAAGATCTCTTAAAATTAGTGCAGATTCTCGGTATTAGCGTATCAGCAACCCTAACCCTTGTGACTGTTCTAGGTTTAGCCGAATTCTGGTCATTATTGATTCTCAGCATTCTCGGCGGTGTTCTCAAGGGGCTAGATATGCCTGTGCGCCATGCCTTTGTCGTGGAAATGGTGGATGATCGACAGGATTTAAGCAATGCGATCGCTATTAATTCCACAATGCTCGCCTGTTCGCGCTTAATGGGACCTGCGATCGGCGGACTACTGCTAGCAACTGTGGGCGTGAAGTTCTGTTTTCTCTATGACACCATCAGTTATGTCGCCGCCATTTGGGCGTTAGCGGTGATGACCCTTCCCGCTAGTAAACCGATGCAAATCTCACAGAGGATTAGCACTTGGGGACGCTTGCAGGAAGGATTTAATTATGTTGCTGACTTTCTGCCCGTGAAGGCGATTATCTTGCTATTGGCTTTGCAAGGCATCTTCGGATTTTCCCATGTGGTGCTATTACCGATCTACGCTGCCGAAATTCTCCAAGGTGGCGAAAAGATTTTGGGCTGGTTAAGTGCATCTCCTGCTTTCGGAGCAATTCTTTCCTCAATTTATCTCAGCCAACGTCGCCAAGTGGCAGGTTTAGAGCGATTGATAGCACTTTGCCCATTTTCTACTGGTCTATGTGCGATCGCCTATGCCTTCTCGACTGTTCTCTGGATTTCGCTACCTTTACTCGTAATCATGGGAGGTATTTCCACTTTGCATATTTCCTGTAGTAATACTGTGATTCAAACGATTGTCGATGATAGTAAACGCGGCAGAGTGATGAGTTTCTATTCCCTTTCGCTGATTGGAATGTTGCCAATCTGTAATCTATTTACGGGAACTCTCGCCCATTGGCTCGGTGCGCCCCATACTTTGCTAGTCACTGGCAGTATCTGTGTTCTTGCTTCGGCTTGGTTTTGGCGACAGTTACCGCTAATTTCTAAGTCGATTCTCAATGCAATGCGATCGATTAATAAAGCTGAGAAAGCTGTAGCTTAATCGAAGAGATCCCCCTCAATCCCCCTTGTAAAGGGGGAAGAAGAGAAGAATATTCTCCCCCCTTTACAAGGGGGGCTGGGGGGGATCTAAAACCTCTAACTTCTACACCAAATTTCAAAATTAAAGGAACTAATATCATGGCTAAAGACTGGTTTGCATGGCACGATCTATATAACTCTCAGGAGCTTTTACAACAACGATTAGCGATCGTTCAGAAATATATCTCTGATAGCCTTGATGCTGCCCCCGCAGGCACAATTCAAATTGTTAGCGCCTGTTCGGGTGATGGACGGGATTTATTGGGAGTTTTGGAAACCCATCCCCGTGCTAAAGATGTCAGAGCGCGGTTAGTGGAACTCGATCCCAAATTGGTCGAACGTGGCAAAGAGGCGATCGATAGATTAGGACTCACCGAGCAAATTGAATTCATCAACGGAGATGCCACGCTTACCGCCAATTTTGCAGGTCATGTTCCTGCCGATGTGATCATTGTTGCAGGTATTTTCGGCAATTTGCCCAATGAAGAAATTTTGCAAAAATTAATTCGCAATCTTCCTTACTTTGCGAAAACAGGCGCTTTTGCGATTTGGACTAGAGGAGAGCGCGATGGATTTCGTTATTCAGATCGGGTAAGAGCTATTTTTCAAGAAAATAGTTTTTCGGAAGTAGATTTCCAGTTAACCGCTACAGGCAATATGGCAGTTGGTCGTCATCGCTTTGATGGTCAAACTATTTCAGAACCTCTTGATGAACATTTCTTTGAGTTTACAGGAACTCCCGAAAAAGCTGGTTTGTTTGTTTCTACGCCCTAGATTAACGATCCCCCCCAGCCTCCCTTGTAAAGGGGGGAGAATATTTTTCTCTTCTTCCCCCTTTACAAGGGGGATTGAGGGGGATCTAAGCCTTGAAACGTAGATAGATAGTGATGATTCTAAATAGCATCAGTTCTTAAATTTCAAACTAGAAAGGAAACAAACAATGTGTATTGAAAGAGAAGAAGAACTTCAGTTAACATCTGATGTATTGGTAATTGGTGGAGGTCCCGCCGCCGCATGGTCAGCATGGTCAGCCGCCGTACATGGCGCAAAGGTGATTATTGCCGATAAAGGATTCTTAGGAACCAGTGGAGCCGCCGCCGCTAGTGGCAATGGCGTGATGGCTCCTACACCTGACAATTGGGAAAAAGCTAAATGGAATCGCTATCACTCTACTCAAACTTTAGGTAACATTCGCTGGATTGAGCGCGTCATTGAGAAAGCTTGGTTGAGTATGCCCCTTGTCGAAGAATGGGGTTATAACTTTCCTAAAGAGAATGGCGAATCGGTGCGCCAGAGCTACTATGGTCCCGAATATATGCGCGTCCTTCGCAAGAATCTGCTAAAAGTAGGCGTACAGATTCTCGATCAAAGCCCTGCCTTAGAACTACTCTTAGCAGAAGATGGTTCTGTTGCAGGGGCGAGAGGTGTGCAACGTCAGCACAATCGTCATTACACCATTCGGGCAGGAGCCGTCGTTCTCGCCAATGGTGGCTGTGCTTATTTGAGCAAAGTACTTGGCTGTAATACCAATACAGGCGATGGCTTATTAATGGCAGTGGAAGCTGGCGGCGAACTCTCTAGCATGGAAGCTTCTAGTCATTACGCAATTTCTACCGCCTTCAATGCCACTGTAACTAGAGGCGTTCCCTTTGGTTGGGCAAGTTTTACCGATGAGGCGGGTAATGACTTAGGCGGTTATATCAATGGTCGTCGCGATCCTCTCTTTCTGCCTACGGCGCTCTTGAAAGGACCTGTTTACGCAAGACTCGATCTCGCTACCGATGAAGTAAAAGCAGTCATTGAGAAATCCCATTTCATCGCCTATTTACCCTACAAAAAAGCAAACATCGATCCCTATACGGAACGAGTGCCTGTAACATTACTATTGGAAGGAACAGTTCGCGGTACGGGTGGAATCCGACTCGTAGATGAAACCTGTGCCACCAAAGTCGCAGGACTTTATGCCGCAGGCGATGCTGCTTCCCGTGAATTCCTAGCAGGATTAGCCTCTGGTGGTGGTGGACCTAACGCAGCTTGGGCAATTTCCACAGGGCAATGGGCAGGAGCAGGAGCCGCCGCCTTTGCTCTGAGTTTGGGTGCTCATGCCAATGAACGAAAAGCTCATCCTGCGGGACAAGCGGGACTGCGATCGCACTCATCCTCTTCCGAAAAATTTGATAGTGAGGCGATCGTCAAAGGTGTCCAAGATGAAGTATTTCCCCTTGATAAAAACTTCTTCCGTTCCGAACAAGGACTTTTAGATTCTCTTTCCAAATTAGAGAAACTATGGGAACAGGTGCAAGCCAATCCTAAGCAAGATACAGCGAGAGATGTGGAATTTTCGCGTCGGGCTGCTTCCCTCACCGCAGTGGCACGATGGGGCTATTTCAGCGCTTTACATCGCAAGGAAACTCGTGGCGGACATATTCGCACCGACTATACGGAAACCGATCCCAATCAGCGCTATTACCAAGCCACAGGCGGTTTAGATCGCCTCTGGGTCAGACGTGACTGGATTACGGAAGCGATCGCCACACCACCCAATTCAGCACCCACAGCTACTACCAAAATCCCTTCAGGAGTCGCATCATGATCGAACTTGTTAGCCATAAACTCTGCATCAGTTGCAATGTCTGCGTTCAAGTCTGTCCCACCAATGTCTTTGATGCAGTTCCCAATCAACCACCTGCGATCGCCCGTCAGCAAGACTGTCAAACCTGTTTTATGTGCGAGGCATATTGCCCTGCGGATGCGCTCTATGTTGCGCCAGAGTCCCATACTGATGTGGCGGTGAATGAGGATGAGTTAATTGATCGCGGCATCATGGGTGAATATCGGCGTACTTTAGGCTGGGGCTATGGTCGCCAGAATAATAGCGAACAGGACATGGCACATCGGTTACGTTTACTTCCCCGTCCTTATCAAAGTTAATTTTTGATTTACTTTTAGAGAGATCGCTATAGATTTTGAATTTTAATATCTAGCGATCGCCTTTCGTATAACCTAAATATTAGCCAACTGTGCTGATATAGAGTTTTCATGCAAAATATGACTCAAGATTCTAAAATCCAAATTGCTAGAGACATTCATAGACATTGCTACTTGACTGGCTCATTTACTTTGCGATCAGGCAGAATCGCTACGGAATATTTTGATAAATATCAGTTTGAAGCCTTACCTAGCTTGCTTAGTACAGGACAAAAAGTTGCAAAAGTAGGCAGGGAGGGGTTTTATAAAAGATAACCACATCGTAAATAAAACCCCTATGAAAGAGATTAACCTATTCCGAGAAAAGTTGCAGCAACATCTGCAATGGAATAGAGCAAGACTAGCCTTTGTGTCCATGTTCTTGATCGCGCTAATGCGAGTAAAGACAGTAAACCTAGCTGAAATTGCCACAGGATTTAGTGGTTATGCCAAAGTCGAATCACACTATAAGAGGTTACAGAGATTTTTTCGAGACTTTGAAGTGGACTATGAAAAGATCGCACTCATGGTCGTCAAAGTCATGCAAATCCCCGAACCTTGGGTAATTTCTATCGACCGCACCGATTGGGAATTCGGTAAAACCGTGTTTAATGTGCTGACATTGGGAATAGTGCATTACGGTATTGCATTCCCGTTGGTATGGATGATGCTGGACAAAAAAGGTAACTCAAACACCCGTGAGCGCTGTGAATTGTGTAATCGATTTCTGGAAATATTTGGAGACCGCAAAATCGACTTTTTGAGTGCAGACCGAGAGTTTGTCGGTGAGGATTGGTTAGATTACTTGTTGTGTGAACCATGTAACCGTTTTCGTATCCGCATTCGTAAAAATACTTTGCTCAATGACGGGCAGAAAAAACTGCGTGCCGACATTTGTTTTCAAGACCTCCAAGTTGGTCAGTCCAAAGTATTGTCCAAGCCCAGAAAGGTTTGGAACCATTGGCTTCGTATAGCCGCTATGCGTCTTGATGATGGCGATTTATTAATTGTCGCGACGACTCATGACCCTGATACGGCTATTGCTGACTATGCTAAGCGTTGGGCTATTGAGACTTTATTCGGGTGCTTTAAAACCCGTGGCTTTTGTTTGGAGTCCACTCATCTTCAAGATCCTGAACGTCTTTCCAAACTAATTGCTTTGCTTACTCTGGCTTTATGTTGGGCTTTTTCTTCTGGGCTTTGGTTGGCTCAACTAAATCCCCTCAAGCCTAAAAAACACGGTCGTCTTCCTAAAAGCATTTTTCGCCTTGGTTTTGATTTCCTTCGTCACATCATCTTTGACTTACATCTCAATTCTCAAGCCTTCTTTAACTCCATTAAATTTTTGTCCTGTACTTAGCCTAGCTTGTTAAAAGAAGTTACTAAGCACATGGTAGAGCTAATTCCCAGCGATACGGAAGTATTAGCAGGGCTAGAAATGGGTGGCATCCCTGTAGTTACTATGTTGTCTTATCATTCAGGGATTCCCGCAGCATATGTACGCAAAAAAGCGAAGGAATACGGAACTGCAAGACTAGCTGAAGGTTCGGAAGTCCGTGGGAAAAAAGTATTGCTAGTTGAAGATGTGGTGACTTCTGGTGGACAAATATCGATATCGGCGCATGACTTGAGACAGATTGGTACTTCTATAGACTACGCCCTATGCGTCATTGATCGCCAAGAAGGTGGAACTGAAGCTCTTAAACAAAATCAAATCCAGCTTCTCTCTCTCCTAACGAGAGAGGATATTTCTAGTGCGATAACATAAACATGATTAAATGCGTTATTTTCGACTGCGATGGAACCTTAGTTGATAGTGAGTATTTATGCAATCTGGCTCTTGAAATCAACTTGTCACAATTGGGTGTTCAAGAAAGCGCCATGAGCCTAATGGAGCGATATAGAGGTTGGAAACTATCTAAAATTTTTGATGAGCTAGAGGCAATTCATAACGTTAAACTCAATGAGAATAAATATCGGAGTTTAGTTGCAGAACTTTTCGAGCAGGAACTTAAACCGATAGAAGGTGTAAGCGAGGCTTTATCGAAAATCCAACAGGCTAAGTGTGTAGCTTCCAGTGCGCCGCTAGCCAAGATCGAGCAAGCTCTCAGAGTCACCAATCTAAGCAGCTTCTTTGGTTCGCATATTTTTAGTTCATACATCGTGAAAAGCTGGAAACCCGATCCTCAATTATTTCTCTATGCTGCTCAAGCGATGAATTTTCATCCAGAGGAATGTACTGTGATCGAAGATAGTGAAGTTGGATTGATTGCGGCAACAAAGGCAGGGATGCAAACCTATTTTTTTAATCCTCAAAATTTAGAATGCAAAATCAATAATGTTATTTCCTTCGATCGCATGATTGATTTACCATCATTTTTCGTTAATTAACCATGATTGATATTCCCCTTGTTTACAAGCTTCTAAAAGAACAACATCCCGATCTTGCCGATTTGCCAATTCAGTTTTTAGATGCGGGTTTAGACAATGCCATGTTTCGACTTGGCGATCGCTTATCGGTAAGACTACCGCGTCGTGAAGTAGCCGCAAAATTAATTGAGAACGAACAAACTTGGCTACCTATCTTCGTCGATCACTTACCCATTCCGATTCCCAATCCCTATAGAATCGGTCAACCAAATCAAGATTATCCCTATCGATGGAGTATATTGCCTTGGTTAGATGGCATCTCTGCCGATCGAGAAGAACCTGACCCCAATCAAGCGAAAATCTTGGCTAAATTTTTGCGATCGCTCCATATTCCTGCACCTGCTAATGCACCAAAAAGCATCTTTCGCGGTGTACCCTTGACTCAACGGGCGGCGGCTATAGAAGAGCGAATACAAAGACTAGAAGTACAAACAGAACTAATGACACTAAGTATCAAACAAACTTGGCAGATAGCTCTAAATACACCCATTGATGTTGAGGAAACATGGATACATGGCGACCTCCATTCCCGCAATATCCTTGTAAAAAATGGCGTGATCGCAGGAATCATTGATTGGGGTGACATGACATCAGGGGATATTGCCACCGATCTGGCTGCGATCTGGATGCTTTTTAGAGATCGCCATGCACGTCAACAGGCGATCTCTACCTATGCCGATATTTCCGAGGCAACATTACAAAGGGCAAAGGGATGGGCGATCGCTTTTGGGGTAATGTTACTAGACTTAGGGCTAACAAACGATCCGAGATATACCATCATGGGAAAAAGAACATTACAGCGTCTGGCTGAAGATATATAAACGGGTGAGTGAGGGTTCCCATGATTTTACGAATTGCCAATGTTAATGATATACCAGCGATCGCTAAGGTTCATGTCGATACTTGGCGAACTGCCTATCACGGGATTATTCCCGATGAACACTTAGAGAACATGTCTTACGAGCATCGAGAAAAGATGTGGCATCAGGTTCTGAGACATCCTAATAACTATTTTGTCTATGTAGTGGAAGATGATTTTGGGCAGATTGTCGGCTTTGCTAGTGGTGGTTTAGAACGAACAGACGATCGCATTTATCTTGGTGAATTGACGGCAATCTATGTTTTACAAAGCCATCAAAAGCAAAAAATTGGGCATCGTTTAGTTGGTGCTGTTGCCGAAAGACTAGCCCAATTAGATATCCATTCTATGCTGATATGGGCTTTGGCTGATAATCCTGCTTGTAACTTCTATAAAGCCTTGGGTGGACAGCAGGTGTATGAAAAAGAGGTTGAAATTGGAGGCAAGCAGCTTATTGAAGTGGCTTTTGGATGGTTAGATACCGCAAGCCTATGTTCTCTTTCTAGTAGTAGAATATGATGAAATTCTTTTATTTCATTCTGAAATAAGTTTTGACCCGTAGATTATGATCTTAGAAGTTGCGATTCTTGATGTTAAACCTGATTTGACGGAAGACTTTGAAAGTACTTTTAAAGCTGCCTCAAAAATTATTGCTTCGATATCGGGCTATATCTCCCATGATTTACATCGTTGTCTAGAAACTAAAAATCGCTATATTCTCCTTGTACGTTGGCAAAAATTAGAAGATCATACAATCGGGTTTAGACAGTCACCAGAATATCAAGAATGGCGATCGCTACTTCACCACTTTTACGATTCCTTCCCTACTGTAGAACATTATGAAAGCATCATACTACCTTGACTCATGAAATTAATCGCATACAGTTCCGAATTTCAGAATAGTTTGGAAGAATTTTTAGAAATAATGTATTCGTACAGAGGATATAAATTTGATCCAATTGACTTACATTCTGATATGAGGAATATTGAAAATATATATCAAAATCAAGGTGGAAATTTTTGGATTATGATTGCCAATTCCACAGTAATTGGCAGTATTGGATTAAAGATATTAAACAAAGTAGATGGAATAGGAGAGATTAAAAGATACTTTGTTTTACCTTCATATCAGGGTCAAGGAATAGGTGCATTATTAATGGAACATTTATTATTAGATGCAACCAAAAATGAATTACACATATTAAGATTAGATACGATGAGAGAATCTATCGCAGCAAGGAAGATTTTTGAAAAATATGGATTTCAAGAAATTAGTAAATATAATGACAATGAAATAGCAGAAATATTTATGGAACTAAAACTTAAAAAATAAAAAGCAAAAAAAGGGTATGGAAGCAAAATTTCCAAATTGCGGTCACAGGATTTCGATTGTTGGCACTTCAGGCTCAGGAAAAACCACCTTAGCAAAAAATATTTCCCAACAACTCCAGATACCCCATATCGAATTAGATGCCTTACATTGGGAGCCAAATTGGACTGAGGCTACCGATCAAGTATTTCGCGATCGCATATCAGCAGCTTTAAAAGGCGATCGCTGGGTAGTTGATGGCAATTACAGCAAAGTGCGTGACCTTGTTTGGAGTAGAGCCGATACAGTAGTATTTCTCGATTATCCATTTTTGACTGTGCTGGGGCAACTTTTGCGCCGAACCATTAGGCGATCGCTCACGCAAGAAGAACTTTGGAGTGGTAATCGTGAAAGTATCCGCAAGGCATTTTTTAGCCAAGATTCTATTTTGATGTGGATGTTAAAAACCTATTCCCAAAATCGTCGGAAATATCCAGCATTATTGCAGCAGTCAGAATATGAGCATCTGTATTTTGTGCATTTGCGATCGCCCAAAATTACAGAGCAATGGTTAATGTCATTAGGACTTTTGTCGCACAGCGCAACATAGAAATAACTACATTGGTTACAAAGCCACTCAGCCCCTAGCCATCTTGGATCTTAGGCTTAATAAAATACTACGGCAAGTCGATAGATTTACAGTAGTATCTGCTAAACTATAGCAAATATGACTGCCATGCTCCTATAAAGTCACTCCTCCCCAAAGTAACTCTGCACTAGAGGACATTAACTATGAGTTTAGAAAGCCTGATAGCCGATCGCCCAACACTGAATGAAACTGTGGCAGATACGGAGCCAGAATACGTTGAAGCAGAACTAAATTACATCAAACCCCAATCCGATAAGCCCCATAACTATACCTACGAACCGCCAGCAGGTATTCCAAGACAAAATACGGTTAATGAAGCAAGGCGTTTAAAAATTCGTAATGGGCGATCGCTTGCTGCTAATCTATCTCTCGATCAGCAAGGATTTGCTTTTATTTCCCATCGCTCGGCGGTAACTAATTTCGATGATGAAACTGAGATTCGTCAAATCTATTTCCCTGAAGCAGAGAAATTTCTCAAAGAAGTTACAGGCGCATCGAGAGTTCTCGTTTTTGACTTCAACCTTCGCAATGCTCAAAAGTTAAAGGCTGGGGAAACCAGATTTAAGGAACCCGTCAAGCGGGTACATAATGATTTTACGGCGAAGTCTGGCTATCGGCGATCGCGGGATGAACTAGTAGCGATCGGGGTCGAGAATCCCGATGAGATCTTGCAGCACCGCTTTAACATCATTAATGTTTGGAAACCGACTGGACATCCCGTTCAGGAATCGCCTTTAGCCGTTTGTGATGCTCGCAGTATTAAACCCAGTGATTGGGTAGCAAGTGATTTGATTTATCGCGATCGCGTTGGTGAGACCTATTTAACTACCTACAATGAGTCGCATCAATGGTTCTATTTCCCCCATATGCAAACTGATGAGGTCATTCTCATCAAGTGTTTTGATTCTGCTGAGGATATTCCTGCTAGATTCACGGCTCACACTGCCTTTGAAGATCCCACCAGTTTACCCAATTCCATTCCCCGCGCTAGCATTGAATTACGGACACTAGTTATTTACGAAGAATAATCATCTAAAAAGCATTGCTATGCAATGCTTTTTAGATGATTATTCTATTGAAGCTACCATATCCCTATGTCAACTCTATCCACAGTAGATATTTCTCAAATTCCTTTGATCGATATTAGTCCTCTTTTATCTGGTAAGAATTCAGAAGAGATAGCTAAACAGATTAGAGCGGCTTGCATCAATACAGGCTTTTTCTACATCATTGGGCATGGAATTGATGAAGGCTTACAAAAAAGATTAGAACAACTTAGCCGCCAATTTTTTGCTCAAGACATAGAAACCAAACTTCGTATCAAAATGTCTCTAGGCGGTCGGGCGTGGCGTGGTTATTTCCCACTGGAGTTTAGACTAAAAAAGGTAAAAAAGGCAGAGTAAAAGAGATACAAACTGCCTAAAGTAGATGAAAAGTAAAGAGACATCTACAGCCATGATTATTGATAAACTACAAGACTTTCGTCAACAGGTATATAGATTTTTAGGGAACGGACGGGATGCAATATTTGACTTGATGGATGCAGTATTGACCAGTCCGAGAGTGAAATCATTTGTAGAATTATCGTTATCCGCAGTGTATCGAAGAAAATGGTCAAGTCTGTATGAATCATTAAAAGACAGTCGCCCCAACCGAGGCAGGATAAGACGGTTATGTGTGGAACAAATACCCAAAGACATCCGCCCTTTGCTAGCAGGAGACCATACAGGATGGGGAAGACCCCATGCCAAAACGCTAAAAGACAGGAGTTTTGTGCATCAACCGAATTTGGTAGAAGGGAACAAACCGATCGTGTTAGGGCATGACTACAGCACCTTGGCATGGATACCAGAGATGACAGGGAGTTGGGCAATCCCGTTATGTCACGAGCGGATCAGTAGTTTTGAGACAGCAGGGCAAAGAGCCGCATTCCAACTGAGTCAAGTATGTCGAGATTTAACGGTAAGACCAATCGCTACTTACGACAGTGAATATGGCAGTGCCGTCTTTATGAATTTGACTGAGGATATCCCTGCCGATTTACTAATACGTCTACGTCCTAACCGATGCTTATACAAAGCCCCTGCGCCCTACAGTGGTTATGGTCGTCCTCGTAAGCATGGGGATAAATTCCAACTTGCCAATGCTGATAGTTGGGGAGAGCCATCGGCAACTTTTAGCTTAGAAGATGAGACGGTTGGACAGGTGCAAATCCAGCAATGGTCTAACTTACACTTTCGGCAAGCAGCCCAACGACATATTCAAGTTATTCGAGTTACACATTCTCATTGCTCTGGTTTGTGGTTAGCTTGGGTGGGTGAACAGATGCCGACTTTAGACTCCCTTTGGCGCTTGTACTTACGTCGTTTTGCCATCGACCATTGGTATCGTTTTGCCAAACAAAGATTACATTGGACTCTTCCCCATTTGTTGACTCCTCAGCAAGCTTTGCGTTGGAGTGACCTTATGCCTTTACTCTCTTGGCAATTGTGGTTGGCTCGTCAACTGGTTATTGATACTCCTTTGCCTTGGCAGAAACCTCAAACCAATCTTAATTTTGGTCGAGTCGCTCAGGGCTTTGCCGCACTTTTGGTCAGGATTGGCTCTCCTGCTTGTTCTCCCCAACCTCGTGGTAAGTCTCTCGGTTGGAAATCTGGACGCAAGCGTTCTCCTTTTTCTCGCTTTCCTGTCGTCAAAAAACGAGCTTCTCGCTCGAAAAAGGTCAATCAAGACTACCTTAATTCCTAACTTTCAATATTCTCTTTTTCTCTCTCTTGCTTTTACTCAGTTCTCCGTTTTCTGGGTCACTTTTTCCTGCTCTTTTTCTGATTCTCTTAATCAACTTAGTCTAAATTCCAGTTCCCAGTGGACGGCGAATTAACTTCGGGTAAGCCAGATCTGAAAGAAGGAATTTATTTCGGAGAGGAGTTAGATATTACTCATCCTTCTGTGCAAGCAGAGCTTCCTATGCATGGAGCTAATCTATTTCCTGATATTCCTCAATTTCGTGAGACGATTTTAGAATATCTATCTGTGATGACGGATTTAGGGCATATAGTAATGTCAGAGATCGCACTCAGTTTAGAACTAGATGCTGATTACTTTCGCGATCGCTATACCAATGATCCTCTAATTCTGTTTCGCATTTTTAACTATCCCGCCGATCCTCAGCCTTTAGGTGAATCTTGGGGCGTGGGAGAACATACAGACTACGGTTTGTTAACAATTCTTAAACAAGATCATTTGGGTGGTTTACAGGTCAAGTCTAAATCTGGCTGGATCGAAGCGCCACCAATTCCGAATTCCTTTGTTTGCAATATTGGCGATATGCTCGATCGCCTCACGGGTGGATTTTATCGCTCCACACCCCATCGAGTCAAAAACTTATCAGGATGCGATCGCGTATCTTTTCCTTTTTTCTTTGATCCCAGCTTTGATGCAGAACTGCATCCGATTGAAATTAAGGAAAGAAGTATCAGCGAAGACAAAAATGAACGTTGGGATCAAACTAGTGTCCATGAGTTTCATGGAACCTATGGCGATTATGTCCTAGGTAAAGTTGCGAAGGTTTTTCCAGAATTAAGACAGAAAGTCCTATAAATAAAAGAGTGGTGGTGCTTTGCATACCCACTCTTTTATTCTTTTTTAGAATTTGTATACTACTTATCTTGGTACGATGAGAGCTGTGTAACAGTTGGCATAGTAATTTGTACTACATCAATCAAAAAGAAGGCGATGCAAAGCATCGCCTTCTTTTTGATTTTAAAATGTCTCAACCCAAGGACGTAATTCTATTTCCCATGTCCATGCGTTACGAGGCTGGCGCAGAATGCTCAGATAGGTCTGCGCGATCGCATCAGGATCGAGCAGACTATCAGGTTTATCAACTGGTTCAGGTCGTCTGTCTGAACGAATGCCGCCATCAATGACAAAATGGGCGACATGGATATTTTGAGGCGCTAATTCACGGGCAAGGCTTTGAGCTAAACCACGCAGTGCAAATTTTCCCATCGCAAAGGGAGCGGATCGGGCATAGCCTTTGACACTAGCCGAAGCACCTGTAAAGAAAATTGCACCTTCACCCACTTTTAGTAATCGTTTTGCTGCCGCTTGAGCTACAAGAAATCCGCCATAGGCAGTAATTTCCAGAGTTCGTAGAACTTCAACGGGATCTAAATCAACAATTGCGCCTGAAATTCTGGCGCTAGGGTTATAAATCACAATTGTGGGTACTCCTAATTGCTGTTCCACTTGATTGAATAGTTGCTCGACTTGATCGGGCTTGGAAGCATCGACAGTAAATCGCGAAGCTCCAATTTCTCCTGCTAAACCAGCAAGTTTATCAATCTGTCGCGCTGCAAGGGCAACGGTTATTCCTTCTTTGGCAAATAAACGCGCAAGGGAAGCACTCAATCCGCTCCCTGCGCCAATAATTAAAGCGATCGCTGTCATAGTTTAAATATCTACAAAATAGGATTATGGTGCTAAATCTAGGTCAAAGGTCAAGGATGCTAGGACACAAAACTAAGCCTTTGCAATACTTCAATGAAGATCGCTTACAAGTATTCCAGTGCGCTCTACTTTTCTACACATTTCACTTATTGAAAATGATATATTTAGCTATATAAATCCTGTAGGAATCCCATTAGTTTAATCAGTGGAGTTAAATCTAATGACCCAAGCGATCGCAACAAATGATCTAGACTTAATTCAGCCATTAGCTAATTCAAAAGCTTTGACTGATGAGCAGTTTATGTCATTACCTGAAGATGGCAATCGTTATGAATATGTGGATGGAGAGTTAGTCATTGTGGCAAATTCTGGTGTGGAGCATGGCTATTTAGCTCTTACTCTCGGATATTTTCTGACAGGTTTTGTGCGGACTCATAAGCTTGGGGTGACTTGTGATTCGAGTACGGCTTTTAAGATGAAGACTGGCAATAAGCGATCGCCTGATCTTGCTTTTATTGGTAAAGAAAGGTTGCAAGGGGTAAAGCGTTTACCCAAGGGATTTTTTGATGGCGCTCCCGATCTGGCGGTAGAAATTATTTCTCCCAATAATACTTTTGAGGAAATCCATAATAAGTTAGTGGAGTATTTTGAGAATGGAACGCGCTTGGTATGGGTGATTTTGCCTGATGAGGAATGTGTGTTGGTTTACCATAAACCTAAGCCTTCTAAGCTTTTGCAGTTAGAAGATAGTCTTGATGGTGAAGATGTAATTCCAAACTTTAATCTTCCTTTATCGGAGTTATTTCAAGAGTTATCTTTTTGAAAAATTGCCCCTAAAACCTTCATTAATTTATTGCATTAGACACTTTGATAGACACCCCACTAAATTAACTTTTTTATTATAATATCAGCAACTACATATCCTTTATTTTGTGAAACCCTATGCCAGCAAATGATAACTGTGATCCTTCAAAAACAACTGAGGTATCAGCATTAGGAGATTCAGGATCAATAGCTTTATCTGGAAGTGTTCAAATTTTAACTCTTTTAGGTGCAAGTGTCGCTGCACCTCTTGGACTCGCTCTTACTGCTGTTGGTGCAGGTGGAACTGTACTACTTGGGGCTTGGCAAATGGAGCAGCAAAAAAAATTCATAGAAAAAATCACCCAAGAAATATCTAATATTGACAGCAAAAAATTAGATAAAGAAGTTTTGGAGTCTTCCGAATTCAAAGAAATTGTGGTTCGTATTTACAATGAGGCAGGTCTAGCATCTTCACGTAAACAAAGTACTTTTGCAAAGGGTTTAGTTAACTCTGTTCTTTATCCAAATAGTAAACTTACTGGAAAACTAATTTTTATTCGTATAATTGCTTCTTTGTCAGATGAAGAATTACAGATTTTGGAAGTCATGAAAATGCTTGGATGGACAATGTACCATTTCTTGGGAAAGACTCTATTCAAGAGTCTCTCTTAGATTTAGATATTAAACAGATTCAGGTAGCTTGTCAGGGACTTGTTCAGCAAAGTGTATTAGAATCCATAAATCCTGACGTTTGGGGATTAAGTATACTTGGTAGACAGTTGGTCACTTGGCTAAGTGGCAAAGAAGAGCAAGAAGACTTTGAAAATCGTCAGAGATCTTATATAACAGGACTTAAAGGAAACCTTAAATCAGAAATAGTTACAGAAGTACTTCGTGAAAATGCTATGGCAAGCTTGCGAAATTCTGGGCTTTGAGATATCTAGTACTTGATTAACACGATAACCTTTCAAAAATATTTATGTACTACTCAAAGCCTTAATAAACTGTACTAATTCTAAGCTTTTAATAAATCTAGCAATTGACGCATATCATCAAAAACTAACTTTGCGCCTGCGGCAATCAATGCCTCATGATGAGAAGAATGGCGATCGCTTGGTGCATAACCCAACACTCGCATCCCTGCGGCAGATCCCGCCTTTACACCTGCTACCGAATCCTCAATCACCACACAACTCTCTGGCACATAGCCCATCTGACTAGCAGCATGGAGATAGACATCAGGAAAAGGCTTCGGGCGATCGACATGGTGACAGCTATAGAGCTTTCCATTGAAATGCTCTAACAATCCTGTTAATCCCAAAACTAATTCGATATGCCGAGGACTACTATTGGAGGCAACACATTTTGGTAGAGTAAGTTCCTTTAACACATCGACAATTCCCGCAGTCGCTTGCAATTCTTGTTTTAAGGCAGCAATTTCTCTCTCCTTAGATATTTCTATCCATTCAGCAGGAACGGGTCTGCCATTGCTTTGCTCAATTATCTCCAAACAGCTTGCATAGGACAGTCCTACAAATTTTTGCGTGACTTCTTCATAGGTAATCGCAAAACCTGCTTCCGTCAAAGTTTCCGCAAAAACACGATTGACGATGATTTCGCTATCAACCAGCACGCCATCACAATCAAAAATCACCAGTTCCAAATTCGACATAAGATTAGTTAATAGTTACTTTTTACGGAATTGATTCCACTAGCCAAAGCCCCAAACTCTTGTCTTGAAATTCTCCATTTCCCTCACTACACTGTTCGTTAATTAGATATAGTGGCGGTGGGAAATTAAAGGGCGGAAGTGTAAAGTTTAACAAGCGCCAATCACCCGTTATGATATCTTCATTTAGTTCACAATTTGGGAAAGTGGTTGTTAGTAGATAGTTAACCCGATTGCGCTTGATGTTAATAATTGTGCGCTGAATATCAGCAAAAGAGAAATGCACCAAACAATCGCGACAAAAGAGCAGATCAGCCGAAATTAGATCATCTTGGGTGATATCTAACGACATAAATCTTCTATTCAATTGTCCATACTTTTCTTGATTTTGGTTAATAATTTCAGGGATAATATCAGCACCAATATAACTTACAGAGGAAAGGTCAACAAACTGCATCCAACTAAAATCGCCACAGGGTAGATCTAAAAATGTGCTGATTTGTAATCTTTGCAATAACGATGGTAATTAAGTCTGAATTTGTTGCGTTTGCGTTGTACTAGCTCCATCTCCTGAGATCGAATCTTGACCACTCCAATGATTAGTTCTGTAAATATTTTGAAAAGTATCCTTAATTGAATACGCAATTCCTTGCCCTAACAACTTCTGAAAATGATAGGGATCAAAGGGAACATTTTCTCTACGATTGTTTGACATAATTAACTAATTAAGGAGAGGCAGGAATTTGTAATGATTTTGTTTCGCGATCAATCCAACGGCTGACGGATGGTAACTGTGCCGAGAACCATACTGCACCTAGAATACTTAAAATGCCGCAGATAATCAAAGCATTAGTTGCACCAAAGCTATTGGCTAACGTACCTGCAAATAGATTCCCAAAAGGCATCATCCCCACCATTGCGAGGGCATAGAAACTCATTACTCTTCCGCGTTTGTCCTCCGTAACTAGAGTTTGGATAATCATATTACTACTGGTAATTTGCAGAATAGTGAAGCCGCCCGTAAAGACGAGAATCACAATTGATAGCCAAACCTGTCGCGACAGAGAGAAGGAAATTAAACTTATACCGATCGCTACTTGAGCGAATACGATTAAACGTTCCAATCCTACGATTCCGCGCCTGACGCTGAGATATAAACAGGCAAAGAATGAACCAATCGGAGCAGAAGTACTCAGATGAGCCATAGTTGTGGCATTTCCATTTAAAATTTCCGCAGCAAACACAGGCATGAGCGCAATGTGCGCCATTCCCACCAGTCCTTTTAAGGCAATCATCAACAGGATCGCACGGATCGGCTGCGTTTGGGAAACATACACAAACCCCTCTCGTAATTTCTGAAAAGTCTCTCCTAAGCTAGTACGGATATTGGAATGAATCACAGGAAGCCGCATTGCTTGCAGAGTCAAAATTGCAGGGATATAGCTAATTGTGTCGTAGAGAAAACAATATTTTACCCCTAACGTTGCTACCAAAATCCCGCCCACCGCAGGTCCTAGCACGAGAGAAGAACTCAGCATCACCGAGTTTAAGGCGATCGCATTACTACTATCAGCGCGATCGCCCACGGTTTCGGTGACGATGGTATGACGCACGGGCATATCTAACCCTTTAATCATGCCGTTAAGGACACTCAAAACTAACAGGATTGGGAAAGTAATTAGATTGGTAAAAGTCAGAATTGTTAAAGCGAGAGATACAGCAATTCCCACGATCTGCACAAACATCAATAAATCGCGCCGACTCCAGCGATCGCTTAATACGCCCGAAAAGGGAATCACAATTAATGTAGGCAGAAATTGCACAAATCCTGCTACCCCTAGCATCCATGCTGAGTGGGTCAAATCATAAACCAGCCAAGGAATCGTTAACTGCTGGGTCATGAATGTCCCAGACATCGATAGCAACTGTCCGCCAAAAAACAGGCGAAAGTTCTGCCAACGCATCGCAGGTAAATAGTGATAAATGATGTTGATTATGCGATCGCCTAGCGGTCTACTCTGATTTGCCATGCAGCTTCTTCTTTATGGTCTACTAATAGTTAGGTTGACTAACTATCTTATAATAATAGCAATTATTTAACTGTGCTAGCTAACACGCTTAACCAATAGAGCGCCATCAAAGAGAACTTGCTTTTCGCCAAAATCTGTGAGACACTTGCGGTCACTCAGCCGCCCCATGTCAATGTCAATGAAATCTTGATTAGACCGACAGAACAGGAAAATTAGGATAGAAAAATAGTGAACAATATTCAAAGCTTTTCGCTCAATTCGGAACAATATGCCAAACATAGACCTCAATACCCCGATGAGCTTTTTTTATTTTTGAGCGAAATTTCCGAACATCACGAGCGCGCATGGGATTGTGCAACAGGAAATGGGCAAGCAGCTATTTCCAGTGCAGAATATTTTTCCCATGTTGAAGCAACTGATGTTAGTGTTGAGCAAATTCAAAACTGCATCACCCATCCTAAGATCAACTACAGTGTTTCTCCTGCTGAACATACTCCATTTAAGAATCAGTCATTTGATTTGATTACAGTAGCTTTGGCAATACATTGGTTTGACCAAGAAAAGTTTTTTCAAGAAGTGGAACGAGTACTAAAACCCAAAGGTATTTTGGCTGTTTGGGGTTATGGTCGGTTAGAAGTTGAACCCGAAATTGATGAAGTTACTACTAAGAATTTACTTGAGCCGATTGAACAATTTTGGGCAAGCGGCAATCACCAACTAAGGAATCGTTATCGTGATTTAGTTCTTCCATTTGATGAAATTAACATCCAAAAGACTTTTTCAATGAAGGTAGAATGGAATTTACAGCAATTATTAGGGTATTACCGTACTTGGTCGGCGGTGAAACGCTATGCAGCAGAACTTGGAAACGATCCAGTTGAACAACTGGAGCTAAAATTGCAAACAATTTGGAATGAGCCTGATAAAACTAAATTAGTACAATGGCCTCTGTTTTTAAAAGCCAGCCGAAAGCCCACAAGTTAAGAAATTGATAAGTCTAAAGACTTCACCTTCAAAAAATTCTGAGTAGTGCTTTGCGCCACTTTACTATTTTGGCAAATTCAGAACAACACGAGCATCGGGATCTTTCTCTAACACTCGTCTCACCGCAGGACGTTGAATTAAGCGATCTTTATGGGCGGTAAATGCTTGTAAATCATGGACGGTAAGCTTTTGGCGTACACCTGACCAGTAGAAAATTAAGGCATAGGGATCAGCGATCGTGTATTGATCGAATAGCCATTCTTTCCCTGTAAGTAGGCGATCGATTTCCTGAAGATAATTCCAAAAGGTATTACGCCCAATTGCTTGAATTTCCGCAAATGCAGATTCATCGGTGGTGTATTGATGAGGCTGCCTGATATGACGATGGGCTACATGAACACTGGAAGCAAAGAAGGCAGCGAGGGAAATAACTTGTGCTTTCGTAAAGGTATCGATTGGTAGTAGTTTGGCTTCAGGGAAATGTTCGGCAAGATAGTAGAGAATGGCAACGTTCTCAGTCAATATGGGTTGATGATTAACTTTCAAGGCTGGCACTCTACCGCGTGGATTAATGGCAAGATAGGCTTCAGTTTTCTGTTCGCCATTGGCTAAATCCACTCGTTGAGCTTGATATTCAATTCCTGTTTCTTTGATCGCAATATGGGAAGCGATTGAACTCGATCCATAAGCGTAATAGAAAATTGTCATATCTTTTATCTTTTTGTCCTTTTCGTTATAGATACGTTCAATGTATTTTAAATTGTATTAACTCACCTACAAGAGCAGCGCTCACACTTAACCTAAAGTAGAAATCTGCGGTATTTGGTTATTAGTTTCATCTAGCGATCGAGCGGACTAATTACGCCTTTTCCACCCCGATTCAGCACATGGGTATAAATCATGGTTGTTTTCACGTCTTTATGTCCCAGTAATTCCTGCACCGTGCGAATATCATAGCCATTTTCTAATAAATGCGTGGCAAAACTATGACGAAAGGTATGACACCCCACCCGTTTTTCTATTTTTGCTGCCCTTACAGCCTGTTTCAATGCCTTTTGGATACCGCTTTCATGAATATGATAACGACACATCAATTCGCCACGAGGATCTTTAGCGATCGCACTAGAAGGAAACACATATTGCCAAATCCATTCTTTCGCCGCATTGGGATATTTTCTACTCAAAGCAAAAGGTAAATGCGCTTCCCCATAACCCCGAGCCAGATCTTGCTGATGAATACGTTTGACAATCTGTAAATGTTCTTGAAGTTGCTCTACAACATTGCGAGGTAGCATCGTGACTCGGCTTTCCATACCTTTGCTATCACGCACCATAATTTGTTGCTGAGCAAAGTCCAGATCCTTTACCCGCAGTTGCAAGGCTTCATTCAGCCTCAATCCCGAACCATAAAGCAGCTTGGCAACGATCTGATAAACGCCCGTAAGATTGTTTAAGATTTCTAAAGTTTCCGCAACAGTTAAGACTGTGGGTAAGTTACGAGGACGCTTTGCCCTTACTGCATCAAGGTTAAGACCTAACTCAAGTTCTAAGACTTCTCGATACAAGAACAAAATTTCACTCAAAGCCTGATTTTGCGTTGAGGCTGCCACATTTTCATTGACTGCTAAGTGGGTCAAAAAAGCATTAACTTCATCGCCACCCATTTCGCTAGGATGACGCTTGTTGTGAAACAAAATAAATCGCCTGATCCACTGCACATAGGTTTCTTCGGTGCGGTAAGAATAGTGCTTCACCCGTATGCGATCTCTAACGCGATCTAACAATTTTCGAGGCGGCGGCTCAGCTTGCATAATGAAGTTATCCAGAAACTAATCTAAATAATATACTATGCTGTCAGGCTAACACGCCATTTGGGTGATTAGGCAGAATTTTTCCGTCTAATATCCTATATAGGTTAGATAGCCAGAATTTTTCTGCATAACATCCCCTATAGGGTGATTAGACAGAATCTTGACTTTCAGCCTATATCGCTTATAGTCAGATTAGACAGAAATTTTCCGTCTAATACATAGTTAGCTGGCTTCGTACAAAGACCTTGCACTAGTACTTCGAGGTTATTGGTGAGAGCGGAAACGCCCAGAAGGTTGTCTACTGTGACAGCAGTTCGAGAGGAGCGGTAAGGCTCAAAAGCCCTAAGAGGCAATCGATGAAATTAGAATAATTAGGAGCAGCAATCAATACTAATATGCGATAAAGGTTATGTGTAAAATTCTGGTGGTAGCTTTGACTATGCAGTTGTTTGGTAGAGCTAGCAAAGAGGTTAATGATGTTATATGACCAATTCTGATGAACAGCGCAGCAAGTTCAATATTAATATTGGGCAAGTAGAAGGTGGAGATTTTCAGATTGGAGATCGATACTATAGCCACCTTTCTGAAACTACCTCTTCAAAATTGGAAGTCTCTCAAGGCACTGGTGAGTCGGATTCCAAGTTGAGCAACTTGCAGAAAACGATCCTCTTCCTTGCTTCTAGCCCCATTGATCAAGCAAAGCTTCGATTAGAGGAAGAGGCACGAGAAATTGATATTGGGTTACGTCTAAGCAAATATCGGGATCACTTTACACTACAACAACGATGGGCAATTCGCTCTGACGATTTGAGGCGGGCGTTATTGGATTTTCAGCCTCAGATTGTTCATTTTTGTGGGCATGGGAGTGGTATGGCGGGTTTGGTGCTAGAGGATAAAGTGGGGAAAAGCCAACTTGTTCCAACAGAGGCATTGTCAAGTTTATTTAAGCTGTTTGCTAGTCGAGGGCTGGAGTGTGTACTACTTAACGCTTGCTTCTCTAGAGTTCAAGCAGAGGCGATTGCTGAACACATTCCTCATGTAATTGGCATGAGTGAGGCGATTAAAGATGTAGCAGCAATCAAGTTTGCAATCGGATTTTACGATGGTCTTGGCGGGAATATGTCTTATGAGGAAGCTTATGAGATGGGTCGTGTGGCAATTGCTCTTGAGGGCATTCCACAAGATTTAATTCCAGTATTAATCCGAAAATCCGATTAATGGTTGTGAATTATTAACTATCTGAGCCAGCATAGCCCCCATGATTGACCCAGAGAAGCTATCAGCGATTTTTGAACGAATTGCCAATGGTGAAGAAACCAAAGGTGATATAGAGATGCTGCGGCACTCTCTCCGCACAGGTCAAGATCGAGAGCGACTACAGCTAGGTAAATTTGTCATAAATATTGATCGTGCCGAAGGAATTCAAATTGGCGACCGCATCTACCAAGGAGCAAATGCAGAAACTATTAGGACAACTTTACAAGAAGTTTTACAGGAAATCTCGATTCCTAATCAGCAAATCAGTGTTAATGATTTAGGCAAACTAAGTAATGTACTGGAACTGCCTCCTCACTATTTGCCTCGGACAGAAGATATTGAGGCATTGAAAGCTTTGGTGCTGCGAGGAACTAATCAAAAGCACTTTACTCATACAAATCTATTAAGCTACTTAGCAGGAAGACTGAAGAGTAATAAGCATAAAAAGGGAGTGCTCCCAACCAAAGAGACTGTCGTGATGACGGGCACATCTCTAAAAGTGGGTTTGCAAGGCATGGGTGGTATTGGCAAATCCGTCTTAGCAGCAGCACTGGCTAGAGATGAAATAGTGCGGCAAGCATTCCCTGATGGTATCATTTGGGTCACCATGGGTCAGGAACCTGCCTTAAACGTGCGGCAAACCCAAGTTGCTAGAGCATTTTTGAGGAGTCAACCCACTTTTGAAGATGTGCAAGCAGGAAGGGCTTTTTTAAGTGACTTGTTGGCATCCAAAACTTGTCTATTGATATTAGATGATGTCTGGCAAGTAGATCATTTAGCAGCGTTTAATATTTTACCTGCTCAGTCCCGATTACTGATTACTACTCGAAATGGGGAACTAGCAAGAGTCATTGGAGCACAAAGCTACCAGCTAGACCTTTTAAGCAATGAACAATCACTTCAGCTACTGGCTAAGAGTTCTGAGCAAGAACTGACCACTCTACCTGAGGAGGCAAAAGCTGTAGTGCAAGAATGTGGTAATTTGCCTCTAGCATTGTCGATGATAGGAGCGATGGCACGTCGTAATCCAGGGCGGTGGGGAGGTTTACTGAAAAGACTACGGCAAGCCGATCTGGATAAAATCCGTCAACAGTTTACAGACTATCCCTACCCTAGCCTTTTGCGGGCAATCCAAGTCAGTGTGGATGACTTAGAGCCAGAAATACAAGCCCGATACTTAGACTTAGCAGTCTTTCCAGAAGATGTAGCAATTCCCTTATCAGTACTACAAACCTTTTGGAGCACCATAAACTTAGATGGTTTAGAAGTAGAAGAATTAGTTGAATCCCTTGTGAACAAGTCACTAGCTCGTCAGGATGAGGAGGGACGAATCAGCTTACATGATTTGCAACGAAGCTACATTGGTAAGCAAATTTTACAGCCAGTAACACTCCATCAAAGATTGTTAGAAGCTTATGAAGCTCGATGTTATGGCAAGTGGGCAACAGGCCCAAATGACAGCTATTTCTTTGAGCATTTAGCGTATCACTTGAAGCAAGCGGGACGTGAGAGGGAACTCTATCAACTGCTAACCACATGCCCAGAGTGGATGGAAGCAAAGTTTATTGCTTGTAAAGGAGATACAGCATATGCTGCTGATCTTGAGCTTGCATTGGCAAACTTTGCTGATCCTTTGGATATGGATCAAGTTGTAACAGTGGTTCAACTTCATACATCTCGACAAATTGTGCATGAGCGCGTTAGCCGTTGTATTGATGATTATTTAGAAACTTTAGTTTGGTTAGATCGAGAAACTGAGGCTTTAAATCATGCACGTTTGCGAGCTAATGCAAACTCAAAGTTCGAGAGTCTTATGAAAGTATATAGAGTACTCCAAGCAAAGAACAAAGTAACCTCCGACGTTCTAGATGAAATAAAAGTTGTAGCCAGAGCAATTGAATCTGATGAATATCGAGCCAGAGCATTGAGTGAACTTGCAGTTTTGCTGAGTAACTTAGGACAGGAATCTCAAGCACAAGCAACCTTTGTTGAGTCTGAAAAAACTGTAAGAGCAATCAACGATGATTGGCACCGAGATATGACACTACAATATCTTGCCAACGCCTTTATTCAAGCAAAGCGTTTTGACGATGCTGAAAGGATAGTTCGAGAAATTAGAAGAGAAGAATACCAGGCAGAAGTAATGAGTAATTTAGCTTCTGCTTTGGCAAGAAACAAAGATTTTACTGAGGCTGAACGTAAATCTAATAAGATTAAAGAATCGCGATCTCGTGTAGAAGCTCTGAGTAGTTTGGCAGAAGCTTTATATAGAGATGGAGAGGAAAGAAAAGCCGATACCTTCTTCTCAGAAGCTGAACAAATAGGTCAAAAAATTGACTACAGCCCATTCCAAGGATTGGCTTTTCTAGCACTAACCATTTCCTTGGCAAATATTGGACAATTTGAGAAGGCTGAACATATAGCTCGATCTATAAAAGAGGATAGCAGTTGGCGACCTGTGGCTCTATCTCAATTGGCAGGAATCTTAGCCAAAGCTGAGAGATTTGATGAGGCTGAACGAATAGCAAGAGGAATTGAGAACCAAGTTAGTGACTCAAAAGCAGAAGCCTTGACTCAGATAGCAGTTTCACTAGTACAGTCAGGAAAATTTAGTGAAGCTGAACAAATAGTGGTAACAATAGAAGCTGACATAAGAGAACAGATAAAATCTTTGACCCAGTTAGCGACTGCATTAGCTCAAGTGGGTCAAATCGATAGGGCAAGAATAATTTTTGAACAGGCTGAAGGGTTAACTCGAATAATTGAGCCTAGCACGAAGCAGATACAGGCAGTAAGGGCAGTAAGTATTGCTTTGTATTATTTAAAGCACCAAGCTCAAGCTTATACGGTTCTCAATCAAGCTGAGAAACTAACCCGATCTCTTCAACCTAATTGGAAACGCCTAGAGCATCTTATAATTTTAGCTAATATTCTAACTTTATTAAAACAGGAGGAAAGGGCGAAAAAGATATTAGTTGAAGTAGAAGATGAGTCGAGAATAATTGATTCACAAAGCACTCCCAGTAATACGTTAAGCGCTGCACATCACTGGGCTGCTCGGAAAAATGGTTGGGAACCTTTACTTTTGCAATTAGTTGAAGCCTTGACACTTGCAGAAAACTTTGGCGAAGCTGAACGAGTAGCACGAACAATTGAGTTTCCCTTGCATCGTGCAGAAGCTCTAGCTACTCTCATAGAAGCTTTAATTAAGGAAAAGTGTGTAGATAAAGCCAGTGCACTTATTTTGGAAGTAGAAGAAATTGCCCAAATGATTGAAAGTAAATGGGGTTCTTCTTGGGTACGCAGAGCATTAGCTAACAGCTTGACAGAAGCAGGAGATTTTGATAATGCAAGACAGATTGCCGAAAAAATCATAGAAGGTCAGGAACGAGTAAACGCTTTTTGCAAGTTAGCCGTTGCTTTTCATGAAGCAGGACAAGAAATACAATCTAAGACAATTTTTGATGAAACAAAGCAAATGCTGAAATACATAGGTCGAGGTAGAGATGGCATTGAAGCAATTGAACATTTAGCAGTTTCTCTTGCTCAATCAGGGCACTTTTCTGAGTCTGAAAAGTTTGCAAGAATCTCGGAAGGTATCTCAAATGGAGCAAGTGCATTAAACGTGTTGGTCAATGAAATGTCCAAATCTGGAAACCTAACTGAAGCTGAGCGATTGATCCACATGATTGACAATCCCTTTAATAAATCTGAAGCTTTGAGAGAATTGTCAAGTTGCCAGTTACAAGCTCAACGATTTACAGATGCACTCACTAAATTTGGCTTGCGAGGAATAGATGAATTTATATATACCATAGCTAGTCAAGATAAAGCTTTTGAAGGAATCAAACCAGGATTATCAATAAAAGTCCTTTTAGAAGTTATTCGTATTGCAGGCTGGGTACGCTCAGATTGGGAAGAGATGGATAATATTCTCAAGAGATCCCTCAAAGAAAGTAATAATTGAGAATTCAGAACGATGCAAAGGTTGTACTGGAGGCTATTGGTGAGCCTGAAAACATCGAGGAGATTGTTTGTTGTGCAGCAGTCTGTGGTAGCCCAAGATGACTCAAAGCCTCCAAGAAAAGTTGGTGAGGATAATAACGAGAGGGTATCTGTGGGAGACGTAGGGTTGAGTAGATGGGGGCGATCAGCGGCGAAATCCAGCTAACACTGCATGGCAGCGGACGGGCGAAAGCTGTTGGTGAGGTCGCTAAGGTTGCCTGCCGCCGCTGCATTTTGCCGTTATGCCAACCCGCGAAGTCAATTAGAGTTGTCTATTTTCATCTGAGATTAGGCGAGCAAAAATGAATTGCTTCGTTGATGAGTTACGATAAATTACTGGCGATCGCAAAGTCAATAAACTTATATGTCTGATGTTACATGGAACAATTTGGCTAGATATAGGAATCTATAGACTTCCACGTAACATCAGTTAGTTAGATTCTAAGCAAGAACTGGTTCTGCTTTCAACTCTTCAGCTTTTTGCTTCAAAACGCTAGGCAAATTGCTGTTAAATACTTCACCTTCAACGATTTCTGAACGGAAGCCATCGGGACCGACGGGAATATCTCCAGTGATCGTAGTGCGATAGAGAACACGCTCAACATCTAGATGATCGAGATCTTGAGGTGCGAGGTGAGCAGTGGCGCGGTTATCCCAGAAGGCAATATCGCCATTGTTCCAACGGAAGCGAGTGGTGTAGGCGGGCTTCTTGATTTGGTTGAAGAACAACTCCAGCAAGAGCTTACTTTCTTTGCGAGAGAGTCCAATAATATGAGAAGTGAATCCAGGATTGACAAATAGAGCCTTTTCGCCAGTTTCAGGATGCACGCGCACCACAGGATGGATCGAAACAAGAGGATTAGCGGCAATGCGTTGAGCATATTTGCTACTGGGGGGAAGTTGCAAACCTGCATTGAAATGATGTTGCGCCTTCAGCTTATCAGCGAGTTCACGAATAGGTTCAGACAAACCTTCGTAGGCTGCAACCAAGTTTGTCCAAGTGGTATCTCCACCGACACTAGGAACATTCACAGCCCGCAAAATCGAACCTGCGGGAGGATTAACGGCGGCAGTAACATCTGTGTGCCAACGACTTTCATAGCTGGATTTTTGCAGTCCATTACGGCGTTCAAAACGGCTGCGATCAATAGGAAGGATTTCAGGATGATCAGCGATCGGTTCATCTTCGTGGGGATGCGCGTAGGTCACTTCGCCAAAGCGTGAAGTGAAAGCAACCTGACCTGCATGATCAAGATTTTGATTGCGGAAGAATACAACTTTCCATTTTAAAAGCGCATTACGAATATCTTTGATGATTTCATCGGATAGAGGCTGAGACAAATCTACACCTTCAATTTCTGCACCAGTGAAGGTAGAAGTTGGCTTAACGACAATGGACTGATTACTCATGTAAATTCTCCAGAGTTATGTCTCTAAATTTGGTCGATGATTAAAAATACTACTGTAAATCTATCGACAAGCCGTAGTATAGAGTTATCATATTTTTAGAGTCAAGTAATTAGTGATACTAAATATTTGTATTCCATAAAATTAGGTAAACAAAGCAATGGGCTTAAGCCCATTGTTCGCAATATCTGTAATCAACAGCAAACCTATAGGAGTTAAGAATATGACCGTCGAACAACGCTCTTTTGATACTGCCAATGGAACTTTTCCCTACTTGTTTTCACCTGCAACAGCCAGTGAATCTGCACCCTTGGTACTATTCCTGCATGGCGCACGCGATCGCGGTAATGATTTGAATGTTTTGCTGAAGTGGGGCTTACCACTGTTTGTGAATGAATCGCAGTCATTGCCCTACTTTTTTGCTGCTCCTCAA
Organism: Pseudanabaena yagii GIHE-NHR1; assembly: GCF_012863495.1. Taxonomy (NCBI): domain Bacteria; kingdom Bacillati; phylum Cyanobacteriota; class Cyanophyceae; order Pseudanabaenales; family Pseudanabaenaceae; genus Pseudanabaena; species Pseudanabaena yagii. The sequence goes on from NZ_JAAVJL010000005.1 coordinate 62,124, forward strand.
CTGCCTGCGGATCAAACTTGGGTCGAACGGGCTGAGGATGTGATTGCATTTCTCGATCATTTGCTAGCGAACAATTCGATCAATCCAGCACAGGTGATCATCGCAGGGTTTAGCCTCGGTACAGCAGGTACATGGCATATCGCGACAACCTATAGTGATCGCTTTGCGGGTGTGGTTGCAGTATCAGGTCGTGTACCTCAAGTGATCGCGGAGAAAGATCTCGCCAAACTCAAGGATATTCCTGTACAGGTATTCCAAGGTGGACAAGACGCGAATATTCCCATTGCCGATGTGGAAAAGTTTGTGGAGACTTTGCGTGGTCTTGGCATATCTGTAAATCTAACGGTGTTTCCTGAAGGTGATCACTTTATTGCCGATCAGGTATATAGCGCTCCAGATTTACAGCAATGGTTTATTTCGCAAACTCGCCGTGAATTAGCGATCTCTGCTTAAGAAAACAAGTCAACTTGACAAAAATAAATTTTGGGAAAGTTCCACTTTGCAGAACTTTCCCAAAATTTACAGCGCGTTGCGCTGAATTAAAAGCCAGAGAAATTTTTGAAAGCGCGGCTTAGCCGCGCTTTCAAAAATTTCTCTGTACTACTTCAAACTTCAACAGGCTGTATCGAATATTAGCCAGCAAAAAAGAAATAATGAGCAAAACAAAACAATTAAAATTAGGCGCATTTATGCGTCCCATCAGCATCCATACAGGAGCATGGCGCTATCCCAATGCTTTGCCCGATGCTAATTTCAACTTTCCTGCAATTAAAAAACTTATTCAAAAATTAGAACAGGGAAAGTTCGATGCGTTTTTTATGGCGGATCACTTGGCTTTATTGAATATGCCAATTTCCGCACTGCAACGCAGTCACACCGTTACCTCCTTTGAACCCTTCACCTTACTCTCAGCCCTTGCTAATGCTACGGAACATATTGGCTTAGTTGCCACAGCTTCGACAACCTATGATGCACCTTTCCATATTGCCCGTCGTTTTGCTTCCCTTGACCATATTAGTGAAGGGCGTGCAGGATGGAATATTGTCACTACTGCTAATCCTGATGCGGCGCTAAACTTTGGATTAGAAGAAGAGTTAGAACATGATGAACGCTATCGCAGGGCGCGAGAATTCTATGATGTGGTGACGGGGCTTTGGGATTCCTTTGCCGATGATGCTTTCATTCGTGATGTGGAATCAGGTATTTATTTCGATCCTGATAAACTCCATGTGCTTAGTCATAAGGGTAAATATCTCTCCGTAAGAGGTCCTTTAAATATTGCTCGACCTGTGCAGGGCTATCCAGTAATCGTTCAGGCAGGCGCATCGGATGCGGGAAGACAGTTGGCGGCGGAAACTGCGGAAGTTGTATTTGCTCCTGCTAGTAATTTGGAAGCTGGTAAGGCGCTTTTTGCGGATATTAAGGGAAGGGCTAAGGCGATCGGACGCGATCCTGATTCAATCAAAATTCTGCCAGGGGTTTTGGTAATTGTCGGTGAAACTACTGAAGACGCGATCGCTAAACGTGCCCATTTAGATAGTCTTGTCCATTACGATAGTGGCATTGCCAGCCTAAATAGCGCCCTTGGTTATGATGTTTCAGGTTTCGATCCCGATGGAGCTTTACCCGAAATTCCCCAGTCTAATGCCAGTCGTAGCGCACGCGATCGCATCGTCTCCCTTGCCCAACGCGAAAATCTCACCATTCGTCAGTTAGCGCAACGGGTTGGAAGTTATGGCGGTTTAGCCTTTGTCGGTACTGCCTCAGCGATCGCCGATCAAATGGAGCAATGGCTATTTGAAGAGGGTTCGGATGGTTTTAATATCATGTTTCCGTTTGTGCCTGAAGGACTCAATGATTTTGTGGAAAAGGTAGTTCCAGAAATGCAACGACGGGGAATTTTTCGGAAGGAGTACGAGGGCAAAACCCTCCGCGAAAATCTAGGACTTTCCCGACCTCCTAACCAATTTTTTCAGGGCTAATAGAAGAGATTTTTTGTGGATTTTCTTGTTCTCCCCTTCCAAAAAGGGAGAGAGGCTAGGGATGATGGGCTTAAATCATTGATTTTGGAGTCGTGGAATACCAATTTTTTGGGTTACTTCATGAGATAGTTTTGCCTATGCACAAAACTACTAAAAACCCATCGAGTTACCGTAGATTAGATTTACTTTTTCTCTTGCTCATCAATTTAGGAGCCATTTAGGAGATATTTATGTGGGGTATAGTCAGGATACGTGTAAAACAGTGCCACGAAGCCCTGAAACCCTGACTGTGATATGCTTTCAGCTATTAAACTTTTAAAGATGAAGAAGATTGATAAGATGTCCCACAAAAAGGGCAGAAACGATGCTTCAGGGAAGTAATCGGCTCCTGACAGCCCACACAGCGATGACGTAACTCCATCCCGCAGAGAAAACAACACTTCGCTCTTAAATCCAACCACATCGACTCAGGAGCCGTTCCTACAGTCCAGCAACTCGGACAAAACTTGAGCGCAGATGGGACATCCACGGCAACACCTCTGCCAACCGATTCGAGATACTCTTTCGGAACATTAAGAGCATAAGCCAACCCACTACAAGTTTTGTGATTGAGTTTAAGCGTTCTCCCTCGTTCGATTTTACCCAAGCTTTGCAAATGAATACCTGCAAGCTCGACCACATCGGCTTGACTCAAACCTCTGTGTAGTCTGAGCCGTCGAAGATATTGACCGAGTGATTCATCAGCTTTAGGCGCAAGTAAAGAATCAAGAAGCTGCATATAAGTCTAGATTAAAGTATCAATAAAGAAATATACTTTTAAAATAATCTTATCCTTAAGTTTAGACTGATGGAGGTAGTATATGTCGCTGACTTTAGCAACAGTTACTACTCAATTTTTAGAGCGTCCTGGACTGAGTATCGCCACCCAAAAGTCTTACGAACTGACACTGATTCCGCTACTACAAAAGTATGGACGATATCCAATTGAGATTCTGGGTCGTGCAGTAATAGAAGAGTATCTCAACGGCTTGAACCATCTAGCCTATACAACTCACCACCGACATCAATCCATCGTTCAAGCCCTCCTAAACTTTGCTGTCGAACAAGGATATATCAGAGTCAATCCAATAGCTCATTTACGACGGCGTAAGCCAGATTTTAGTAAAGGCGAACATGCCTCAGATTGCGTCATCCGCTATCTGAGTACCCCCCAACTCCAGCAAATGTATGAGGCGATTACACCCGATTGTCGCCTGAATGCTGTAGTTCGACTTTTACACCGCAGTGGAGCAAGAATTGCCGAACTCTTAGCTTTAAATCTAGAAGATCTAGATCTGCAAGGGCAGAGGTTTCAGGTCGTTGGGTAAGGCAATAAGACCCGCTGGTGCTTCTACAGTGAGGATGCAGCACTATTGCTAGAGAAATACCTCAAATACTACCGACACCAAGGGCATCCAGATCTGTGGACAGCTCAACACCGACTCAGTAAGAAAGTGGTGCGATTGAGTTATCCAAATATTCATCAGCGATGGCGAGACTTGACAGATCCTTTCCCCTTAATAGCAGGTATTCGCCTTCACGATCTGCGGCATACTTTTGCGACAGAAAGAGTCGGATTAATCGGGATTGAAGAACTAAGAGCATTGATGGGACACCAAAATATTCAGACCACTTTGCGATATCAAAAAGTTACTTCCGAGCGGGCCGAACTTGCTGCTCAAACAGCTTTAAATAAGTTACTAAAATTGGATGATGAATTTCGAGCGTTCTGAGAATTATCAAGCACCTTATCAATCCATAAGTGGTTTGAGCTAGGAGTATAATTAATACTCTCAACTAGGAAAATGAGCCTAACGCTAATTACCGTTGGTGTGACCGAAAATCGGCGGTAATCGCCTAATTTAATGACCGCAATCGAACGCACCGCCTATCCTCGTTTTAAATCTCTCCCGAATCTCAAAGAATTAGCCGAACTCTATACCCCAACTGAATCCGAGCTAGCTTTTGCTCGTGTCCAAACTGCCAGTAAAGAAGGTCGATTTCGCTTGTTGATATCTCTGAAAGCTTTTCAGCGTCTAGGGTACTTTCCAGATGCGGCATCAATTCCAACCGCACTCATTGAGCATTTACGGAAGCTATTGAATTTAAACAGTTCAGTTGATGCCATTGCCCCCCTGCGGTCACTACGTCGCTATGAAAGAGCGATTCGGACTTTTCTAAAAGTTAAAATCTTTGATGCTGGCGCACGTCAACATATCGCTATTGCTATCGCAACGGCGGCGACAACTATGGATCGTAACGCCGATTTAATTAATGTGGCGATTGAGGAATTGGTCAAAGAAAGTTATGAGTTACCAGCGTTTAGTACCTTAGATCGCCTAGCTGGCAATGTACGTTCGATTACCAATCACAGATTATTTCAACAGGTGGCATCAAAGTTAACTCCTGCGGAGCAGACCTTTTTAGACGAGCTACTCTTATCTCAACCCGTCGAAGGTCAGGTCACGCTCAATTTACTCAAATCTCCGCCCAAGAGTGTTAGACTTTCCCACATCATTCAGTTGCAATCTAAATTTGACAAGCTGATGTCTTTTGGCAATGCCCAACGGTTGTTAGCGGGGATTGCTAAGAGTAAGATTCAATCTTTTGCTGCTCAAGCTAAAGCGCTGGACATTTCGGATTTTCGAGATATCAAAACTAATAAACGAAACGCTTTACTGGTGTGTTTGCTCTATCGGGCGCAAGTTAAAACCAGAGATTATTTGGTCGATCTGTTTCTCAAGCGGATGCGGAAAATTCACTACCTTGCCCGCCAACGATTGGTGGAACTCAGAGAACAACATCTCAAGCAAACTGAAGTGATGCTAGGGGTGTTAGCAGAGATTTTAGAGGTATCTGTCGATCATCCTGACGAACAAACTTTCGGAAATCAAGTGCAAGCCCTACTACAGTCTCATGGTGGTTCCGCCGAGCTACTCGAACGCTGTCAGGCAATTACGACTTACAACAGCGATAATTATTTACCATTAATTCGGCATTTCTTCGGTCGTTATCGTCCGTTGCTATTTGAATTGGTCAGATCTTTGGAACTTCAATCGACCTCTCAAGATCAATCGTTACCTGTAGCTTTGGCGTTTGTGTTGAAGCACGAACAGCGGCGCAGTAAATATTTACCCAGCGACGATCTCGATTTGAGTTTCATTAGCGAGCGGTGGCGACGATTGGTGGTGGAACAGCGTGGGGAAGAGCAAGTACTGTCGAGAGTTCATCTCGAAGTATGCATCTTCACCTATTTAGCGGCTGAGTTGAAAACAGGAGATATCTCTGTCGCTGGTTCCGAGCAATACGCCGACTTTCGCGAACAGTTACTTTCATGGGAAGAATGTGAACACGACTTGGCAAGTTATGGAATACAAAGCGGTTTACCAGTAACCGCTGAGTCCTTTGTGGCTGCTTTAAAACAGCAATTAACAGAGGTGGCACAGACAGTTGACCAGATCTGTCAAGATGGTAGTCAAATTACCATTAACGAAGTTGGAGCACCCGTCCTCAAACGTTTGGTAGCAGAAGTGAAACCGTCTGGTGCCGATGAACTCGAAGCTAAGATTTGGGAACGTTTGCCAGAGCGGAGCGTATTGGACATCCTGTGCAATGTGGAATATTGGCTCAACTGGACGCGGCATTTTGGATTAGCTTCAGGCTCTGAGGCTAAAATAGACCAACCCACTGAGCGGTATATTCTGGCTGTGTTTGGTTATGGGTGTAACCTTGGTCCCTATCAAACAGCACGTCATACACGCGGACTGATCAATGGACAGATGTTGTCGCGCATCAATCGGCTACATATTCAAACCAGCCAAATCGAAGCAGCAATCCGGGAGCTGATTAATGCTTACAATTTACTCCCATTGCCCAAGTGTTGGGGAACGGGGAAACGCGCAGCCGCTGATGGAAGCAAGTTTCAGATTCATGAAAACAGTTTGATGTCAGAGTACCATATCCGCTATGGCGGTTATGGTGGGATTGCTTACCATCATGTCTCAGATACTTACATTGCGCTGTTCACCCACTTTATTACCTGTGGAGTATGGGAGGCAGTGTATATCTTGGATGGGTTACTGAAGAACAGTTCGGATATTCAACCAGATACCTTACATGCGGATACTCAAGGTCAATCATTGCCTGTCTTTGCTTTGTCCTATCTATTGGGAATCAAGCTGATGCCTCGGATTCGGAACTGGCAGGATTATACGTTCTTTCGTCCGAGTCCAGAGGCTGTGTATAAATACATCGATCCGTTATTTACGGATGTGGTGGATTGGAAGTTGATTCAAACTCATTGGCAGGATTTAATTCGTGTAACTTTGTCTATTCAGGCGGGTAAGTTGATGCCTTCAACGATCTTGCGAAGATTAGGGAGTAATAGTCGCAAGAATCGCCTGTACCAAACTTTTCAAGCCTTGGGACAGGTTGTTAGAACGTTGTTTTTGCTGCAATATATTTCCGACCGCGCTTTACGTCAGGAGATTACAGCTTGCACCAATATTGTTGAAGGCTATCACAATTTTCTGGACTGGTTATTTTTTGGTAAGCAGGGGGTACTTACAGACCACGATCCTGAAGAGCAAGAGAAGCGGCTCAAGTATCTCGACTTAGTTGCCAGCGCGGTGATTTTTCAGAATACTGTGGATATTTCTGCTGCGGTACGCAGTTTGGTTGAGGATGGTCATAAGATTGACCGCGAGTTACTCTCTACTTTGAGTCCTTATCTGACTAGACATTTAAAGCGGTATGGCGACTATGTTGTCGATCTGACGACTATTCCCGAACCGTTGGATCTGGCAGTTAGCTTGCCAATTGAGATCGTTCAAGAGTAATCTCAGTAAATGTTTCAGCGTTTCGTGGCACTGTTTTACACGTATCCTGATTACATCCCCATATGCCGTAGATATGGTCAAACAACAAAAAACGTACTTGAATCTTGAATATTGAGAGTCAGTTTATGAAAAAGCAAAAAGCAGACAAAAAGAAAAGCTCCAAAGCGAAGACTGGCAAGGTGAAGACACCCAAAGTTATGCCTGATGTGTCGGAATATATCAGGCTATATAAAGAACAAAACTACCCGATTCGAGATATTGCCAAGCACTTTCAGGTAGCAATTTCGACGGTATATAACGCGATGGTGGCGGCAGGGTTTAATGAATTTAGACCCAAACACTCGCGACTAAGCCATACAAGAATGTCCAAAGAAGAACAGGCGATCGCCCTATACCAAACAGGAGTGACAAGGACAGCCGTAGTCCAGAAGCTCAATATCTCAGCTAAGACCCTCAATAAAGTATTAGAAAAGCACGGCATCCCCATCCGCCAAGGAATTGATTTAGTAACTTCCGCCAATCGCGCCGCTCAGTATCACAAAGCCTATAACGATTACCACTTAAGCTTGAGAGAAACCGCAGAACTATTTGGAGTATCCCATCCAATTATCCTGCGGGAACTCAAGCGCAATGGTTACCCAATCAGACAAAGCGTAGACTCCAAAAATCGTCCCACCTTTAAGCTAAAACATAAGCTCGGAGGCATCGCAGGCTTACCCACACCAAAGCTTACGCCAAAGCAAAAAGAACGTCGTCAGATCTTGATGCGAATCAGGCAGAGACGCGAAGATAACCAAAAGCTCAAGCGCCTCAAAAACTACAACCGCGCCAAAGAATATTGGCAACTGGTAAATGAAGGCGGATTAGACTTTGAGGAAGTGGGTAAGTTATTTGACCTGTCAGGCAAAACCATCGAACGGGTAATCGTCCAAGCAGGGATCGACATTTCCGAAATAGCCCGCAGAGCAAAAGCCGCCGCCTTCAAAGAAGAACAAGCGATCGCCCAGAAATACTGGGAGCTATATAGCAAACCAATGAGCCTAGACGAAGTGGGCGCAGTCTTTGGACTGAGCGATTCGACGATCCGAGCCGTATTATTGAGACATGGATATGAAATCAGGAAGCGAGGCAGGATTGAGAACAGCGATCGCAACCAGATGAAACCAAGGCAGCCGAAACCGAAAAAGAATAGGCAGCCAGCCATCATTCCAGCCGAAAATATAGACGCAACGGAAAAGGCATTAGATCTATTAATTTCAAATACAAAGGTTAAGTAATCTGCACTATAACTCAGCTTGATAGTAAATGTTACTTGTTGCCAAAAACAAAATAATCAATTTGTTGGATATAGTGTTTTTTCGATTAGTGATATGCGTAACCAAAATCAACGCTGATCTGTATATACCCTCTGGGTTTTAGCACCATACCCAGAGAGGTCACTAACATTTAGGGTATCTCTATACTATTGACAATGATAACGATAAATCAAGGATCTCAACCTTGCATTATTGAGAATGCAGCTATTTTTCGAGAGGCACTTCCTCTGATAAAAAAACACTATAAACAATTCATTGGCTATAGTGTTTTTTCGATTAATGATCAGCGTAGTACAATCAACGCCGATCTTCATATACTCTCTGGCTTTCAGGTAAAACCCAGAGAGCGCACAAACCTTTAGTAACGTACTTACCCTTGAGAATAATCAAAGCGTCCTTAAGGTTCTGCTGGTCTTGCAGACAGGTGTTCAAAATGTCCCTATTCCAGTCCACAAGATTCATGGCAAGTTTGACCTCATCACTGGCTAACCATTTCAAATCCTTTTCGGTCTGGGGATTGAGATTAGCTTGAGGAGATACAACCTTAGCGATCGCCAAACCCGAAACCAGACCTGCCGCTAAGCCAATCATCAACATCCCCGCACAGAAACCAATGAAGGGCAAGCTAATCGTCCGCCAATAACCTTGAGATTCCTGATGCTGTTTGTTTTTGATGATATTCGCGATCGCCTGACTAATCGCCACCTCCTGCTCCTTAACCGCAGTCTCGCGCAGAGTCGCCAGAAAGTCACGAAACTTTTGGATACCAACATCGAAGCCCTTGGCTAAGGCACTTTGGAGCAGGTTGGGGGCAGTGGCAACCGTGGCGGCAACTTGAGCATTGGACAGAAAAATCGCAATGTAAGGATCGTTCTGGGGAATGCCAGACTTAGCCACAATCTCGTAAATCTTGGCTTTGACCGTGGGATCGTAGTCATGGATGGCAATATCCAGATAGGTTTTGGGTTGAGGATCGCTATTCATACTAGGATTTGGCTTCTTTCTTCTGGACGTTTTGAGGTAAGAGATTCGTGGACTCAAAGGCTTTGTAAGCATCTCTGAGGAAGGTTTTGATTTGATTCCTGCCAATGATGCCAAACTCAGAGTAGTTAGAAGCCTCCTCAAAAGTGAGGCGTTTAGCATTGATTTCAATGCGCCTGCCATCTCCCAACTTCGGAAAATCGATTACGGCTACACCATATTCGGCGATCGCCTTCTGGATTGCTTCGTGCTCTTGGAAATAGCCCCATTCATCACAGCGACCCCAGTTTTTGATAAACACATGGGTGATGTAGCCTTGGTAATGTTCCAGAGACTCAATGAATAGCTCAATTGAATCACTTTCACCATCACTGACAAACCACTTGATGAAAGACACACCATGCTCCTTGCCCAAGTCTAGTAAACCTTTGGTGTGAATCCATTGGGATACAGCACGATGGGCTTGAGCAGGTAAATTGACCACGACTGTTTTTTTGAGTGCATAGTCAAAAATAGAATCAGGGACATCTGCCATTTTTTCATTTTCAGAGAAAAAAGCAGCCTTACTATCCTTATAAATATTGAGGACGGTAGGATTGCTGCGATCCGCCTCAATGCCAGTCAATGGGATGGCATGATCCTTGAGATATTGGAGCATGGCTCGAGCAACCCAACTTTTACCCACACCACCTTTTTCACCATCGATCAGGTTAATAATTGCCATAATTTGCCTCCTAATAACGATTGTAGTGTTTCAAGATTTTCTGTTGTGCTAAGTAGTCATCATCATCGTCATCATCTACAGGGAGAGACTTTGGGACAATGCTTTTGGGCTTGTCAGACTCAACCTGATTAGTCTGTTTTAAGTCCGAATTCATTCTGGTGGTTGTAGGTTGAATGTCTGTGGTTATGCCAACAACATTCTGATTAATAGGCAATGAACTAGGATAATCATCCGAAAACTTTGCGGGTTCTGACGGCAAAATTGACAGAGTAGGAGTACCCGAGGCTTTTGCGGCTTTAGTAGCATCGCGTTTTGCTTTCGCCACGGCTTTTTTATTTTCTACATCGATCTTCTGTAAATACTTTCGTACTGTCTCACCAGAGATAGCAATGTGTAGTTCACTTGTCAGTTTGTAGCTGACTTCTTCATAGGTATATCCCAAAGCAATTAAAGCTCTAATCCCACTTTCCAAGGTTCGGATGATGTCGAGTTTGGTTTTGAGGCTTTTTGTCTTCTGAGGTTCATTGACCCATTGCTCTGATAAAGCTACCAATTTATCCGTATCTAAGTCCGCTAACGATAAACGTGAGGGATCTCTAGTCATTTTTTTAGCTGTTGTTTAGTGGATATAAATTCCTAAACTGTTGTCAAAAAATCCCCCAACATGGAAATCTTTGACCCAGATTAATTCTTATATTGGATTGAGTACCTCCTAATTTATTGCTTTTTTCAATCATACCCATTGCTAAAGAAGATTGGGTTATTTTGCTCGATGAGATTTTTTACAATTTGTTAACAGTCGTATAATTCCTGTCAATATTCACAATCTAAGAACTTCACTTACCAAGAAAGTATTCAGTAAATCCTTGTCTTAGATTATTTTTATATGCGGTCAGTAATTTCTATGTCTTAGGTATTATATTTTGCGTGATAAATTTATACCAATTGAGTGAAAAATACATACAATTTGTGTCCCAAAATCGTACCTAGTATTGTCCCAAAGTTATCCCAAAATCGTATCTAGTATTATCCTAAATTTGTGCGGATCGATGCGGATCTGCAACGATTTTCCGTGCTTTGAGGTATGTCCAAAACTAGTCGCAAGCTATGTTGCTCGTCGGACAAGAAATCGCGCTATCGCTTGATTTTTGTTCGACGGCAACATTACGCTTGCCAAAGGGGAGGAACCCCTTTGGAATCCCCCTCAGCCAAATGACAAAATGCAAAGAAATTTAGAAAAAACAAACTAGATATAGAATTAACACTTTAAAATCTAAGTGTGTGTAGGAGGATAGGAATTGCAAAAATAACTGATAGCTACGGCTTATCAGACTCTTTGTAATTTGCAGATATTTTGACAACAAGTAAGCAGGATAAACTTTAGGAATAACAGCAATGACTTTATCCGTTAGATTTACAGTGCGAATGACCGAAGAGGAGAAAGTAATCCTAGATGAGAAAGCAAGTCAACTGAATGTTAAAGCCAGTGAAATTGTGAGATGTGCAACGTTTAAGTACGATCTGCCGATATCTAAAGTACAAGTTGCAAACGTGGATTGGGATCTTTATCATCTGTTGGGAGAAGTCAAGTATGAATTGAATAAAATCGGTACAAATATCAACCAACTAGCCCATGATGCCAACTTGAGTCTAATGATGGGTAGCCCAATGCAACTACAACTGGAAGAACTCAATGAGATATCGCGTCGTATCGATCAATCAATTGGTTCAATATCTGAACTAAGAACTCTGATTACGGAAAGTACAGGTATAAAGCCCAAATTAGGAGAAGAGGATGATCGGTAAAATTATTAAGGGCAAGAGCTTTCAAGGCTGCTTATCTTATGTCATGAGGAAAACTGGTGCGGCAGTCATAGATATGAATATGGATGGCAAAGATCCATATAGCCTAGCGAATGAATTTTCTTTGTCTTGGCAATTGCGCCCTAAATTAAGTTACAAAGTTTGCCATGTAATTCTCAGCCTTAGTCCTGAAGAGCATCTTAACAATGACGCTTGGCAGATAGCGATCGCCCAATATCTCAAGGAAATGGGATTTACCAATAATCAGTATGTGGCTGTAAAGCATACTGACAAAGAAAATCACGAACACATTCATCTCGTGATCAGTCGGGTGCGGATGGATGGCTCAGTGGTCTCTGATAGTTGGGATTGGACGCGCAGCCAAGATGTAATCCGCAAACTAGAGCAGGATTTTGGACTAGCGGCTGTACCATCAAGTTGGGAGAGCGATCGCCAAGAGCAAACTAAAAGTCAGATTGACAAGGAATTAGAAACGGGTAAAGCCACTGTAAAGCGGCAACTTGCGGACAAAATAGATGCAACTTTGGTAAGTACCATGTCACTACCAGACTTTATTGAGCAGTTAAATCTTGAAGGGATTGAAGTCAGGGTTGACCGAGATCGCAAGGGAAAACCCAAAGGGATTGCTTACAAATTTGATGGAGTGAGCATGGCAGGCTCCAGTGTGGGCAAGGCTTATTCCTTACCGCGTATCTTGAAGCGGATAGAAAGCACCTCTGAGCAGGGGATACATTCTAATATTTCCTCTATTTCCTCTCACATATCACAAGTCATTAGAGAGCAAGTAAAAGTAGGGATAACCATGCCCCAGTTGATTGAGCAATTGAAACATTCAGGAGTAGCGGCTCATGTCAAATACACCCGCACTAAGAAGATTAAAGGTATTTCCTATAGTTTGGGAAGTAACAGCATTCAAGGTAATGAGCTAGGCAAAGAGTATAGCTGGGGAGGACTTCAGAAATATTTACAGGTCAGTTACGATCCAGCACGAGATCGCTCAATTATTTTAGAGATGCAAAGCGCTAACCTAAAGGCGATAAGTCAGCCTATAGAGTCGCTTCATCAAACTGAGCAGGGCTTATCAGATAGTTTTTTAAACGAGCTTGTGGTTGAGTTAGAAAAACAGCGATCGCTAAAAGCACTCAAACCAACACAATCTGAAAATATTACTAATCTAGAAATCTCCATTAATCTAGAGCAGAGCCGAAACGATCTTGCTCAGATGGTTGCAGCAATCTGCCATCAACTCCTCAATGAGCTAGGCGTTGATAGATTTGGAGAAATGGGCAAGAATGCTTACGGTATCCAACGAAGCGGAGATACTCTGACAGTTGAGAGATTACGAGGAGATCGCCAGATCGTTTTGCAGTTCAAGGGACAAGAAGTTAAATTTGAACAATTGAGTGAATTGGATATCCAACAATTTGAACAAGCTTGGCAGCATCGATCTCAAGTACAGCAAAAAAGTATTGACGGACAAGCCAAAATTGGATGAGCTACGATGAGACAGGAGATTGTCAAGCAAAGTGTGTAAAGTCTAGAAACTAGAAGTGGAGACGATCCTCGAAAAGGATAGCAAAGCGATTGAGTGCAGGTTTCCAGTCACGAATGGGCATCGTCCATTTCTTAGAAATATTCCGCATTGCCAAATAAACCAGCTTGAAAGCAGCTTCGTCGGTCGGAAAAATCTGTTGAGACTTAATCACCTTCCGCAAACTGCTATTCATCGACTCAATGGCATTGGTGGTATAAATCGCCCTACGAATCTCAGTGGAGAAAGCAAAGAAGGGGATAATGTTCGCCCAATGACTACGCCAAGACTTGGAGATTGATGGATATTGCTTGTCCCACTTTTCAGCAAACAACTCAAGGTTAAACTCAGCCTCCGACTCCGTTGCAGCGCTATAAATAGCCTTGAGGTCAGCACAAACTTGCTTGCGCTGTTGCCAAGGTACAAAAGCGACTGAATTCCTGACCATGTGGACAATGCATAACTGCACCTGAGTTTTCGGAAATACCGTCTCAATGGCATTAGGGAAACCAGTCAAGCCATCGACACATGCAATCAAAATATCTTTGATGCCACGGTTGTGAATTTCGGTCAGTACTGACAGCCAGAATTTCGCACCTTCATTGGGAGAAATCCACATACCCAGTAATTCCTTGTACCCATCCATATTCACCGCCAAGGCAAAGTACAGGGACTTATTAATTACCCTGCCATTGTCTCGGACTTTAATGACCAGACAGTCCAGAAATACGATTGGATAGACCGCATCAAGGGGACGATTTTGCCATTGCTTTACCTCATCAATCACGGCATCAGTGACATTGGAGATTAATGTCGGTGATACTTCGACTCCATACATTTCCTGCAACTGGGCTTGAATATCCCTGACACTCATGCCTCGTGCGTAGAGAGCAATGATTTTTTCATCTAGTCCTGACAAGCGGCTTTGTCCTTTCTTCACCAGATGTGGTTCAAACTCACCACTGCGATCTCGCGGTACTGCAATTTCTGCTACGCCAAAGTCCCCTTGGACTTTTTTCTGGCTATAACCATTGCGACTGTTGGTTTGTCCTTCTGGTCTGGGTTCATGTTTGCCGTAGCCAAGATGGTTTGATAGCTCTGCTTCCAACGCCCGTTCCACCAACGCGGTCGTCAGTTGCTTCAGGATTCCTCCTTCTCCGAATAGGTCAGGTGGAGTTTTACATTCTTGCAACAATTCGTTTAGCAATTCTTTGCGTATATTCATCTTTTGGGTGTTAGTTATTGTGTGTCTTGATTATCTCTCTGTATACTTCCTAGACTTTACACAGATTACTTTACACTCTCTGAGACAGTTTTATATCTTGCCAAATCACGGTACAAAATAGAGATTACCCATTCCCACATCCGATGACCAAAAATTCACTATGCATATAGATCCCAGCACAACATCCTCGCAAGACAACTACAAACTATTAACCAATCTGGTAGTCCCGCGCCCGATCGCATGGGTAACCACTCAAAATAGCGAAGGAGTGATTAACCTTGCCCCCTTCAGTTTCTTTAAACGCGATCGGTAGCAATCCCCTATATCTCGTCATCAGCATCGGCAACAAAGACGATGGCAGCCCCAAAGATACCGCCGCCAACATTATCGCTAATCGAGAATTTGTCGTGAATCTCGTCACAGAAGATTTGTTAAGCGCGATGAATATCTCCGCCGCCAACTTCCCTGCCGAAGAGAGCGAACTCACCGCCGTTGGACTCCATGGAGCCGAATCGAAACGAGTCAAAGTTCCCCGCATCGCCGAAGCGAAAGCAAGTTTAGAATGTGTACTGCATAGCCAACAACCATTAGGAGCGTATAACCTCATCATTGGTGAAGTCGTGATGTTTCATGTGGATGACAGCATCATTGGCGATCACTACCATATAGAAGGATTTGCACCCATCGGTAGAATGGGATCACCTGCCTACTATTGTCGGACAACCGATAAGTTTGACCTCCCACGCATTTCCTACGATCAATGGCAACAAGAGAATCAAATCGGTTAACGTAGAGCATTAGCAAACAGGAAACCAACCATGAAAACCAGAAAACTAGGCAATCAAGGACTAGAAGTATCCGCACTGGGACTCGGCTGTATGGGAATGTCCGAGTTTTATGGCAGTGGAGATGAACAAGAAGCGATCGCCACAATTCACCATGCTCTAGACCTCGGTGTGAACTTTCTCGATACTGCCGATATGTACGGACCCTTCATCAACGAAAGGCTAGTCGGCAGAGCCATCAAAGATCGCCGAGATCGCGTCATCATTGCCACTAAATTTGGTAATGTTCGCAGTGCTGAAGGTGGGTGGCTCGGTATCAATGGTAAACCAGAATATGTGAGACAGTCTTGTGATGCGTCACTACAGCGCTTAGGAGTAGATGTCATCGACCTCTACTATCAACACCGCGTTGACATAACCGTACCCATTGAAGAAACCGTTGGCGCAATGGCAGAACTAGTCCAACAAGGGAAAGTCAGATATCTCGGCTTATCCGAAGCTGCCCCCGCCACGATCCGTCGCGCTCAATCGATCCATCCCATTTCTGCCCTACAAACAGAATATTCCCTATGGAGTCGAGATCCTGAAGATGTGATCCTACCAACATTGCGAGAATTAGGAATTGGCTTTGTACCCTACAGTCCCTTGGGTAGAGGATTCCTAACAGGTGCGATCGCTAGTCCCGATGATTTTGCCCCCGATGACTTTCGGCGGAGATCGCCACGCTTTCAAGGCGAAAACTTTGCCAAGAATCTAGAATTAGTAGAACAGGTAAAAGCAATTGCCGATGAAAAAGGAATCACCGCAGGACAGTTAGCTCTAGCATGGCTCTTAGCTCAAGGCGATGATATCGTACCAATCCCTGGAACAAAACGCCGTAAATATCTCGAAGAAAATATCGGGGCGGCTACAGTCACTTTGACTGCCGAAGATATCCATCGCATTAATGCAGTAGCACCTCAAGGCATTGCCGCAGGCGATCGCTATCCTGCTCAAAATATGAGTGCGCTCAATCGTTAAGTCTACTTGCTTGAAACATAGCAATATATCACCGACATTATGGACAGCTTACCGACAATTTTTTTATCCCATGGTGCGCCAGATTTAGCAATTCGGGATGGTGCTGTTAGTGATTTTTTGCGATCGCTGCATCAGCAATTTCCGAAGCCCAAAGCGATTTTGGTGATCTCGGCGCATTGGAATTCTGATCCTCCGACGGTGAGCGCTGCGACTAATCCTAGAACTATCTATGACTTTTCAGGATTTCCCAATCAACTGTATGAATTGAGCTATCCTGCATTGGGAGCGCCAGAACTTAGTGATCGCGTAGCTGAATTACTGACACAAGCAGGTATGACCTGTGAAACGCATCCCACAAAAGGCTTGGATCATGGAGCTTGGACTCCCTTGTTGCTTGCCTATCCAGTCGCCGATATTCCAGTGACGCAGCTATCGATTCAGTCCCACCGCGATCCTCTACATCATTGGGAAATAGGAAAAGCCTTAGAACCTTTACGCCATGAGGGTGTATTGATTATCGGCAGTGGTAGTGCCACCCACAATATGTATGCTTTTAATGAATCCTACAATGCTGAAACTCCCGATTGGGTGCGCGTTTTTGATCGATGGCTTGCCCAAAATATTGCTGAAGGAAATCAGGAAGCATTACTGCAATACCGACAACGCGCTCCCTATGCCAAAGAGAATCACCCGACAGATGAGCATCTAATGCCTTTATTTGTGGCTATGGGGGCAGGAGGTGCGAAAGGGAAGCAATTGCATAGTAGCTATACCTATGGTGTTTTCAGTATGGCAGCTTACGCATTTATGAATTGAAGTGGTTTTTCTCGTATTTTTTAGTTAAACCACGTTTGTTTAAAATCACTGGAATTTAGACTAAGTTGATTAAGAGAATCAGAAAAAGAGCAGGAAAAAGTGACCCAGAAAACGGAGAACTGAGTAAAAGCAAGAGAGAGAAAAAGAGAATATTGAAAGTTAGGAATTAAGGTAGTCTTGATTGACCTTTTTCGAGCGAGAAGCTCGTTTTTTGACGACAGGAAAGCGAGAAAAAGGAGAACGCTTGCGTCCAGATTTCCAACCGAGAGACTTACCACGAGGTTGGGGAGAACAAGCAGGAGAGCCAATCCTGACCAAAAGTGCGGCAAAGCCCTGAGCGACTCGACCAAAATTAAGATTGGTTTGAGGTTTCTGCCAAGGCAAAGGAGTATCAATAACCAGTTGACGAGCCAACCACAATTGCCAAGAGAGTAAAGGCATAAGGTCACTCCAACGCAAAGCTTGCTGAGGAGTCAACAAATGGGGAAGAGTCCAATGTAATCTTTGTTTGGCAAAACGATACCAATGGTCGATGGCAAAACGACGTAAGTACAAGCGCCAAAGGGAGTCTAAAGTCGGCATCTGTTCACCCACCCAAGCTAACCACAAACCAGAGCAATGAGAATGTGTAACTCGAATAACTTGAATATGTCGTTGGGCTGCTTGCCGAAAGTGTAAGTTAGACCATTGCTGGATTTGCACCTGTCCAACCGTCTCATCTTCTAAGCTAAAAGTTGCCGATGGCTCTCCCCAACTATCAGCATTGGCAAGTTGGAATTTATCCCCATGCTTACGAGGACGACCATAACCACTGTAGGGCGCAGGGGCTTTGTATAAGCATCGGTTAGGACGTAGACGTATTAGTAAATCGGCAGGGATATCCTCAGTCAAATTCATAAAGACGGCACTGCCATATTCACTGTCGTAAGTAGCGATTGGTCTTACCGTTAAATCTCGACATACTTGACTCAGTTGGAATGCGGCTCTTTGCCCTGCTGTCTCAAAACTACTGATCCGCTCGTGACATAACGGGATTGCCCAACTCCCTGTCATCTCTGGTATCCATGCCAAGGTGCTGTAGTCATGCCCTAACACGATCGGTTTGTTCCCTTCTACCAAATTCGGTTGATGCACAAAACTCCTGTCTTTTAGCGTTTTGGCATGGGGTCTTCCCCATCCTGTATGGTCTCCTGCTAGCAAAGGGCGGATGTCTTTGGGTATTTGTTCCACACATAACCGTCTTATCCTGCCTCGGTTGGGGCGACTGTCTTTTAATGATTCATACAGACTTGACCATTTTCTTCGATACACTGCGGATAACGATAATTCTACAAATGATTTCACTCTCGGACTGGTCAATACTGCATCCATCAAGTCAAATATTGCATCCCGTCCGTTCCCTAAAAATCTATATACCTGTTGACGAAAGTCTTGTAGTTTATCAATAATCATGACTGTAGATGTCTCTTTACTTTTCATCTACTTTAGGCAGTTTGTATCTCTTTTACTCTGCCTTTTTTACCTTTTTTAGTCTAAACTCCAGTAAAATCAGTGAGTTGCCAATTTAGCTAACCGTTCTGCTAGATAAGTATATCTATGGCGATCGCTAATCTGTTTAACCGCCAGCCCGATCGCCTTCGACTCACCGACGATAATGGCAAACTTTCGCGCACGAGTCAGTCCAGTGTAGAAAAGATTCCGAGAAAGCATCAGAAAATGTTGCATGAACAGAGGCATGATTACCACAGGATATTCGCTGCCCTGTGCCTTATGGATTGTCGTCGCTCTAGCAAGCGCAATCTCATTAAGATCGGCATAATCATAGACCACTTGCCGATCGCCAAATATAACCGTGACTTCCCGCTCCTCCAAATCTACACCTGTAATCATGCCAATATCCCCATTAAAAACCTCACGGTTATAGTCATTCACCTGCTGCATAATGCGATCGCCTAAACGAAAGATCGTATTCCCATACTTAATTTCGGGCTTCATGGCATCAGGAGGATTGAGAAGTTGTTGCAAGACAGCATTGAGATTGCGCGTGCCGACATCCCCTCTAGTCATCGGACAGAGAACCTGCATATCTTGCTGAGGGTCAAAACCCAGACTGGGTAACAACTCCGTAATAATGTCGCAAATACCCTGCTGACCCGCTTCAGCATTCGGCATTTCTAACCAGAGGCAATCGGATTGAGGCTGATTAGAGACTTTTTCCATATTCGGAAACTTACCCGTATTGATACGGTGAGCATTCTGGATAATTTGACTTGCCTGAGCTTGACGAAATACCTCAGTGAGCGTGATTACAGGGACTTGCTGAGAATCAATTAAATCTTGGAGAACATTGCCCGCACCGACACTGGGAAGTTGATCGGTATCGCCGACAAGCAGCAATTGAGCACCCAAGGGAATCGCCTTAACTAGAGAAAAGGCAAGAAATAGATCCAGCATCGATGCTTCATCAATACCGATCGCTTGAGCGGTCAGAGGATATTCCTGATTGCGTTTAAAGCCCATTGACTTCGGGTCAAACTCTAGAAAACGGTGAATTGTCTTAGCTTCACAGCCCGTGACTTCCTGTAATCGTTGAGCCGCCCGACCCGTCGGCGAAGCCAGAGCAATTTCCTTACCCATCGCTTTCCAGAGTGCGACAATCGTGCGGGTGGTGGTAGTTTTACCTGTCCCTGGTCCACCTGTGAGAATTAACACCGACGAATTTGCCGCCATCTCTACGGCTTCGCGTTGTTTAGGAGAGAGTTGGATATTTCTTTGGGTGGTGTAGCGATCAATCCAAGCCTTGACTCGTTCAGCATCTGGATGATGTTTGTATTGCAATAGTTGATAAACCCGTTCGGCAAGATTTTGTTCAGTATGGAAATAAGTAGGCTTGTAGCAGATGAACTCTCCTTCTAATCCCTGCATCACTAAGCGATCGTTGATGGAGAGATGGAGAACAATTTTAGAGATAGTTTCAGGATCTGGTTGATAGTCTTCGAGAGCAAGCAGTTTGATGGCTTTCTCTTCTAGTTCAGGGCGCGGTAAATAGCAATGACCATCTTCAGCAGCTTCCCCTAAACAATGGAATATACCCGCAATACTGCGAAACTCTGAGCTAACCTCAATACCAATATTCCGAGCGATCTGATCGGCAGTAAAGAAACCAATGCCATAGATATCTGTCGCCAGTTGATAAGGATTTTCGGAAACGGTCTGAATGGAATCATTACCATAACGCTTAAAAATCTTGACCGCATAGGTGGTGGATACTCCATGTCCTTGTAGAAATACCATGACCTCTTTAATCGCCTTTTGAGTTTCCCAAGCAGTTTTGATCATCTTCACCCGTTTCTTGGCAATGCCAGGAACTTCAATCAGACGGTCAATCTCATTTTCAATGATGTCAAGGGTATCTAAGCCAAAATGAGTGACGATGCGTTTAGCGGTGACTGGTCCCACGCCTTTAATCAGTCCACTGCCCAGATATTTCTCAATTCCTGTAATCGTGGCGGGTTTAGTTTCACGGTATTGAGTGACTTGGAACTGGTCGCCAAACTTGGGATGCGATCGCCATGTGCCTTCTAGGGCAAGTGTCTGTCCTGCTTGGATATTAGCAAAGTTACCGACTACGGTGATTAGGTCTTGAGCCTTGGGTACTTTTAGCCGCGCCACGGTATAGCCTGTCTCTTCGGAGTGAAAGGTGAGGCGTTCGATGATGCCTTGGAGGTAGTCGGTGTTGTCAGGCATAAGCCATAAGGATGGATAAATTATGACCAGTTATCTATGGATAACTCTACAATTTGTCCAAAATCTGATTTGTTACGGGTGACTAAAGTTGCATTGTTTGTTAAGGCGATCGCGGCAATTTTGAGATCCATATTTCCTAGACGGGGATAGGCTTTGCGTAAGCGTTGATGCTCTAGGGCAGATGCACGGCTAAAAGGGATAATGGCGATCGCTTGGTAGTTGATTGCTAGTTGCTGTAATCCTTGATAGGCAAAGATTTGTTCGTCTAATGTTTTTGCTTTAGCTAAAAAAGCGAGTCTTCCTCTAATCTGCTCTTCGTAGGTAATAACGGTAACAGCAACTTCAGGATCTTCTATCTCTGCAAGTTTGGCTAAGATTCGCTTTCCTTCTTGTCCATTGCGCTGAATGAGGCTGAGATGATCGGTATCAAAAATATACATGATGCTCTATTCAGCAGATTTGCGCCATTCTTGACCGAGGCGATTTGCTTCGTCAAAGGTGGGATCGTTTTCAAAGCTACCTGCGACTTTTAACCACCAAGGTGTTTTTTTCTGAACAAATACAGATAGCATCTGTCGCATTTGCGCGAGTTCTGTTTCTAATGCGGCTACTCTAGTTTCTAGATGTTGAGATTTGTCTTCAAGCTGTTGAGAGAGCATAGAAGTTTTTGGTGAGCTAAGGTTATGCGGCTATTATAGCAAGATGCTTGCAATTGTAAATTTACGCGATCGCCTCTAATCCCAGCACATCATAAATCACTGCGAATATTAGCTAAAAACCTCTGTCCACATTGATCTAGATCATTATCTAAAGCAAAGGTTAAACTACGGGTATGGATTGCATCAGGTTTATGATCAAGCGCTTTTGTTAAATCCTGCGGATAGATTAGAATTGCTTCGGGACATTGCATGGCGATCGCGTAGCTCCGCACTTGATGTAAGTCTTGACTGCTAACGGTTTCCTTGATTTTATATTTGGCATCAAGAATAAATTTACATTCTTCTGACTGGATATCTTTGATTACAAGGTCAATGGCACAGGTTAAACCAATTTGAATGGAATATTGTTTATATAGTCGCAAATGCGGTGGTAAATGCCTTTTTAGCCATGCTGCGACAAAATTTTCATAGAGAGATGCCATATCAATCAAAAAGCTAAAGGACGATAGCTGTCCTTGCTTATGGGTTGGGGCTGTACGATCCAGAAAAAATTGACAGAGGAGATGTAGATAGCGATAGTCTTGATTGAGTCGAGAATAATGGCGATCGCGGCAGTCAGCAGCAGTAAATGGATATAAATTTACATAGCCTTGTAATGCGTGAAATGCTTTATGCACTTTGGTTTGGGTGTTTTCTGTGCAAAGCTGCGATCGCAAAATCCGATGCAACGTATAGAAAATTATTTGATTGTCTTCGTTGTCGTGGGTATTTTCTTGATATTGACAGGGAATCTTTATTTGCCAAGGCTTTTGGATGGCTTTAGGAATATCAATGCGTCCGCGCACATATTCCAAATTCGCATTTTGAGAAATATAGCTGCGATAGAGTCCGCGCCGACATTTTTCGAGAACTTGATTAGCCAGTAATGCAGCTAGGCTATTGAGAAAGTCTTGAAGCGTATCACAATTTACAAGTTCTGGAAATTTAAAGCCATTAAATTCGGGTGTATATTCCAACATTGCCAAGACATTTTTAATCGGTGTTTTCGGCTCAATAAAGATTGCTAAATCTGGGGAGACTTGGATATAGCCAACATAGCCCTGTGCGTTAATGCGCCAGCGATCGCCTTTTTTATCAGCAATTAAATTAATCTCAATTTGCTTGCTGTATTCACGATATAGCTTCTCTTTCAAATCATAACTAATTGATTCTCTAGGAATTTCCTGTGATTGATACTCTTTAAGCGTAATGATTAGCATTTATTAAGCTTACTCAATTTGATTAATAAATCAGTTTCTGCACATTGATCCAGCGAAAGGATTCAATAATTTCTTTGCTTTGATTGTCAAAGAAATACTCCTCTAAATATGGCTCTACTTCCATTTGCCAAATATCCTCTATTTCCTCTGACAAGTTATCAGTCATGAAGAAAGAAGTCCCTAGTTCATAGTCATTGCTGCCCATTGCCTCACAAATTTTTTGGTTTAAACCTTCTAAAACTGCAATCAATTTCTCTATGGGAAAACCTGAATCTTGAAGTTTATTCCTTAAACTTTGATAGTTAGGTGTGATTTTGATAAAGGCAAAACGGCGGCGCAGGGCATGATCGATTAGGGCGATTGAGCGATCAGCAGTGTTCATTGTGCCAATAATCAACACGTTGTCAGGTATTGTGAAAGTCTTACCTGAAGATAGGGTGATTTCTGCGTTGCGATATTCCAATAAATACATCAGTTCGCCGAATACCTGTGAAATATTGGCGCGATTGATTTCATCAATGATAAAAACACAGGGAAGATCTTGATATTTCGTTTGTGCCTTTTCGCAAAATTGAATAAATCGACCTTCTGCATAGTTATAGGTCAAACTGCCATCTTTGATTTCTGGCTTCAGTCCTCGCATGAAGTCTTCGTAAGTATAGGATGGATGAAACTGCACTAGATCCACATAACCATTTTGAACCGAAGTTAAGTATTTAGCAAATTTCTGAGCAATAAATGTTTTACCCGTGCCAGGGGATCCAGCAAGAATAATTTGCTTTTTCCGTTTAATTGTCTTTTCGTATCTATCTAGCTCTTCTGGAGTAATTGAAGTGTCTTGTAAAAATTGTTTAGCTATATAAACAGCAAAATTGTCAATGAAAGGTTGGGTTTCAGTCTCTAACTCATCTGAGACTATGTACGAATTATCGCTTGAATCTTCTGTATCATCTACTTCTTCCAAATCATCAGGAGATTTTTGCTTTGAATTTTTAGAGTCATTAAGTCTTTTGTCCTTCTTATCTTGAGCATGTTTAGCTCTCATTTCTTTTGCCTTTTCAGTTTTCTCGTCTTCATCAAGACTGAAAAGTTCATTACGGTTAGACCTAAATTGCGAAGTTAAAGCCCAGTATCCCATACGAGGATTTTCAATTAATCCGTAATGCCGTAAATATGTTCTAGCCCAATCCGCCCTGTATTCAGCTTCACTTCTATCTTCAACATAATATATAGTTCCATCTTTATTTTTTCTCTTGCTAGGATGTTTTATACTTAAATCCCGTTCAGATAAGTTCATCAAAGTTTTTACCTTGCCAAAGATTTCATCGTTTGTGCCAGAGCCTCCCAAATCTTCTAAAGCCTCAAGTATGGGAAATATATAGTCAAAATTCTGGGGTAATTCTTCTGTTTGATTCATACTTTACCGATGATTACCCTGCTCAATGAGAATTCAACACTATTTGATGATTTTACGCCATCATTTGTCTAAACAAGCGAAATTAAGGCTAAATTTTAACTTAAAAACAGGATCATACGGCTTTTTAAGTTTTGATAAGAGTAAACGTCGCTGTCAAACCTAGACTTAGTATTGATTGGAAATAGACGATCGCCCTTAATATACTCAAAAAAACAGCGACTACACGAAACTTGTCTCAAGAAGCGATCGCTGAAAACTTAATCTCAACTTTTTGATTGAGAGCGCCAGCAATTTTCTGTAACATTGACAGCGAATGCCCATCATAATCAGCATCCTCAAGCAAGAGCGATCGCCGATTACTTAGTACCAACGCGATTATTGGGGTTTGTTTCGTTTTGATGAGAGGCGATCACGGTTAGATAGTGAAGATTGAGGCGATCGCTAGAAAAGAATTGCAAATCCTTCTTGATGAAAGTGGCGATCGGCAGTCAGGACTTCAAGAATATTATTTTCCCGCATGACTACCATTGAGATACAATCAGTTAAACTATAACCCTTATCTGGTCGGTTTTCGTAGAGTGCAAATCCTAACTTTCGTAATTCGGGAGTATAACTAACAACTTGGATACTTGGCTCTCGCAACATTTGCGTACACATCGCCAGAGATTTCTGTCTCATCAAACTACCCCGAATAGAAGCATAGTTTAGAACTTCATCAATTACGCCATCCGTTGTTACGATTTTGTCATCCGCGTATATTTGCGAACATATCATCGCTTTCTTATGCCATTGGTCTTTTGAGAAAAGCAAAGCTATCCAATAGCAGGTATCACCAAAGATTATTTTCATAATTTGTGTTTATGATTCGTAAGAACGCTTAGGAGAACCATAAAGATAATGATCGTGCTGTTCTGCTCCATCCGTAGGCATAGTATTCAACACCTCTTGAGGGATGTCCGAAATTAGCTCCTCAATAAACATCCAAAATGGCTTACGGGTTTCTTGTTGGCGATGATGCTTAATTCTAGTTAGTAACAAAAAATCAAAAAGTTCCTCTACAACGAGGTCTGGCGATCGCTCTATTTCTTGGATTAGCTTTTCTTTGGTGGTCATCATAGCTTGACTCCTTTACTTGCTAATATTTTGACATATTTTCTTGCTTTTTCTGTTGGATATGCACAAGAGAATAAGCGATCGCCCTTATTTTGCTGAAAAAACAGCGCTTGCACCAAACTTGACTCAAGACGCGATCGCTGAAAACTTAATCTCAACTTTTTGATTGAGAGCGCCAGCAATTTTCTGTAACATTGACAGCGAATGCCCATCATAATCAGCATCCTCAAGCAAGAGCGATCGCCGATTGTTTAGTACCAACGCGATTATTGGGGTTTGACGAGAGGCGATCGCATTGTAGATTTAGCGATCGGCGGTATAAAATACAACTACGATAAGAGGATGATCAACATGGCGATCGCAACACCAAACGCACTAACAGATAACCGTATCCGCTACGTCACCAACATCGAAGGCAAAACAATCGATGTAATTGTCCCCGTTGAACTTTGGCAACAAATCATTAATTCCATCAACATTGATAGCAACCTATCTCAACAAGAAGATAATCTGGAATCCTTCTCTTTACAGAATTTAGAACAATGCTATGGAGAAGATGAACCTGAGTACCCATTAGAGCTAATCAAGGAACACAACAGCGATTATGCAAGAAAGTAAAATTATTCTTACCCCTATTCCACAATCCAATGGAGCCATCAAAAATCGTCCTGCATTAATTCTCAGGAAAATGCCAAAATATCAAGACCTTTTAGTTTGTGGAATAAGCACCCAGCTAAAGCAATATATTCCCAATTTTGACGAAATCATTTCTCCTAATGATGCTGACTTTGAATTAAGCGGCTTAACTAGTCCTTCCGTTATCCGATTAAGCTTTCTAACCGTCATCCCTAATAAAAACGTAATTGGAGCGATCGGCAATATTTCAATAGAGAGGTATCAGCGCCTTATCGCAAACCTAGCCCACTATTTGACCCAAAATGAACACAACTTATAAGCAACTGTAACGCCCTCATCAAAGAAGGTTAGATAATTCAATGGCAACCACAGATAACACCCTAGACTCATGGCGCAAAACCCTAGAAACTTTGCTCCAGTACTATGCCGATCTTCCCTATCGCTATGGCAACGTGAGTGCTTACGTTGTTGTTAGTCGCGATCGCAACCACTTCATGCTGATGCGCGAAGGATGGGAAAATAGTCGGAGAGTACATGGATGTGTTGTTCATGCCGAAATTCGTAACGACAAAATCTGGATTCACTATGATGGTATTGAAGATGGCATTACTGATGAACTAGTTGCAGCAGGAGTTCCCAAGGATCATATTGTCTTAGCTTTTCATCCGCCTCAAGTGAGAGAGCATACTGGATATGCTTTGGCATAAGCTCTGAGATGATCGCATCGTAAAACAGCGATTTATATAGGGTAATATATAGCTAGTAAACGCTTGAGATCCCTATGGAGGTGCAAAATGAACCAAAAACTAATTACAGATCTGACCATAGAAGATCTCAAAACCGTGATTACTGAAGTCGTAGTTACGCAGCTACGGCAATGGTTTGGCAAACCAAACTCATCAATTACCACAGTCAAACCAGAGCCAACTATCCCTACCAATCAGCCCTACGTTAATGCTGAAGGCGTTTACATATTGCCAACAAGGACACCAGAAGAAATTGCAGCAAGGGCAAAAGCATTGAGTGATCTTTTCAGTGAATGGGATCTCCGAGAAGATGCTGATGAACAACGAGAGACATGGGAATATTTGCAACAGGCTCTAGACGAAGAATTGGTAACTGAACGTCCACTCTCACTCACCGCATGATTGTTTTACTTGACTCAGCCCCCCTCGGCATCCTATCAAACCCCAACTCCACCCCCGCTACCCTAGAATGCCGCTATTGGTCAGAGAGATTAGTTGCCAAGGGTTATAGATTAATTGTTCCTGAAATTACCGACTACGAAGTTAGGCGCGAATTACTAAGAGCCAACAAACTAGCAGGTATCAGGCGTTTAGATCAGCTAAAAAATCGCTTAGAGTATTTACCCCTGACCACAGCAAC
Source organism: Pseudanabaena yagii GIHE-NHR1 (assembly GCF_012863495.1). Classification (NCBI taxonomy): domain Bacteria; kingdom Bacillati; phylum Cyanobacteriota; class Cyanophyceae; order Pseudanabaenales; family Pseudanabaenaceae; genus Pseudanabaena; species Pseudanabaena yagii. The sequence goes on from NZ_JAAVJL010000005.1 coordinate 89,422, forward strand.
GATGCAAAAAGCTGCTGAATTTTGGGCAGAAGCGAGACAGACAGGTAAACCAACCGCCAGTCCAGACGCACTAGATGGCGATGTCATACTTGCCGCTCAAGCATCACTAATTGCAGAATCACAGGGTGATCGCATTGTCGTAGTAGCCACAACAAACGTAGGACATTTGGAAAGATTTGTAAACGCCAAATACTGGCAAGCGATCGCCTAAGTTACAGAAACAAACATAGATTCAATTTAAAAAACAGCCCAACCACTCAATCAAGAAATGCACCTGCTTATCCCCAGGAAGGAGAGCCAGACTCGTAATCTTGATTCTCCCCTTCTCGAAAGAGAAACGATAATAGAACTCAATCGGGATCTTTGCGTGAAGCAACTCCCAAAGCGAATCCGTCAGCTTCGAGTCCAGAAACAGATCGCGCCCATCCTCTGACGCATAAATGCGAAACACTCCAACCTTTCGCGCCACCAACTTCAATTCCATAACCCTAAGCAACACCTGAGTTTCTTCAGGCAAAGCCCCATACAGACTCTCCCAAACCGCAGCCAACTTGAGAATCTCCTCCTTCGACTTCACCTTCGCCAAAGTCAAATAAGCATTAATCTTCGTCTCATTGTCCTCTATGTAAGTGTCAGGAATAAAAGCCACCAAACGCGGCAACTGAAGCTCAGTATCCGCAACTTCAGGCAAAATCTTCCCCCGTAACTCATTAATATATTCCTGAAGCAAATCCATGTACAGCGCAAAGCCAATCACATCCGCCTGACCCGACTGCTCCTCACCCAAGAGATCCCCAAACCCACGAATCTCCATATCGCGCATGGCAAGTTGATAACCCGAACCAAGCTGACTAAATTCCTGAATCGCATCCAATTTCCTCTTCGCTGAATCTGTCAATTCAAGATTAGGCGGATATAGCAAATAGGCATGAGCCTGAATCCCCGCCCGACCAACGCGACCTCGCAATTGATAAAGTTGCGCCAAACCCAACCTATGCGCATCCTCAATCACAATCGTATTCACACGCGGAATATCCAAACCCGACTCAATAATCGTGGTACAGAGCAAGATATCCGCCTCATTGTTATTAAAAGCAACCATCGCCGCCTCTAACTCCGACTCCTGCATCTGTCCATGGGCGATCGCTAATCTCACATTTGGCAACATCGCTTGCAAAGAATCAGCGATCGCCTCAATGCCCTCAATGCGCGGCACAACATAAAATACCTGACCACCACGGTCTAACTCATGCCGAATTGCTGTTTTCACCAGTGACGCATCGTAAGTAGACAAATGGGTTTGAATCGATCGCCTTGAGGGAGGAGGAGTGGCAATCACACTCATTTCCCGCACCCCAGAAAGCGCTGCATAGAGAGTACGCGGAATTGGCGTAGCACTCAAAGTCAATAAATCCACATTCCCCTTCATCGCCTTGATTTTCTCCTTCTGCAAAGTCCCAAAGCGTTGTTCCTCATCAATCACCAGCAAGCTCAAATCGTGAAACTCCACATCCTTAGACAACAGTTGATGCGTACCGACAATGACTTGAACCTTACCATCCGCAACCTGTTGCAAAACCTGTTTGCGCTCCTTAGTAGGGCGAAACCGATTCACGATATCCACTGTGAAAGGATAAGCCGCAAACCGAGTTTGGAGCGTATGAAAATGCTGTTGCGCCAGAATCGTCGTCGGAGCTAACAGAGCCACTTGCTTACCCGCACAAACCGCCTTAAAAATTGCTCTTACCGCCACCTCTGTTTTGCCAAAGCCGACATCACCGCAAACCAGCCGATCCATAGGGCGATCGCTTTCCATATCTTGCTTCACATCTTGAACAGCTTTGACTTGATCGGGCGTAAGTTGATAGGGAAAAGAATCCTCCATTTCCTGTTGCCAATCGGTATCAGGTGGAAAAGCATAGCCGACTAAATTGGCGCGGCGGACATAGAGTTGCAGTAAATCACTTGCTAACTTGTAAATCTCCTTTTGGCATTTGCTGAGAGCGTTATCCCACACCTTTGTATTGGCGATGCTGTTTAATTTAGGCGGCTTATTAGAAGCACTGCGATAGCGGGAGAGGATCTTCTCATTCTCCTGCGCGATCGCCACCGCAGTCTTACCATCAGCAAATTCAACGATGTAATGCGGTTGCTTTTCTCCCTTCACTTCGATGGTTTCAAAGCGCGTAAATTTGCCAATCCCATATTTACGATGCACGACATAATCGCCAACATTTAGCTCGTCGGGATTAACCGACTTAGCCGTATTCATCCGTGAGGGATGGACAAAAGTTGGTGAGGCTAATAATTGCTGTCCGAATAATTCGCGATCGGTCAAGAGCGCAAGCTTACAACTAGGCAAAACAAAGCCTTGCATCTCCATCAGTCCCGAATATTTTAAAATCACTGGTTTACCAGCTTTCTGAATTCGTGCAATTGACTGTAAATCATCAGGATCACTGACAAAGTTAGCAATACAGTCATACTCTTTGAGTAAAGTTGCCACGCGCAAAGGTTGCGCTGAAATCAGCGTGACTTGATATTCCGATTTGAGATATTCACGAATGAGAGAAGCAATCTGGTCAAACTGATGGGGAACTATGGGAATAGGAGTACTCGCAAAATCAAAAATATTGGCTTTGGGTTTAAGCGATCGCTCGGTAAGTTGAAGCATTTGAAACTTCTTTGCCTCAGTCACGCACTTATCAAAGTCCCAATGCAGTTTCGGTGTATCGGCTTGCGATTGATTTTGATAAAGTTCATCGGCTGCTTCATACCAGCGATCGCTATAGCTCTGACATTGTTCGGGTTCATCAATGGCGACAATAAAGTTCTTGGGTAAGTAATGCAGCAATGTGGCTTTGTGAGCAGTAACAAACTCATGCAAATCGATAGGGGCGATCGCTATGCTGGATAGGTCAGTGAAGCTTTTGGGATTAGTGGGATCAAACTCTCTGATTTTCTCGACAGTACCGCGATTACAGCTTAGACGAACGGGAAGATTTCGATTAATTGGAAACACTTCAAAACTAAATCCTTTGCGACTCCATTGTTTTGATTCCTTTACTTCTTTGACTTCCACATATCCTAATCTTGCCAGAGCCGAAGCTAGTAATTTAACCGATTGCGAATCGCCGATATTGAGATAGAGGCTATGTTTTTGGAAGACTTGAGTGGATGGTAGATGGGGCTGTAGCGCGTTAATGGTGGTAGCGATCGCTAAGTTATGCTGTGGTTTGGCAAGCAATTCTGCTAATATCTCAATCCTTGTCCAAACTGTTTCTAAATCGATTTGCGCTGATTCGTAGGGAAATGTATCAAGGGGTTGATATAGATAGACGCGCCATGACATTGATTGGAGTTGTAAAGCCCATCGGGTGGCTTCTTCGACGGTGGCGGTGACGATGAGTAATGGTTTGGTTTGTTGTTGACATAGATGGGTGCTAATCAGTCCTTTGCCTAAGCGGGATAGTCCTGACAGGGATATGCTTTTGGCTGTTTTGAGTTTCTCGCCTATTTTTGTGGCGATTTGCGATCGGGCGATATTCTCTAGGACTGCTGTAAAGGTCATGGGTTGGGATTAATCATAGAAAGTGAATCTTCAAAACCCACAAATGGTTGCGCCGTAATTTTATTGCACAACAATCATGCAAGTTAAATGCACATCAGCTTAACCAACGTCCATTAACAAGCTTTTTAAAATTACTGGCTACAGAGTTATCATATTCCCTCGCTATATCCTCTTCAATAATTTTAAAAACATCCGTCTCAGACATGTTAGGGTAAATTTTCATATAAGCATCTTTAAAATTATATATTTCAGTCAAATCACCTATTTCAGTTTCTGATTCAACTTTAAAAAAAGACAGGTAAAAAAACTCTTCTGATAAATCAGTCTCTAGTCCAGCATCTCCTAAAATTGACCTACGGGTTTGAATGGTCTTCTTCAAATTACCATCATCAGTCCAACCAGTAAGAACAGTCCAATTAGTATCAATGCGGTTATTATCCATATCTAGAGTCTCTAAATTTGACTTCCATTGTAAAGCAAGCTATCTCGTAGAAACTTTGAATTTAAAGATTTTCTTGTCTCTAAGGCGATTTTCACTTAGCGACATAAAGATTAAAATAAAATATAGCGCTTCGCCAATTAATATTTGCTAAAACAACAGTCAAACCTAAATATTTGCCGATATCATGTTAGTTATTCAGCTTCAATAGGCTATGTACATTAGCAGATTAATCTTATTTGTCATTATGGAGTTCTTCTAGGGGGGCATTATGTCAAAAGCTATGATAGACAGTCTGATCGATGAAATAAACTCACTACTTAGTCGCCCAATCGGATCAGTAACGGAGAGAGTATCTGTGGATATAGCTCCCCCTAGAGATAAGCTAAAGCGTTTGAGATATCATCTCGAAAAACTTACTGAGGATAACCAATTAAATAATTTAGATCAGCAATATCAGGGTTTGGTAGCACATTTACAAGAAAAAATTTCCATAAATCGCCAGACATCCCATGACATTAGTACAGAATCAAAAAAATTAGAAATATTGCCATCTACGGCGGTTAAATTAGAAGCTAGTAAATTATTTGGCGATAAATCTGACTTGAGAATGGAAGCTGGCACATTTGCCCCATCTGAAGAACATTCCACGTTTTTGAATGATTGCATGATTGCTTCGCGCCAGCAGTTAAAGGATAGAGTTGGAGAAAAACAAATTAGAAACGTTCGAGAATGTATAGATGTTTTTGGTGATGTCAGCGAACTTTGGCAATTGCTCAAAAACAGGGAGGTATCCACTTACCAAGATGATTATAGAAATATAATCTTTATTGATTCAAATAACCAAAGAGTCCGAAAAGCTTATGGCAAAATAGTTGAAATTCACAATGAAAATTATTTGGATGTAAAAATCGAAGTCAATTTCTATCCAAATTATAGATTACTAAATCGCAATACAGGTTCTAGTCGATCCTATAAATTATATGCAAAATCCGACTTTATTTATAAATTTCAAGAAATAAATCCTCCACTATCTCTTCAAGAAGTTAAGACACTTCAAGAAGTTAAAGATAGGAAAGATAAATTGGAAGCTTACAAAAAACAAAGAGAAATTGAATCTCATAAAAAGCAAGAATTAAGAATAAAAACAAATATTCTGTTGGAAGATTTAGAGAATATTTTTGAGCAGGATTTTGATAGTTCTGATTTCTTTTACAATCTCAAATGCTCACAATACATCTCATTTGAAAGTTACAAAACACAAAAATTAGATTTTTTAAAAAGAAAAAAGAAAGAAGAGTTGCTAGGAAATCTAGAAAAACTACTCATAAAGTATCTTTTTATTGAAGCTGATGAATTGTATCAATCACAATGCAAGAATTATATCAATTTGCATGAGTATGAAACAAAAAAACAGCCTTTTTTAAAGGAAAAGAAAAATTTATTGCTTTTAGAACTAGATAGAATTTTTATATCCTCTTTTAGAGAAGCAGATATTTTTTATTCTCACAGATGTGAAAAGTATATCTGTCAAGAAGATTATGATATAAGGAAGCAAAAATTTGTGCAATCTTGGATAGAGAATAATCTAGATAATAAACCTGATTTAGAACAAACTACAGCTATTGGAAAGGTTAGTAGCCATGTTCAAGTAATTGCAAGGGCAGGAAGTGGCAAAACTTCTACATTGGTTAATCGCGCCATATTTTTGCAGAAACACTGTGGTGTCAAGCCATCTGAAATTTTAATACTAGCCTTCAACAAAAAAGCTGCCCAAGAAATTAGGAATAGGCTGCAACAAAAGTTACAGAATGATACTCCATATGCAATGACTTTTCATGCACTGGCTTATGCTTTAGTACGTCCTAGTAGAACATTAATTTATGACGAAACAGGTGGACAGCAACTACAAAGCCATCTTATACAGTCTGTGATTCACGATCACTTGAGAAATCGAGTATATCAGAATCGAATGAGGTCTTTAATGATCAAAAAATTTAAAGCGGCGTGGAAACAAATTGTCAAAGGGGAATACACTCTAACGCCACAAGAAAGACTTACTTACAGACGGACTAATCCTCAAACTGGTGTTGATGGAGTTACCTATAAATCGGGTGGGGAGAAAATCATAGCTGATTTTCTATTTGAGCATGACATTCCATTTATATATGAGCGTAACTTTTGGTGGGGAGTCGGAGAAAATCGTATTAATTATCATCCCGATTTTACTATCATTAAAAAAGTAAGCAATAGAAAAGGAATTGTGATTGAATATTTTGGAATGCAAGGCGATCCTAACTATGACGCACAATCTGAGCGCAAGCGTCAATATTGGCAAGATCAGTCTAATTATTTTTTCCTTGAAATCAATCCATCGATTCTTAAATATGGGCGAAAGGCACTAGAAACTCATTTACAGGAATCTCTTAGAAAAATAGGTCTTCAGTTTACCCGACTTAGTGAAGAACAACTATGGGCAAAAATTGAAAAAAGAGCTAAAAATAGATTTGATCAGGCAATGACTAACTTTATTGGTCGTTGTCGCAAAAAATGCTGGAGTCCAGATCGGCTAAGTGCTGAAATTGCTAAACGAGATTTCAATCCTAATTCGGACATTGATAATATTGAACGTGAATTTTTACATCTTGCTGAAGATTTTTATGTTGCTTACTTAGAATCACTTCGACAAAGAAATGAAGAAGATTTTGACGGATTAATGCAAGAAAGTTCGCAAACAGTAAATGATGGTAAAACTGTATTTGCTAATAAAGATATGCATGGTGATTTACGAGATATAAAATACATAATGATTGATGAGTATCAAGATTTTTCAATGTTGTTTGATAATCTAATGACGGCGATTAGAAATCAAAATCCTGAGGCACTATTTTTCTGTGTGGGTGACGATTGGCAAGCGATTAATAGATTTGCTGGATCTGACTTGTACTACTATTCAAACTTTACAAACATATTTAAAGAATCACACAAACTTTCCGTTACCACTAATTACCGATCAGCTTCTCAAATTGTCGAAATCGGCAATAAATTGATGATAAATAAAGGAGTTACAGCTAAGTCATTTATTGAATTAAAAGGCAAAATACAATTAGTTGATACTGCTAAATTTAAAATGACAACAATTGAAGAGAGAGATCATAAATTCAACTTAAATGCAATTGCCATTAGACTCTTATATAAACTAATTAAACAAGGAAAAGAAATAATCTTACTCAGTCACTATAATGACTTACAAAATGCAGGTTATAGAATTAGAATTAAAGATGGTGTCGAATACTTAGATAAACGCACTGAGATTGAAGAATTTCGTAAATCTATATTAGATAAATTGAAACTTACTGATGAAGAGAAAAAACGAGTAGATATCTCTACAACTCATAAATACAAAGGTAAAGAAAAGCAAGTAGTTATAGTTTTAGATGCTGATAGATATGGAAACATACACCCTGATTTTATCTTTAACCGTATCTTTGGTGACGATGTAGATGACATTTTTGAAGATGAAAGACGCTTATTTTATGTTGCACTTACCAGAGCTAAAGAAGAGTTATTTATAATTACTGATAGTTTTAATCTGTCACCTTTCATTACAGGACTAAACGAAACAATGTGCTTAAAGGAAATAAGCTGGGAAGATTATCCTGTTCCTGAAAGTGAAGATCGTTATGTCATTGTCAAAGTTGAAAATCAGCAAGGAAAGGGAACAAATGGAACATATAACATAAGTGAATCACTCAATGCTTATAGTTATGAGTATAGAAGTGATTCAGTATGCTGGGTTAAGATTGAAACTAGTAAAAGATTTCTAGCTAAAGATTCAAGATTACAGTTTATTCTCCAATCTGATTGGTCTTGTCAAGCAAATGGAATAGAGGTTAATTTTTATAATGAGCAAGAAAAAATTCTAGCTTCATATTTAGCTAACAATGGCAGGTGGACTTGTAACTTTGATCACTTTAACCAATCAAATCCCGATGAGTATGACTATACCGATGTTCCATTTTGATAAATTGTTGCAGTCAAGAGAGGTGACTGCTTTATAAATCTTCTTCTGCTAAAACCTGCAAAACATCCCTTGCAGCATGAATAATCCTAACAATTTCAACGCAATCATTCCGATCTAAATAGAAAATGAGATGCTTATTAAAACCCTTCACTGACCACTTTCGCAAACCAACCAGACGCGGATTTTTAACATCGTAAATACTCCCAATGCTAGGTAATTGCGCCAACTGTGAAAAAGTCTGTCTCGCAGCATCGAAAAAATTCAAAGCAGCATCAAAATTATCCTCAGCGATATAAGCAAACTGCTCATCAAGGTCAACACTAGCCATCGGTCTAATTAAAATCCTTCTAGTCATTACTTTTTGCGAAGTCTCTCTAGAAGTTGAATCCGTTTCTGTTGCCACCAATCATCATTAATCTCGATCGCCTCACCACTATCCAAACCCTCTAACAGCAAAGTTTCCAAACGTGCTTGAGCAACCCTCTCCGCCTCTTGACGCAGCAACTGCCGAATATATTCACTCGTAGTACTGTAGCCACCCTTAGCAACCTGCTCATCTATAAAAGCCTTCATAGAATCAGGAACAGAGATATTTACTGTAGTCATAGCTAGTAGTTATGTATATTTCTGACAATTCAATTATGGCAAATATTGCCAATTTTTGTCAAACATTATAATCAAGATAACTTTTTAGGACTAGGCTTAGCTACTTTACCCGCCTGTTTAGGCTTTCCCTGAGCAGCTTTCTTCTCCTTCCCCGTTGAAACCTTACCCAAATTCGGCTTAGCCGCCTCATCCAAATCACCAAACTTCTTCGACCACCACTTCTCCTGAGAAGACCAGAAAAAGACCACATCCGCATGATCCTTGCGTTGCCGCGCCTGCACATCCGCACACTTCAACATCACCTTATCCACACCATCCTTACTGTAGGGAAACTTAGCCAAAGGCTTACCACAAACAGGACAAGCAAAACTAGTCGCCTCCGCCGTTACTGCATTCTCACCCTTCGGTTGAGGAATCTCCCACTGATTACAGCGATCGCTCCAAAACATCACCAGATTCTCACAGCCATGCTCACACTTGAGAAAATGCCCACCACTCACCTTCTTAGAAGGAATCTTACTGAGCGGATGACTACAATCAGGACAAGCCACATCTGAAAGCTCATTTTTACGATTACTTGGCTGTAAATCCGCACCGAGATTCGTATAAGCTCGCGCCAACATCGGCTGAAAATAGGACTGATGCCAACCAATCAAATAGCTTTGCCACTCCAACTTACCCACCGAGATTTCATCCAAAGTCGTCTCCATGCCTGCGGTAAAATCGGCTCTGAGCAGATCAGGGAAAGTTTTATGCAACACATCATCCGTAGACATTCCCAAAGCCGTAGGTTCGAGAACCTTCCCTTTGAGTAACACATAGGTTCTATCCTTAAGCGTCTTGACGATCGCCGCAAACGTACTCGGTCTACCCACACCCTGACGTTCTAGCACTTGTACTAGCTTCGCCTCGCTATACCTAGCAGGAGGTTGAGTTTGCTTCTGCGTAAACCCCGCATTTGCCAAAGCCAAGGTCTGACCGCTCGTTAACGCAGGAATATGTTTATCTTTACTCAAATCATTCCAATAGCGCGTATAACCTGCAAAGGTGAGAATACTGCCCCTAGTTTGCCAGAGCGTCGAACCTGCCTGAATAATCACCCGACTTTTTTGAATCAAAGCATTCGCACATTGAGAAGCAACGGCTCTGCGCCAGATTAACTCATAGAGTTGATGCTGTGTCGCACTGAGATGGTCTCTCACCGTTTTTGGAGTAATACTCAAATAGGTAGGACGAATCGCTTCATGGGCGGATTGAGCATTAGCTTGTTCACGATAACGAGTAGTTTTTTTAGGCACATTATCAGGATCGTGTTTCGACAGCCATTCCTTCACCTCAGCACAAAACTCAGGCGCAAGACTGGTGCTATCAGTGCGGTGATAGGTAATCAAACCCTTACGACCTTGAGGCAAATCGACACCCTCAAACAACTCTTGAGCCACCTTCATTGTCTCTTCAGGTGATAGCCCTAATCTCACGGAAGCTGCTTGCTGGAGCGAACTGGTAATGAAAGGCGGCAACGGTGATTTCTGAGCAGTGACACCCGTAGCCTCGCGAACGACATGGGGATGATTACGCGCAACTTGAATAATTCTGGCTGCTTCCGCTTCCGACAATACCCGTTTTGATTCAACCGTAGATTCCGTATTCACTTCCGCCGCATCATCGGTAACATCCTGATCGTCAAGCACAGGCTCTATCTCACTACTACCCGCATAGAAAGCCGTGAAGCCTTCAGCATATTCCGTCCATACAGACCAGTAAGTAATCGGCACAAAGGCACTAATCTCCCGTTCACGCTGACAGACAATGTGCAAAGCCACCGACTGCACCCGACCAGCCGAGCTACCGCCACTTGTCCGCCGTACTAAAGGCGAAACCTTAAACCCAATCAACCGATCCAAACATTGTCTAGCGCGTTGCGCCGAAATCAAGTTCAAATCTAACTGATGAGCATTGGCGATCGCGGCTTTAACCGCCGTAGGCGTAATCTGGTTATAGACCGCACGTTTAGGATTACGCAACTTGAGTTGCTGTTGTAAATGCCAAGCAATCCCCTCACCCTCGCGATCGCCATCGGTAGCCAGCACCACTTCTGAAGCATTCTTCACAACTTCACGTAGTTTAGCGACTACCTGTTGACCTTTGCCTTCAGTCAATTGGTAGCGACATTCAATTTTGTTGGTATCTTTGTGCATCGTAAAGCCCAAGCTATCTTCACCATCTTTGGCAAGTTCCGTAAAGTGACCAAAGGAAGCTTCTACTTGCCATTCACTGCCAAGGATGGCTTGAATGGTTTTGCACTTGGATGGAGATTCAACGAGTAACAGCTTTTTCATGTTTTTGTACCTGTGTAAACTTTACCACCAAACAGACTTACTTATGATTTTCAATAGGTTTAGATTGTTGTACGTTTAACATCTCCACAGCCCTAGCAATATTTGCCGCATCAAGATCGGTAACATGGGATTCTACGACCATACCCTGCGACTCAACCAGAATTGGATTAACAGGACGATCCTTTGCGTTTAAAGTCATTGTATCCGAGTCTTTTTCGAGATTGAACTTGTAATTCCCCTTACCATCAGGACGCTCAAAGACAAGATTATTACCATCATCTCTGCCTTTTACTTGCAACAGTTCGCGACAATCACGCGCCAGTTTCAGATCTCGTTCTGCATCAGTAATTTGATTAGGAGAACTGGAAATCGCAGCAGTTTTAACATCTTCAGTTTTACGCTCGGAATTATCCTTACGCAGATTACTCAACCCATCAAACATTGACAGAGCCAGATTCTGAATTTGCGTTGCATAATTGCTCTGGTTCTGTTCTGTAGTAATAGCATTCACCTGCGGAGTATCGGCAGCACCCGAATTAGGATCGCTACCTTTGCTTCGCACCTGAGATGGTTGCCATGCTTCGTCAAATACATCATCTTTATCGATCATTGTTAAATCCGTCAAAGTACTAGAAGTCATTTCTCGTTCAGCGATCGCTAAAATATGGACGCTATGCAGTTCCACAACTTGGTTAAACACAGCCATGAACTTAGTCAGATCTGGGTTCGCAGTAATCATTGACTTTACCTAACGCTCTAAATCTGGACTAACTGGACTAGATTGCTCTAACGCTGGCTGAGGCAAATTCATCCGTTGGAATGCTTGCTGGAAGTTGTTTAAATCAGTCGGGGTCATCGCATTAAGAGAGATTTTCCCTTGAGTAGTCCGCAAAATATCTTCGCCAGTATGGTTATTGACAATGGCGATATCACCATCTTTATTCCTTTGGAAATTGTAATACTCGCCCTTGAAAGACTCCTGACCAGTTTCATTAAGGACATTTTCCACAACCACCACACCCCTAGCACCAGCAGGAGCCAGATCGCCTAGTTTATCTACTGCCGCCAGATAACCCTGATTTGGAGTCAAACTTGCCATATCCACAGTGGTTGTTTTGAAAGCTGTTTTCGTAAAGTCAATTTGCTGATTAACAGTAGTCCTATCCACCGTAAACACAGCCCGATCGCTTTGCAGTTCAAACTTAGCGATCGCCTCACCCTCAAGATTAGAAATCTCATAGAAATTGTCCTGAGACTGAATGCAATAGTTTTCCGCTTCATACTTGCCATCGACACCTAATTTCGCAACTAGGGCAACTGAAACTGCCGCCATCACCTGTTGTCGGAAGTCGTCAAACAATAGAGGATTAGACCGTCCTAACTCATCGCGATCGCTGATACCATCGCCATCAGTATCAATGCTGCGAGGATTGAGTCCCATCCGCAGTTCATCTATATCAGTAATCCCATCCCCATCCAAATCGCGCCGCAGTAACTCTGCTAATTCTATTTTGGGGAAATCTCGCCAATCCAGATTGATATAGTTCTGTTCCACAAGAACTGGCAAGGTTGCCTGCGATGATTGAGGAAGTGACGGCAGATTACTACCAGATAGCGGTGACGGCTGAATGGGCGAGTTGGGTAACATCGCCAAATCTGGATCGTCCTTATCGCGAGGACTATGCAAAGTTACAGCCAAAGCCTGTGAAGTCTCAGAATTAGCTGAGCGATCTGGTGCAGCCTGATATCTGCGCCACCAATCATCCATAATGTCTCGATCCCATTGCTGAGATACCCGATCCCACTCCGTATCACTGAATCCCGAAGACTCAGGCTGTTGCTTGTTTCCATCTTTCTCTTGCAATTGCTCTTCCTGCTTGGCTAACAATTGTCTCAGCAGTTCCGCTAAAGCTTCAATCGTAGTTTGCGCGATCGCCAATTGCTGAACATTAGCCTGAGACGCTTCCGATGCTTGTATAAAAACCATAATTTACCTCTATAAACCTTCAGCCCAAGCAGGGACAGTGGACTTGGGCGCATTAATTGCATCTTTGGCAGGTAAAGGAAAATACACTTGAAAGTAATCCTTACGCAAAGTGATCGCCGCATCCGTAATTGGTACTTGATGTCCTTTTTGCACTAACTTAAGCTTCAGCGCCTCCCATTTAGACTTGCTCTTATCAGCCCTCTCTGCATCAACTTTGGGGATTTTAATATGGCAACGCCGAGGCACATTTGCTTCCTTCTTAGAGCTATAGCCGGGGGAGATGAGAATACAATTACCTTGCGGTAACTTGAGAAAATCCTCTGGAGCAAATAGTTTGCGTGTACGTTCCTGATCCGATGTACTGCTGCTAGTCCTACCACCACCCGAACTACGGGACTTGGATTTGTATTTCAAATGCTCATCCCCTAAATAATCAGAGAAAATCTTCGCTGATTCAGGCTCAAGGGGATTGAAAATCGCCTTGGTTGCACAGCCACCAAAGATTGCTCTTGATACTTCCTTGCCATAGGTTTCTTCTAACTGAACGAGATTTTGGAAACCCAACATACAGGACAAGCCATCCTCACGGTGAACGTTCAGCCATTGGACAAGGCTCGGTAAATACAAAGTTGGCAACTCATCGATCGCTACTAGTAAAGGATCTTCGCGTTTAGTGGACACCACATTACGGGTAACAATCATATGCAAAACTGTTGCCAGCAATGGTGCAACTACATCCTGCTTTTCCCGCTTCATGCCGATAATCAGCAATTGCTTACCTTTCAAAGACCAATAATTATTAAGCGATCGCCTAAAAATCACGACTCACAGGAATAACGATCGCTTTGAGGAAATAGATTGTTGATGCGAGGTTTAGACGCTGGTTAGAGGCTATACTCTAATCTGACAATATTTTTTGGCTGTACTAGCGATCGCCTAGTACGAAGGATCAATGACGAACGGACAAAACAGAACCAACGGACAAAAGAAAAAATTAGATAAACAACTCTGGGATATTGCCGATACGCTGCGGGGCAAGATGAATCCCGATGAGTTTCGGGATTATTGCTTGGGGTTTATTTTTTATAAGTACCTGTCGGAGCGTCAGTATCTTTTTGCTAATGGTATTTTGGCGGAGGATAAGATTGATTTTTTGGGGCTTGATGAGTCGTCAGCAGAGGGTCAGGAATATTTAGAGGCTATTAAAGAGGAGTCGATCGCGGGGTTAGGTTATTTTCTGAAGCCGTCGGAGTTGTTTGGGGCTTTGGCAAAACGATCGCTGGGCAATAAGCAGACTGAGGAGATTGATAAGCTGACGGATGAGGATTTTGAAAAGAGTTCGGTATTCATTCTGGACGATCTAACTCAGGTGCTGAATAACATCGAGCGATCGACGATGGGAAAAGAGAGTGAGGAGGATTTCGATCATTTGTTTGAAGATTTGGATCTGACTTCGACGAAGTTGGGGCGGACTCCAAAGGCGAAGAATGCACTGATTGCCAAGATTTTGGTTCATTTGAATAAGATTGATTTTCGGTTGGAGGATAGCGAGAGTGATGTGCTGGGGGATGCCTATGAGTATTTGATTGGACAGTTTGCCAGTGGAGCAGGGAAGAAGGCGGGAGAGTTTTATACGCCGCAACAAGTTTCTAAGGTGTTGGCGAAAATTGTAACGACGGGAAAACGGCGGCTAAAGTCAGTATATGACCCGACTTGTGGATCGGGTTCGTTGTTGTTGCGGGTGGCGCGAGAGGTGGATGAAGTTGGGGATTATTACGGACAGGAGATGAACCGCACGACTTACAACCTTGCCAGAATGAATATGATTTTGCATGGAGTGCATTATCGGAATTTTGATTTGCGGCAAGAGGATACGCTGGAGCATCCGCAGCATGAGGGTATGCGGTTTGAGGCTGTGGTGGCGAATCCGCCTTTTTCGGCGCATTGGACTGCGAATAAGCTGTTTGAGTCAGACGATCGCTTTAGTCAGTATGGGAGGTTAGCGCCGAGTTCTAAGGCGGATTTTGCGTTTGTGCAGCATATGTTGCATCATTTGGATGAGAATGGAACGATGGCGGTGGTGTTGCCGCATGGGGTTTTGTTTCGGGGTGCGGCGGAGGGGGAGATCCGCAAGTATTTGATCAATGAGCGTAATTGGTTAGATGCGGTGATTGGTTTACCTGCGAATATTTTTTATGGGACGAGTATTCCAACTTGTGTGTTGGTGTTTAAGAAGTGTCGGGAGCATCCGCAGGATATTTTGTTTATTGATGCGAGCGCACATTTTGAGAAGGCGAAGAATCAGAATTTTTTGCGGGATGATGATGTGGAGAAAATTATTTCTACCTATCGGCAACGCTTACAGGAAGAAAAATATAGCTATTGTGCGCCGTTGGCGGAGATTGAAGAGAATGACTTTAATTTGAATATTCCGCGTTATGTGGATACGTTTGAGGAGGAGGAGGAGATTGATTTGGCGGCGATCGCTTTGGAGTTGAGATCGATGGATCGGGAGATGGAGGAAAATGATCGGGTGATTCGCGGGTTTTGTGAGGAGTTGGGGATTGAGGTTCCGTTATGAGTGAGCAAACACATCAAAAATATCCGCCATCGGTTCAGCATGGGATACCTCGTCTATCACCTGCTCAGAATGGATGGAAAAGCGTTGCAATCGGCAAGCTAGTGACGGAGATTGTTAGACCTGTAGAAATGGATGATAATGAAACATATACATTAGTCACGGCGAAACGATCGCGGGGTGGAATTGTTAAACGAGAAGAACTTAAAGGACGAGAAATTGCTGTAAAGAAACAGTTTGGCGTTGCACAAATGAAGGATGAATCAAGAAAAGGTGGGAATCGATTTGTACTTGAGATAATGAATTAACAGACGAATTGAATACCGCAACATTTGTTCAGATTTTGAATAACATAAAGTTTTGCGATGCAATCTGGCAAGATAATGTCTCAGTCTCGTATTTTCACCCTCAACTCTGGTCATGTAGGTTTTGCTAATAATTTGATCTTCCGAGTTGATAAACATTTTGTAGACACAGTAGCCATCGGTAACCCAGAAATAGCATTGCCAAACCTTAATCAATGTCCATAGAGGTTCAAAGGTTTTGCTACTCCTATCCCCTAATACCCAAGCCAAGATACCTTGGCTAAAATGATTCACCGCAGTCCATAGCCAAATCAAGTTTTTTTTGACCCAACAAAAGTCTGGAGTTCATCCAGTTCACCAACATCAGGAATAGTCTCAATCGGTGGATGTTCTGGTAATTGCTTGGCTGCTTCCTTAACCCAGTTGATGACTGAGTTGTGACTAACATCGGTACATCTCTCAATTTGTCTAAATCCCATGCCGTTGCAGTACATTTTTAGGCATATTTTTTTGACATCTTGGGAATATCCCAGCACTGAGTAATGATCAATGAACTGACGACCGCAATCAGCGCAAATATGATTTTGTTTGTCTCCTCGTTTCCCATTTTTACGAATATGTGTTAAACCACACTTTGGACATTTCATTGTTTTTCATTGCTTAAACTCGTTATCTTTAATATTTACTCATTCATCCCTCATTTATGCAACGCCAACAGTTTTATATCCAAGCGGGTGACTTCGTGATATCGAAGCGCCAAATAGTACATGGAGCTTGTGGATTTGTGCCTAAAGAGCTAGAAGGCTCAATAGTTTCTAATGAATATTTGGTTCTTAATTTTACAGATAAGATTATTCCTCAATTCTGGGATTTTCTCACACATACTATATATTTTCAACAAGTTTGCTTTCATTCTAGTATCGGCGTTCATGTTGAAAAAATGCTTTTTAACGTTTCACGGTGGTATCAGTGGAAAGTCAATATTCCTACCTTGAAAGAACAGGAAAAGATAGCGAGTTTTCTGGGGGCAGTAGATACCCGCCTCGCCCAACTGCGCCGCAAGCACGAACTCCTGCAAACCTATAAACGCGGCGTAATGCAGGAAATATTTTCTCAACAAATTCGATTTAAAGGCGACGACGGGAAGCCTTTTCCCAATTGGGAGGAAAAAAAGTTAGGAGAAGTAGCAACTTTTTCTAAGGGTAAAGGTATATCAAAAGAAAACTTGGATAATACAGGTAAATTAAAGTGTATTAGATATGCAGAACTGTATACCATGTATGGCGAAATAATAAATTATGTTTTTTCTAGGACTAATTTAGAGCCTGATGACTTGATTCTGAGCAAGGTAAATGATGTAATTATTCCGTCTTCTGGAGAAACAGCGATTGATATAGCAAAAGCTGCTTGTGTTTGCGTAGAAGGAGTCATACTAGGAGGTGATATAAACATTCTCAGAAGTAAGATGGATGGAAGATTTTTGGCGCATTATTTGAACCATTATAAAAAATATGAAATAGCTAGTGCAGCACAAGGGAATACCGTTGTTCATTTATATAGTTCTCACTTAAAAAATATTGAAATTGAAGTTCCAGACGAGAAAGAGCAGGGAAAAATAGCTGACTTTCTAATAGCAATTGACCAAAAAATTGAAGCCGTTGCCAAGCAAATTAATTTAACCGAACAATTCAAAAAAGGCTTGTTACAAAAAATGTTTGTATAGTGGAGTGTTATGGATAGCTTAGAAGCATTAGTAAAAAGACATATTAAAGAATTTCCTGATTTTCAATACTATGGTGCATTTGGTGAATTCATTAGTGCAATTGAAAGCTATCACCAAGATTTAAATATGGGAGTCAGCTCAGATTGCTGTAACTCCCTTCTTCAAAGCATTTGCAGAACCATTATCACCCAAATTGATTCAGTTGAAATAGACAAGCTAAACTCTATGAGAACTGACGAACTCATAAGGAAGGCTGTGAAGCTACTTCAAAAAAATGATGATGTCTATGAAAGGGACTTTGTGGTTCAGCTTGGAAAAACAGGAATATCCATTAATGGCATACGAAATAGCCGAGGCGAATTATCACATGGGAGGCATATACCAAAAGAACTAATTAACGATCAAGATTTATCTCGACTCTTAAGAGAAATTACCGAAAGCATATCCCGTTATCTAATCTCCTCATTGTTTAGTTTTAAATTAGAACAGATTAAAGAAGAACCTGAGATAGAAAAAGATTTAATTAGATATGAAGACAATCCAGAGTTTAACGAATTTCTAGATGAAGATTATCCCTATGAAGGAAAACTACTATATAGCCAAGCTTTATACACACTATACTATGAAGACTATACGATCAAGCTTCAAACCTTCTTGGATGAACAAGAACTATTAGACGAAGAGTAGGAACCCATGACTGAATCTGAGGCACAACTAGAACAAAACTTGATCGATCGCCTAACGGGACTCGGCTACGAACCCGTCACCATCCGCAATGCCGAAGATTTGCGAAACAACCTCAAAACCCAACTCGAAAAACATAATAAAACCCAACTCAGTCACGAAGAATTTAAGCGAGTCCTCAATCACCTCGACAAAGGCAATGTTTTCGATCGCGCCGAACGCCTCCGCGACAAAATGGAACTCATCCGCGATGATGGCACAGCCACTTATTTAGAATTTTTAAATATTGAACATTGGTGTCAAAACCAATACCAAGTCACCAACCAGATCGCCCAACAAGGCAAATACAAAAACCGCTACGACGTAACTTTATTAATCAACGGGCTTCCCCTAGTCCAAATCGAACTCAAACGCCGAGGACTCGATCTCAAAGAAGCCTTCAACCAAATCAACCGCTACCAACGCCACTCCTACGGCGCAGACTTTGGACTATTTCAATATGTGCAAATATTTGTCATCTCCAACGGTGTAGATACTCGCTACTACGCCAACAACCGCAAACAAGAATACAAACAAACCTTCTACTGGGCAGATGTAAAAAATAACCCAATCACCCAACTCGACGACTTTGCCACCGCCTTTCTGGAGAAATGCCACCTCTCCAAAATGATCTGCAAATACATCGTCCTGCACCAATCCGACAAAGTGCTGATGGTGCTGCGTCCCTACCAATATTACGCCGTCGAAGCGATCATTGAGCGTGTCAAAAACACCGACAAAAACGGCTACATCTGGCACACCACAGGCTCAGGCAAAACCCTCACCAGCTTCAAAGCAGCCCAAATCCTCACCGCACTCCCCAAAGTCCATAAAGTGCTGTTCGTAGTCGATCGCGCCGATCTCGATTACCAAACCAGCAAAGAATTCAACCACTTCAGCCCCGACTGCGTAGACACCACCGATAGCACCAGAGAACTCGTCAATCAGATGACAGGCGATAGCAATCTCATCGTCACCACCATCCAAAAACTGAATAACGCCATCCGTAACCCGCGCCATGAATCCGTCATGTCACTCCTACGAGATCAACGTATCGTCTTCATTTTCGATGAATGTCATCGCTCCCAATTTGGCGAAACCCACAAAAATATTGTCAAATTTTTCCCCAACGCCCAAATGTTCGGCTTCACTGGTACACCCATTTTCGCTGACAACTCCGCCAGCAATGCTTATGGCAAACGCACCACTAAAGATTTATTTGAAGAATGCTTGCATAGGTATGTGATCACCAATGCGATCGCCGATGAAAACGTGCTTAAATTCTCCGTTGAATATTGGGGGAAAATTAAGCGCAAAGACGGCAGCCTCATCACCGAACCCAAACTCGATCGCGAATTTTTTGAAAACCCTGATCGCATTTCCCTAATCGTTGATTGGATCATCGCCAACCATAACCGCAAAACCCACAATAAAAAATTCTCTGCGATCCTTTGCGTCAGTAATATTGATAGCTTACTAACTTATTACGAAACCTTTAAAAACAAACAAAAACAGGGTTTACATGACTTGCGAATCGTGACGATCTTCACCCCCAGCATTAACGAAGAGGACGACGACGCAAACGGCTTAATTGGTGAACCCGACTTTGATTTAAAAACTGATTTAAAAGCCAATTCCCACAGTCGCGACAAACTCACCGAATTTATCACCGATTACAATGCCCTCTATCAAACTCAACATTCTGCCAGAGACAGCAAAGCCTTTTATACCTACTACAAAGACATCTCTAAACGGATGAAAGACCGTGATCGGGAAAATGCTCAAGATAGCGAACGTGCTGATATTTTGTTAGTCGTCAATATGTTTCTCACGGGCTTCGATGTCAAAAAGCTCAACACACTTTATGTCGATAAAAATCTCCAGTATCACGGACTAATTCAAGCCTATTCCCGCACCAATCGCATTTTAGGCGAACTCAAATCCCAAGGCAATATCGTCTGCTTCCGCAACCTCAAAGACAACACCGATCAAGCCGTCGCTCTCTTTTCCGATCCTAACGCCAATGAAGAGATCTTTATCGAACCCTACGAACATTACATCGAAGAGTTTAACAAAGGCGTGCAGGAATTAAGAGCGATCGCCTCTATCCCCAACGATGTTAACAAACTCATCAGCGAAGACGACCAAGTTAAATTTGTCAAAGCCTTTCGTAATCTCATCCGTTTACTAAACGTTAGTAAATCCTTCACCGAGTTTGATTTTACTGCCCTCAACATGAACGAACAGACCTTTGATGATTATAAGAGCAAGTATCTCGACATCCACGACAAAACGCGATCGCGCAAAGAGGAAGAAGATAAATCTCTCATTGAAGAAGTTGATTTTGAACTAGAACTCATACAGCGCGATGAAATCAACGTCTCCTACATTCTCAAACTCCTAGCTGAACTCCGTCAAAACACCAAAACCACTGAAGAAGACTATCAGAAGAGAAAAGAGGCTATTCTCGAACTTGTTGGGCAAGAAGTCCAGTTACGCAGCAAACGCGATCTCATTGAAAAATTCATTGATGAGCGAATGCCCACAATTAAGCCAGAAGATGCGATCGCCACCGTATTTCAGAACTTCTGGAATCAAGAACGTATGGTCGCGATTCAGCAACTCTGCTCTAAGGAAAATTTAAAACCTGAAGCCGTCAACCAAATGATCGCCGACTACAAATTTACTGGCAAAGAACCGTTACGCGATACAGTTCTAAACGCCTGTAACGAAAAGCCCAAACTATTAGAGCGCAAAAAAATCTTTGATCGCGTTGTATCGCAATTCCTCGACATTATCAACAAATTCGATGACGCTCTTGGCGCATTTGAAGAGGAAGATAATAATAGCGATCGCCTTTAGCAGATAGGATTGTTTGCCACTACGCCCAGTTGGATATAGCTAGGGAAAAAGCGCACGAAGGTATAAATACCCGCGTCATCCAGCAGCCATTGCGAATAGATCGCCTCACGTTTCGGGAAGAACCGCTCCTCCGCATTCTGGGCAATCACCTCTCTGGGATATTTGAGGATGCTGACAAAGCTATCCACTGCCGAAGGTTGGATGCGACCGATTAATCTGGTGGATAGATTTTGCAGGATTTTTGGCGCAGAGGGAGATCTAGCGATCGTGTCGGGGTCTTGTGCGGAAATAATTACCTTGATTCCTGCTTTGGCTCCATTGGCACAGAGCCGCGCCACCATTTCTGAGATCGTGGGATATTCAAATAAAATTGGTGCTTCATCAATGAATAGGATGCTGGCAGGTGAGGATAAAGCGCGTCTTAGGGCGGCGGAATATGCTGATAAAGCTAAAATCGCCGCATCCTCTGCTTCCGATAGGTTTCGTAGGGCAAACACCAACAATCTCGCATCACTACGAAAAGTGGATGGACGGGAAATGGCGCGACCGATTCGGGAATTAAGCCAAAATCGCAGTTGAATCACAATTTGATTCGTCGCCTGATCGATCTGTTCGCTATCGGCAACATCGGAGGTAATATTCGCTTTGCCCTCTGTCAGAAAGTAATCGAGAAAATCCGACAGTGTGGGCATATTGCTCCATGCTTCTGTACCGAATCCATCAGCGATCGCTTTGTCATATCGAGCTTTAATTTGCAGATCGTCAAAAAAAGCATTGACCACAGGCACTAACAAAGCCCTGATCAATTGCCGCAGTTGCCTTTCCGATGAGGAGAGGTCATGCTGACTTGCCCCGAACACCATTGTCATCAGCGCCGATTCCACAAAGGATTTGAAATCTCGCAGCCGTTCCTCTGCTTGTTCAGTATCGAAAGCACGTAGATCTGGTAATTCCAGCAAATTCGATGACTCTTTACTAATGTCGAAATAGGCTCCCAATTCGCCAATGAAATGGGTATAGTCCGTAAACGTACTCGTGCCATCAGGTTTTGGGAAATCGAGAGCCACAATTTGCTGTTCTTGGCATAGGGCTTGAGACAAAATCGCCGATACCAATACCGACTTACCTGCACGGGTGGTTGCAAAAATACCAATATTGCGATGCTTTCGCACGTCGATATATAAAGGCATTCCACCTTCTTCGGTAATCAGTTCAAAGCCAGTCTCATCGACCGATCTGGGCATCACACAACCAGTAAAAGCAACTGCCTCATCAGACAAATAAACATGACGACGGGGGAAGGGTTGAGCTAGCAAATTACCCACAGTCACTGGTAGAGTTTGTTTCCACATTAGCCATGCATATTCAGTTTCGCGTTCTACCCATGCAGGACGTTGGAAGCAACTGCAAAAATAGCGACAAGCATCATCAAGAGCAATCAAATTAGGACGACGAATTAAGACAGCTACCGCCACGTTAATGGGCATGGCTCCCTCATAAAGAGCTTCTTGAGCCTTGACTGCTTTTTGCTGTTTTAGCGACGCATTGACGTTGATGTTATTCAAGGAAGCAGACTGCTCTTGCGAGACAATGCTTTGCTTCGTAACCCGTTGCATATTCGCTTTGACAATGGTTTCATTGGCTCTTGTGAACTGACAAAATACTTCCGTATTTGCCACTGAGTCACGGGCGATCGCCTCCCAGAGATAGCGCATCTGTTTACCCTTGGATACCCAACCCCCTGGTTTATCCATGAAGGTGAGTACGCCGATATATTCACCCTTGAGATGCACGAAACCATTGTCGGCAAAGGGAATCGAATCGGGACGCTCTAGCAATAATGTTTTCAGATGCACCTGCGTATTGATGCGCTCTTCCACACCACGCTCAGACATCACCAACAATTGGGGAATCGCAGGTGGGTTGCTGCTGTTAAATTGCCGCCAGAGATGCTCCCAGAGTTCATGCTCAGTCAAGGGACGCAGGTCTAAACCCATGCGATTAACCAGAATTTGTTCCCAGTTCAAGAAGCCATCGGTAAATGCCTTGGCAAAGGCAATCTCATGACGCTCCTGCTCGATTTCCTTTTCTTGACCCATCAATTGCTGCGATAGCCTCTGTATCCAAGCCAGTGCTTTTTCCAGCACATCATTACCTCCAGTCGTGGAACCACGTAGGGTATAAGTGGCATAGAGTCTCAAGAACTTTGGTTTGCGTAGTCCTGACTTTGCTAACTCCTGTACCCTTTGCTTTTCACCCATCACTAGAAACTTGAGCTGCGGCGTATCCGCTTGTTCGTAGAGTTCTTGCAATTGATTTTGGCGATCGCTGTCGGAGCTAACCGAACCAAAATGTACCGTCAGCTTTTCGCCGTCAGGAATATCTTTTAACCCTGACTGAATCGCTTCAAAGAGCGATTCCTCCTGCTCAGTTGATAGCGTTGTGTGAATCCCCTTCGACTCCCAGCCAAATACAAACTGCAATGACTCTAATGACGATTGACCTTGCTTGAGCAAAAAGCAACTGACAGCACGACCGCGTAGCTCGAACTTGAGCAGACATTCTACGGCTAGCTCTTTTTCAAAATGGCGATATCTTTTCTGCTTAACGCTCTGCATATTTCTTTGCCTCCTGCTTACGCATCCCCCTGTACTGATAAACGCCTCGCGTCCATCGCGGCACAGGGATAAACTTTGATAAAAATCGATAGGGTTTTGAACCTGTCAAGATCCACCATGTCGCATCACCCCAAGCCACAATTAGCAATACCCACAACCAAGGCAGATTCAGCACCACATAGCAAATCATGAATATGGTAAAACTGATGATTGCCCAAGGAATAATTAACTCAGTGGGAAAAGGACCAATCTTAGGACTTGCACCCAGAATGGCATTGACCTTACGGAATTTGTACTCTTCTGCCATAGCTTTAGGCTGCACCTGTGATAATGCCTGCCAAAATGTCGCCCATCGTCACCGTCACTACCAAAATCAACGGAGTTCTCGCCATTTGCTGCCAATCATCATCATTTCTGGCTGATTGAATCACCTTCACCAGTCCAATGCCTAGATAGATCACAAACAAGGCTCGCAACACGTTGAAGATTAGGGCAACCAGTCCTGTGTTTATTCCAGGAATTGCACTGGTCATCCATGTCTGGGTTTTATTAAAAAACTGGGCTTGGGCTGGCTCCACTGTAAAAATCAACAGTAAACCAATCAGGAAGCCAATGGCTATGCCCAGTAATAAAACGGGACTGTATTTGTAATGCCGAATCAGTTGCTCGAATTTGCCATAGAGCATCAGCAATACTTTCGGGAAGGCTAACAGTAAGCCAATCAAGGCAAGTAGTGCCGTGAGATACATCCCTTTAGAGCAAGTAAAGGTGATGACAATTCCCACAATCGCAGCCGTTAAAGCGGCTAATTGGGGATTTTGGATTTGGTTGAGGAAGTTGCTGCGGTGGGGACTATGGGTAATTCTCATAGGATGACTTAGATAGGTTTTCATAGTGTTTCGCTACAGGAGCTATAGGTAAGTAACAAGGTAATCTCCTTGCCTTTGGAGCTCTGCTTTTAAGAGCATTCTGATCTCTAATTCTTTTTCCGTCAAGAATCGAATCCTATATCCACAGTCAATTTAGGCTGTATTTGAAACATCATGATCGCCGCCGCCGATCTGCTAAGGCATCGTTTAAGCCACCTTGCAGATATTGCTTCCGCAATCGCCAGAGACGAGTTCTTTTAACCCGCAGCACTCGCATTACTTCGGAGATATCTACACCGTCATGTAAGGCTAGTAATACCTGTGCGCGATTGATCGTTGAGGCATGGCTATGACCTCTCAAGCAAAGAGCTACACAGTGACGATAATCGGCTATGGTGAGGGTGATTTTTAGTCTTTCCATGTTTCAAATAACATTTTGTAAAGTTTGGCTCAAAGTCTACTTGTTTAGCTGATATCAATGAATCTAAGTTAAGTTTTTAGGTATTCTGGAATACTATTCATTGCTTTGTCGGACAATTATTTGTTAATTTCTTTGACTAAAATGTTTTATGTAATTATGTCCTTTGACAATGAATAAATCATTCTCAAGAGTGTTTGAGAACTTTCACCAATCCATTACTTATCATCTTCTCAATTTCGATTTACATAAGGTTTTCAATTAGATGATTGAAGTATTTCATTGGGACTATTCTGATTTTCCCATAGCTACTAATAGAAATGGGGCTAAGAAAAAGTTAAAAAATTCTAAAAGTTAGTGATGCCGATCACCCATTCATTAGTAAGCGATACTTGTAAAGTAGTTCACACAATAGAGATAATATTTCATGGCAGGAGATTTGAAAGGGAAAGTTGCATTAGTAACAGGCGCATCAAGGGGAATTGGTAAAGGTATTGCCATTGCTTTGGGTGAAGCGGGTGCATTGGTTTATATCACGGGACGTAGTGTTCAAGTTGATGATTCTACAGGTTCTATTTTGGGTAGTTTATTAGAGACGCAATCCGCAGTCGAAAAAGCAGGCGGAACCTGTATTGCTGTTTCCGTTGATCATCGTGATGATGAACAAATTAAGACTCTATTTGAGCAAATCGATCGCGAACAAAATGGACAATTAGATCTCTTGGTGAATAATGCTTATGGTGGTGTGCGATCGCTAATTGCTGCCAATGGTAAACCATTTTGGGAAGCAGATCTCAGTCTTTGGGATGCTTGCAATCAAGTCGGTTTGCGAAGTCATTATGTGGCAAGTCATTTTGCTGCAAAGATGATGAACCAAAGCAAACAAGGCTTATCGTGACGATTTCTTCTTGGGGTGGATTGGCTCCAATCTTTGGCGTTGCCTATGGTACTGGTAAATATGCTTGCGATCGCCTTGCGGCTGAGATGGCGATCGAACTCAAGCCCTTTAATGTTGCTTCGATTTCACTTTGGCCGGGGATTGTCGGTACTGAGCAGTTTCACCAGTTGGCTGATGACAACCTTGAGGATAATGAGAGTAATCTTGGTGTTGCAGCGATCGCGGATAAGTTTAATTGGGAAACTCCTTTATTTGTGGGTAGAGTAATTGCTGCGCTATGTAATGATTCAGCCCTGATGCGGCGAACTGGTAAAGTTCAGATTGTGGCAGAACTGGCTGCGAACTATGGAATAGTTGATGAATATCAATATCTTCCTGTTTCTTTACGCTCTCTCAGGTTTTTATTAGCACAAGGTTTACCAATGATTAAAAGCAAAGCTAAGTTCATTCCCGATCTGCGAGTACCTTGGTGGATTCTAGTGCTAACTGTTCTCAAGTCTCCCAAAATTTGAAGATGATTCTAAATAATGGGATGGCTACTTTACAGTCCATTACCAATCAAGATAAAGGCCGATCAATAGAAGGGATGAGAGCGTATTAACGGGTACTGTTCCTACAGTAATGTAAGTATTGATTCCAAAGGTTTCTGCTCCTACGAAGCTACTAATGGTATTAAGAAAAATCTTGGTGTGGATTCTCGGCACTGGTCATTGAAATAGTGGTATGAGAAAATAGAGGCAGAGTCAAGGAGAAAGCTATGGAATGTCCCCACTGCCAAAGTGAAAAGATTATCAAAAACGGCAAACATCACCACCAAGATGGCAAAGCCATCCAGAACTATTTGTGTAAAGGATGCGGCAAGAGATTTAGCGAAAGGACAGGAACACCAATGTCAAGACTGAGAACACCAGCAAGTGTAGTGTCCCTAGCAATGAAGATGAGGAGTGAAGGGATGGGAATCAGAGCCAGAGGGAGAGTACTGGAAAAATCCCATGTCAGCATCATGAGATGGGAGCAAAAATTGGCAGCACAGTCACAGCAATGGAGTCCATCCGCCCCAGCAGGAGGAGATATTACAATAGAAGGAGATGAAGTCTATACTCGCGTTGGCGAGAACCATTCGACTGGCGCTCACGGCAAGCCTTCCCCCCAGTGAACCTAAAGGATGGACAGTAACATTCATCGAACGCAACAGTCGTTATTGGATTGAAGCAAAGGCAGGACTCAAAAATACTGAGCTATTTACGAAAGCAACGAAAACAGCATGGCAATGGGCAAAGACGAATCAATATATCCGATGGTTTACGGATGGAGAAAGACGTTATGCCCAACAACTGTGGCAAATGGCAAGTGTATACCTCAAATCCACCGAAGTAAGCCGTGAGTATGGACATCGGAAGGTATGGAGACATGGATTGGAGGTTGCCATCAAAATCAAGGGTTCACAGGGCAATCATCGTGTCGAATGGGTAAAACCAGTACATCCTTATACTGCTATTAGCAACAAGAGTGACGTTCATGCTAATCATAATGAAGCTAATATAATAACAGTGCTTTGAGAAGAAGGTGTAGCGCTTATCGTCGTAGACAAAACCTGTATGCTAAGAATAATGAGGGATTGCAACGAGCAGTTACAGTACAACGATTAGTTCTCAACTGGGTAAGACCTCATGTGAGCTTAGGGAAGAACAAGACCCCAGTTATGGCGATCGGGCTATATCATCGACCGCTTTCTATGCTGGAATTACTATCCTCAAGAGGCTTTCACTCCCTCACGATTTAACTGCCCAGTGCCGTGTTTTGAGTGAAGTAGGCACAGGAACCAATTTAAAGTTAAGCTTCATTACACAACTATATCCCAAAATCCTAAGAATTTGTTGCTAGATGTATCTACGGATGAAAGCTTAAGCATAGACAAATTCATCGAACCTCTAATAATTTTACTCTTAGAAAAGAAGACATGTGATTTTTTTTACAGTTGCATCCTACTTAGAAGCTAGACAATATTAAAGTTATCACTTATTCCGATGATCATCAACAAGTGATGGATATCATCACGCGCATTCGTCCAGATGTAGTAATTATCAATCTGGAAATACAGGATATTAATGACTTAGAAATAATTAAGCAAATTCGTTTACAGGATTACTCAGATATCCCAGTAATCGCTCTATCAAGTCCTAGCGATCACGAACATTACTTAAATCAAGGAGTTGATAGATGTTTAGTCAAGCCATTTAAGATTAAGAAATTATTTCAAACAATCCAATCTCTTTTAGAGAAATAAATGCAAAAATATATTCATATAATTGAGTAGTATTTAATCTATATTTTTATGACCATAAAAATATAGATTAAATACTTGTTGGGTATACGAACTTTTTGCGGTTAACCAAGCAAAAACGCACTAACCTGAAATCTGTCTGTTTATAATGTTTTATATTAATCAATAAAATATATTGCTAATCTTTGGATTTATGTGATACATTTTAAAATAAGGGAATAGAAATATAAGCTTAGATAATTTTAGTCTTTTGAGTGCAGATTTGTAATCATAAATCCTAACTAGTTGGGACTAAATACATAGGAGGTAGACTTTGATCATTATTTGGTTTAATCGAAATCTTCCTGCCTAATAATCGTAATTGTATTCAAATCTTTTTAGTATATTTTACCTAATCAGTCTATAGAGTCTAGTGTAAATATTACTAAAGAATCTCATATTATCGAGTTTATGAACTTTATTTCTACCAATGAAACAATTTGATACTATAGCTTCATCAATATGAAACTGTTAAGTCAGAGACGCAAGTATGGCACAAGCACATTAAAATTTATATGGTTATTCATATTCAGTCTGTTTTTCACAAACATGAGATTGAATGACATTGCTCAAGCAACAAATAATGATATATTTCCTTCTCAAACCTGCCAGCAATTAGCCAGCGATCGCTATGCGGTTTTCATAGATCGACCTGTCAATCAACTACCACGATTACCAGAATTTATAGCGACTTCAGTTTCTCCATGTCGTTATTTCACGACTTCAATGACTTATTTAGGAAGTTTTGAGGATGTCAATGCATCTATATACCTTGTTAGTCAAATCCGCAAAATGGGGCTAGATGCAGTTATTCATTCTTTCTCAAGTAAAAATAGTGAGATTGCTAAAAGTTTTCGAGCAAATGCTCTACTGGTCGAAGTCAATGCAAATCCCGCCCTTGATATTCAACAAGTGAGAATGTTGACTGGGAAATCATCTTTTTGGGCAATTTTTAATAATCGCTATGTAATTCTGTCTGCCCCATTATCTAGTCAACAGACTGCAAATATTCTTGCAAATAATTTACGTAGTCAAGGTTTTGCTGTGCAATCAATAGATGCTAATTGGATTTCAGATTCTAATCCTTTAATAAATACTAATTCAGATTTGTCTAATCGATTAGTTGCTCGGTCTTCTACTAAAACACAAAAAGTCTATCAAGTTCTCATTCCGTTAGAACACAATAAAAATCTTAAACAATCTAATAATATTATTAATTCTGATTCTTTTCAAAAAATCGTTGGAGGTCGATATTATCTTCAAGTTCGTTCTTATAGAGATTTAGGTAATGCTATTCGCGAAAGAGAGCGTCTTAATAAAAATTTTTCTGGAGTAGTTATTATGTTGGGTAGTGATGCAAAGTAAAGGTTAATCCTTAAACTAAGTATTGTAATAATGTACTGCAAAGAATGCAAGGTAGATTGTGTAAAGTCTAGAAACTTTATGTGAAGTCTATCCTTAAAGAGGATGATAAAACAATCTACTAATAAAAAATAATGAAGATGCGGGTTTTTAGGATATTTAATGTTCAACAAAAAATCATTAAAAACAAAAGATTGCAAAAGTAAAGAACTTATACTATTATAGTTATTGGAATAGGATGAGGACTGCAATATTAAATGATTCTAGTTGTCTATAAGAAAGTCTTACTAGCTTTGCTAGAAAAGTATATTTGTACTACTAAATTGCTAACAATTTAGATGTTTATCAATGCACGTATGAGGCAGTATTATTTACTTTGTCGAGGTTCATCTGGTGGGAATTTATAAGGTCTATTTCGTTATATTTCTCAATCAAGTAGTATTTTAAAACGTCTTTATCCCTAATAGAAGTCTCTGACTCAAGAGGGAAATACTTGATGACAGAATGTTTTGAGATCCCTGATTAAGATGTTATCTGTGAACTTTCTCAGAGACAAAACGAGATTGTTGCATCTGACTATGTGTTACTCCGCTTGTGGTTCAATCAGAGGTTTAGATCTTATAGAAAGTATCTGTAAAAAAATTAACAAAATTCTGGCTAACTACATTTGCAAAGTTTTTAAGCATTAATTGGTAATTTACTATAAATTTAGTCTAAGTGCATATACAGCAATGGGTTTAGTTAAGTTAATGTTTGAATTTACAAATACATTCTAGCAATCAATATATAGACCTTTAAATCCCTAAATATATAGCTTATGAATAATACATCTCAAAAAGATTTTTTTACTGTAGAGATAGAATACAGCAATGAAAATTTATCTATTGATATATACAACTCAATAATCAAAACAGTTAATAAATTTAATGGTTTACGACTGCTTCTCATTTCTGGAGATTATCAATTGTCTATGGCAGAAAAAAATGTGTCCAACTCTCAACTATCTATATCATATATATTGAATTGTAAAGATCAGGTTTCTAAACTAATTTTAGCTAGTGAGTATAGATTAGCTTTTCTATCCCTTTGGCAGTTTGCTGAGAGCTTGATGGATAGACTAACAAAACAAACTCCGATACCAACAGAGAGTATATCAAGTATTTTGATGATCCATCATCTCTATCAACAGTCTATAATCTCTCTAGAACAATTTGAAATCGCAATCTACCTAAACTCTCTTCAGAAGAGATTATCAAAGAACTGTTTTAAAGATCTAGAAATAAAAAAAGATATAGACAGACTATGGGACTTAGTCGATGATTTTATTGACCTAGAGATTCGCGCTTCTCGATAGAAACATGTAAATCTTTAATAGATTTACATGTAATGTCTATTAAAGATTTACTAATAATTACACAAATTTTCTAAAATAAATCATTTATTCTAGATAAAGTTGGCATAGTGATCAACGTTTATAGACATCAATTTTTTAAAGTTAACTTCATTTTCTTATTATGCTTTGTCATTTTAAACAGATTCTAGCAGTCGCTATTATATCAGTAGATTTTTCTGGAACCGTATTGACTCCTAATATCATTTCTGCTCAAACTTCTATCCCCAAAACATCTGTTGTTACACCACAAAATCAAATGCTAGAGCAAAATCCTCTTAATTTGACCAATGACCAAAAGCAACAATTTAAAGCACTGAACGAAAAAGCATTGCAACTGATTCAAGAAGTACTGACCCCAGAACAATTGGAGAAGTTTACTGCGGAACTAGAAAAAGGCGATCGCAATTCGGCTTGGAAAGCAATAAAACTTTCGAGAGAACAGAAAGTGAGCATCACTGAAATTAACAGGAGTACTAATGAGGAAAAATTTGCAATCCTGACTACTAAGCAACGTTATCATCTGAAAAAAAGAAACGCATTGTTTTTCAGTAAATAATCTTTGCAGAAGCTACAGGAAAAAGAAAAGGATTGATAGACTTGACAAGTTAGAGACTGTAGAAAATTTGTGTTAACTTAAGCTAAAACTACTGATTTTCGTTGGATTTGCCAATTAAACCCTAAAAAACTTACAGTCTCCAGCTAAGGATCTAGTTTTCTGTTCTAATTGATTTTACATATACATGAGAATAAGTATATCTATAGTAGATATCTTTGTAGTGATATAGCCACAATTATAATTATTTATCCTTGTATATATTTAGGAATGTCTCTAGTTGAATATCCCCCGAAACTATGAGACAGGTCGTAAGGCATATGTATCAAGCGCTTCACAAACGATATATATGCCTTACTTTGTAATTATTCTGCCTTTCAATATCTAACCCCTCATTCTGTTTTCAAAAGAAGGTAAAACAATCAAGAAATAGGAAATGATAGAAGATAGAAATCCTCATTATGTAGAATTAACAATTATTTGGGAAAGGCTCAATAGGTAAATCGGGGAGGTGAAAGCAAAGAAGAAATTGCTAAAATCGTAGCAAAATCCAAAAGCAGCGAACACAATGCTGAGTGTGAATTTAAGCCATCTAATCGATGATGAAAAATGTTATGAAACAGTGCGACAGATGCGATGGACAAGAGGAATATGCTGTCCAAAATGCCAAAGCCTAGAGGTGATCAAGCGAGGGAAAGATGAAACCCAACCAGCCCGTCAAAGATACCAGTGTAAAACTTGCAACGCTAACTTTGACGATCTAACCGACACAATATTCTCAGGACACCATCAACCACTACGGATGTGGATATTGTGTCTATACTTGATGGGATTGAATCTGTCGAATCGACAAATTGCCCAAGAACTAGACCTAGATAAGGATGTGGTGCAAGATATGACCACGCAATTGCGAGCAGGTATTGAGCAAAGCAAGCCAGAAGTAAATTTATCTGGTGCAGTCGAGTGCGATGAGGTATATGTGACAGCAGGACACAAGGGCAAACCCGAAGAAGTTAAAAAAAAGGTCGTCAAGGAAGGCGTAATCGGCTCAAGGGGATTCGGGGGCGGGGGACACTCGAAAAAGAAAAACCACCCATCTTCGGCATGATTCAGCGCGGTGGTGAAGTGGTAATTCGGATGTTAGAAAATGTGCAACAACGGACTATTGAATCTCTGATTAAAGCAACAATTGCTCTTGGTACTTTGGTTTACACTGACGAGTATGCTATCTATAACCCTTTACAAGACTGGGGCTATGCTCACAAAACGGTTTGTCATGGCGCGGGAGAATATGCAAGAGATGAAGATGGTGATGGCTTTTGTGAAGTTCATGTCAACACGATGGAAGGCTTTTGGTCGCTTTTGCGCTCTTGGTTACGTCCTCATCGTGGTATTTCTCAAGAAAAGTTACCTTTGTATTTGAGCTTCTTTGAGTTTGTTCATAATGCTCAAAGGAGGGGCAAAGCTTTGCTTAGTGCTTTGCTGCAATCTTTACTTGCTTTACCTCCCCGATTTACCTATTGAGCCTTAATATTTTATCTATGATATGAATTAGTCCAATTAGAAGTAAGTATTATTTTTTATTGACTAGCTTCTATTGTATTGCAAATTATCTAGCCATTAACTTTATATTACCTACTGATGTTACGTGGAACTCAGATGATGAATCTCTTGTTGCTAGCACGACAGGGCAACCACGGGGGGATTGCCCCTACTCCAATAATTTAGATTTTTGTAGATACTGTCTTGAGCAACAAAAAGTCAAGAGGAAATTTGGACAAAATTAGGGTCGAAAGAACGCTGAGACTTGAGAACGCCAAAGACCTGTCGTAACAGCTTGTGCATGACAGCGCCAATGACAGACATTTTGGACTTACCCTTAGCCGTAAGGCGATCGCAGAAAGCAGCAATCGGTGAATTATAACGCCGAGCAACAATCGCAGGCATAAATAGAGCTTTACGCAAACGCGAATTACCAATTTTAGATAAACGTGGTTTGCCATGAATCGAAGAACCAGAAGAAAACTCACGGGGAGTTAAACCTGCAAAAGCGGCTAGTTGATCAGCAGTATCAAAGGCAGAAATATCACGAATTTCTGCGAGTAATACAGTTGCAGTCAGTTCAGCAATACCAGGAATGGAAGTCAATAAATCCCGTTGCGATTTCAAATGAGCAGGGTGGTTTCATTTTCGGGAAGTGATAGTGAGAAGGGATTACAGAAAAACAGCAAAGCCAAAATAGTAAAAAATGGTCTGTTAAGAGCTAAACAAAAAGCAAAACCAGACCATGAACTTTATAGAACAATTAAAGCAGATCCCAGACCATCGGAAAAGTAAAGGTAAGCGACATCCACTATGGCTAGTCATGTGCTTAACCTTGCTGGGAGTATTGTGTAATTATCACGGATATCGACCCTTAGCAGATTTCTGTGAGAAACATTGGCAAACCCTACAAACAAGGCTAGAGCTAGCACCAGAGAGTCGAATCCCGTCATATTCGACCTTTCGTCGTGTCATTCAAGGAGTAGAAATTGAGCCAATAGTTAAACTATTTAACGAGTGGTGTAGAAATAGCTATACAGGCGAATCAGGGCAATGGCTGGCGATGGACGGAAAAAGCATCAAATGTACTGTCTCCAATCAGACTGATTCTAGGCAAAACTTTACCAGTACCGTATCAGCCTTTACCCATGAAACGGGAGAAGTAATAGCCCTTGCCGTATCCGAAAACAAACAAATTAGTGAAATCGAAGTCGTTAAACAAGTGATTACCTCTTTACAAGGGCAGAAAGCCTCTTTCACCCTAGATGCCTTACATTGCCAAAAAGATACGGTGAAATTAATTGTTGAACAGGAACAGCATTATTTGATTGCGCTCAAAAATAATCAACCGAATTTGCTCAAGATTTTGGATAACTTACATCAAACCACGGAAGCCCTTAGCTATGCTGAAGAGTTTGACAAATCTCATAGCCGTCAAGTGCGCCGTCGCGTTTGGGTTTATCCTGCGCCGACTCACCTACGTAAACAATGGTCGTCTCTACAGTCTTTGATTTATGTGGAACGCGAGGGCTGGCGTGATGACAAGCCTTTTGTCGAATCAGTTGGTTATATTTCTGACTTGTCTCTCAAGGCGGCTCAGTTTCTTGACCCGATTCGCCTACACTGGGGCATTGAAAATCGCTTACATTGGGTGCGCGATGTCCTTTTTCAAGAGGATACGGGGTTACGTCGTGGTGGTAATGCTCCTACTATTTGGGCAATTATTCACTGTTTTATCATGACCACTGTTCGTCGCCTTGGCTTTCGGACGATTCCTCAGGGGCAACGGGTTCTCGCGAATCAGGTTCATCAAGTTTTTGATATTCTCTCCTGCTCTTATTCTTACTGATTTCCTCCTTCTAAATTTTCTGCTTCTCCCTTCCTGCTTGCTTTTCCGAAAATGAAACCACCCTGCGTTGCGATTTCAAATGAGGGTGTTGATCAAAGTGCTGACGGATCAATTTCTTGGTCATCTCAATTTGCTCTTTGAGAAAATCAATGTGGGCAGTAATTGCCTCAACCAAAATTGGGTCAGCCGTAGTAAGACGATTCTGCTCTTGTTGCTGCATAGCGGTTAAGCTATCTAAACGATGCACCAATGCTTGAAGTTGCTCAATTTCTAATGGTGGTGGTGTCCATGGTGCAGGTTTTAAAGCAGCACAAAATCTGGCAATAACTTTGGCATCAGCACGGTCTGTTTTTGTGCGACTTAATTCACTCTTGCCAAACGCTTTGGGACATGATGGATTGACGATACTTACTTTGTATCCTCTTTCTACTAAGAATCTAGCTAAAGCATTGCCATAAGTGCTGGTGGCTTCCATGCAACTATGCAAGTTTGTCACATTTTGAAGGTTTAGCCATTCTTGTAATTCAGCAAATCCTTCAGGATTGTTGGCAAATACTTTGCTCTTAATTTTGGCGTTACCTTGGATTAGAGCAACATCAAATTTGGCTTTGCTGATATCTATTCCTAAAACATCACATACTTCATTGCTATTGTTCATCGTGTTTTCCTTGCTTCTTGCTAGAGTTTCGAGTACAGCAATTAGTGGAGTTTAACTATCCTTGTGAATGCAGGTTTACCCATCGGATGACCTCTGATACTGTCCAGTCTTTATCTATTTCCACTGTTTAAGCAGAGACGACTCTATCTACAATACGGGCTTGGTGTCCCTAGGGGCTGTTCGAGTTTATCTCTGCTTTTGCTTTTTCGGATTTGAGTAAAGATTTTATCCTTTAACTTTCCTCCTAGATACAAGGGGCTGTGCCTCCGTGCCAGCCCTAGACTTAGATGATCGTAGGAATTCTATCCACGTAACATCAGTTACCTATTAGGGAAAACCCTTAAATTGTTACTTTTTTTAATAGCAAAAATGAATTTAAAATCTTGACTTCACTATCAAATGTGATAGATTATTGTTTAGGAATAGGAAATCATTACAAATCAAAGAAAGATGTGTCTATAGTCAATGAATAGATGAAGTATTTTAGTCTCTTACCCACTTGACTTGCTACCTTTGCATTGACTCGTGGGAGCATTTTCTGATTTTTAAGCTTGATGGCTTAGAACTTCTTCATCCTAATACTTGTTAATTTCTCATAAAGAGAGTTGCTACCTTAGAGATAGCATTTACTCTGCTTTAATTTCCATAATGTCTATAGAAATCCTATATGGTTTATGAATGGATGAGCGAAGTCGAAGCCACTCACAACTTATTTAGAAATACTACATGCATCAAATTGGCATTGGTCAGCTAATGAGGGATGGGTGCTTAAACTTCCATTTCAAGACGATAACAAAGGCAGAAATACGTCGATCATGTTTTAGATGACCAGTACCTAGAAATAGATACAGCGTATTGAGGCTTTGAGTAGTACAAAAATATTTTTAAAAGTGGCGCGAAGCGCCACTTTTAAAAATATTTTTGGGTTTTAAGTAAGCGCAAAGCGCTGTAATTTCTAATCAATCAGATTAATCAATAAACCCTATTGACTTTGAACACTATGAATGCCGATACCTCTAATGCATCGACAACTCCTAATTACTCTTTCAAACTGACATTCAATCCAGAAATTCTAAGAATTCTTTCCTATATTGCTCTAATCCTTATCTTAGTAGTAGGAAATGTTTTGACGGACAAGTTTGTTACTGTCGATCCACATACCACTGCTATTTATAAGCTATTTGGTTTTAATCATGCTTGTAATGCATTAGATCATGAACCAAGTCGAACAGTTTCAGCAATGTTGCTACCCCTTTGGGAAGTTCCCTTCATTTTCTATGTGATTTTCAACTTTTTGAGAATTCAGGATGCTTACCGCGAAAAAAAAGTACCAAAATATACTTACATTCTTGCCGCAGTCTTACTACCCATTGAGCTTTTGCTAACAGTTTGGTTTCGGATTGTTTTTGTATGGAATCCAGAAGTAAACTTCCTAAATCATTACATTCCCTATATTGGTTTTCAGGTATTACTATTCTTAGTTGCCTTTGAGAATATCCTCTACTTCTATGCTGTCAAAGCATTACCATTCAAAAATAATGCGATCATTGCTGTAGGCTATTTAGCATTACTTTTTGTGGTTACGGTCTTGTATGTGGGAATTGGACTTGCCAGTGCTTTAGGTCATCCAGTCTTAGATTTGATCAACAATGCTGGACAGAGAGAATTTTTCAAATCACTAGCTAGTTTTTATAGCGTTCTCGTTGTACCCGTACCCCTAATTGCTTCCATTATAGAATTGAAGCGATCGCCTCAGCATACCTTGTCTTTTGAATAATCTGTATTGCAGATTTCATTTTGACTTAGGCAACCTGATTCTATTTATATTTTGATTTTCAAATGAGTTGGGACTCATTTGAAAATCAAAATACTATCACCAACAGTTCTTTTTTGATTTTGCAGCTTTAACCATAACTTCATCACAATGGCACTATTATTCGATTATGATTCTGTTAAATATAGTCCTAACAATGCTCTGGCGCTTGCCTATTGTGCAAAGTGGGCTTATTTAGATGCTCCATTAGCGCAAGCTGAAGTCAGTAAACAATTGCAAACAAACAAGTTTCAATTTGTGAATATTCAGTCAAGTGGAACTCAAGCTTTTGTGGCTGGCGACAGTCATAAGATCATTGTTTCCTTTCGTGGTACTGAGCCTAGTAAGCTACAAGACATTCTTTCAGACATTAGGCTAATGCAGGTTTATCATGCTCTAGGCAATGTTCATGGGGGCTTTATTCGATCGCTCGACGCAGCTTGGCGAGAAATCTTTACAATCATTCGCCAGTTTCAGGACAACAATCAAACTATCTGGTTTACAGGGCATAGTCTGGGGGCAGCCTTAGCGACCCTTGGCGTTGCCAAAATGTTAGAGTTTTCCTATCCTGTATCTGGTCTATATAACTTTGGTCAGCCGCGCGTTGGCGACAAAAAGTTTGCTGAGTCAATGAATAAAGAAATGGCAAAGCGTTATTTTCGGTTTGTCAACAATAATGATGTTGTTCCCCGTGTGCCTCTACGGACTATTGGCTATGCTGACTGTGGTTACTTTCTGTACTTTGATAAGGCAAAAATCCTTTATGATGATTTATCTATTTGGACTCGCTTACTAGATAACTTTCACGGCAGGCTCGAAGCCTTAGGAGAAAAGGGAACCGATGGCATCAACGATCATAATATGGATGCTTATATAGCTGGGATTTCCAAAAATATGGATAAGCTTGTAAAGTAATTCCAAAACTAAAAATGGCGTAGCCATTTTTAGTTTTGGAATTACTTACTAGGTTAAGTAGCTAGATATAAGTAAACTAAAAACCCAGAACCAGAGTTTGTTTCACCCGCGTAGCGGGTGAAACAAACTCTGGTTCTGGGTTTGAATTAAGTTGAGCTACTGTAAATCGTAAGTTTAACCACACCATTTGCGTGGCACAAAACGCCATACAAACAGTGGAAGACGGGAAAAACTACGAAGCAATTTTTCCCGTTTGCCGCATTCGTAGAACAGACGTTGTTTTAGTTAACCTGAGTTCGATGGTATAGCCAAAAGTAAAAGAAAAGCTGAGACTAGGTTTGAAGAAATAAAAGCCTCAGCAATATGGGAAATATCGTATCGCACTTGGATATCACCCAAATCTTCTGTGAAGTAGATGATTTTTGCCAAAGTATAGAAAAACACTGTCAAGGGCAGGTAATGCTGCCATCAATGATAGGAGAAAGGAAAAGTTGTCTCACTGGTGAATCTGCTAAAACCTTTTGGAATCAAGCATTTTTTCACCGATGTATGGGGTGCATACGAAAGGATTCTTGATCCTCACACTCACCTAATCGGCAAGAAAAATACTCAGAAGATTGAACGAAAACATCTAACTTTGAGAACGAGGATTAAGCGTTTAGCTAGAAAGACGATTTGCTTTTCTAAGTTCATTGTGATGCATGATATTGTCATTGGTTTGTTTATCAACAGATATGAGTTTTCGTTTCAATCCCTTTGAATATCCAACAATTGTGACACATTACCCGAGCGATGATACAGACCGATTGCAGTATCTGGAGTTTTGTTCTTGACTAAGCTCCGAGAGTGTAAGTGAAGTGTATAAAGTCTGGGAGATAGACAGAGAAATAAACAAGACCCACAATAACTTAGGAATTACTTAATGTTCGCCGCAATTCTAAATCCTGCATGTTGATAGAAGTTAGGGCGGAACCAGTTGCGATAGTATTGGCAAGCTTCAGTGCCACAGGTAATCCAAGAGCCACCTGCCATCATATTATGCTTGGTATCGAAGTATGGTGCGGAGTAGTTCTCATACAGAAAGTGGGGTTGATAGCCAGATAGTGGTGTTAAATGGTCACTCAGCCATTCCCAAACGTTACCGCGTAGATCGTAGAGACCCGACGGACTTTTCGCTGAGTCCAGATATCCTACAGGACTCGGTGAAGCAAACTTCAGGTTGAGATTAAAACTAAGATTAAACCTAGAATTTTCCTGAGTCTGCGATGTGCTTGGTTCTGTGCCATAGGTTGCCAGATAATATTCCGCTTCAGTCATGAGGCGAGTATGATTGCCTTTCCAGCGACAATAGGCGATCGCTTCATGGTGATTGACCTCCACAGGAAAATCAAAGGGCATCGCCATCTCATTAAACATGGCACGATATTTATAGCCATCAGCATCAGGAATCCAAAACTTAGGATGCTGGACATCATGCTGAATTTTCCAAGCCCATGCTGACTCATGCCAATAGTTTTGATTTTCATAGCCACCATCTTTGACAAAATCGAGAAATTCGGCGTTAGTAATCAGATACTTACTAGCCTGAAAGGTTGCCACATCGACAGTGCGATCGCCATATTCAATATCCCAACCGTAGATATTTGAGTCTTGGGACTTCCCGAAGCGTATCGCTGCCCCCGCAATTTCGATCATCTCATTGGGTTTGGTATAACCATTTGCGGGCGTATATTCCCAACCCTGAGGACGTTGCAGCTTATCGACAGGCAATTGGCGAATTAGCATAGATGAGGTTTCGATATGAATATACTGATGCTCGATCGCCATCATGAGCGCCCAAAGGGGATGCTCTAGATTAATGGGTAAAGCGATCGCTAAGTTATGAATCAGTTCGCTAATTCTGTCATAGACCTGCTGCCGATATGCCCATACTGCCATCACATCCGCTTGCCGC
Organism: Pseudanabaena yagii GIHE-NHR1; assembly: GCF_012863495.1. Lineage (NCBI taxonomy): Bacteria > Bacillati > Cyanobacteriota > Cyanophyceae > Pseudanabaenales > Pseudanabaenaceae > Pseudanabaena > Pseudanabaena yagii. Next base: position 129,744 of record NZ_JAAVJL010000005.1, read on the forward strand.
AGATTATCAAAAATGCTTTCAATTTCATCAGGCTTTTCGGGATCGACTCCAATCTCAAAGAGCCTTTCAAAATGGGGATTGATGCGATCGGTAACTAATCCTACTCGGATTAATTTATTGATGTAAAAGACTGCCGAATGTCCTAAATAGAAGATCAATAAATTACGTAAAGGATCGGGATTGATATAGAAGGCTTCGGGACTAACTAAACTTTTCATTAATTGGTCTTCGATTTGCCAAGCCCGTTGATAATAGGCAAGAATTTCTTGGCGATCGCAATCATGTAAATTAGGTGGCTGCATTGTTTTTCTAAATTAAAATACTTTGTAAAAGTACTGATTCGTGTAAATTTCAAGCACTTTTAGATCACTTGACAAAGCACTAAGCCAAACCATTGTTGCGGATCTGTCCAGATTTTGATGGTTGCTAAACCTTGCGATCGCAATTGTGATTGCACTTTCTCTAAATCAAACTTTCGCGAAATCTCCGTGAGAATGCTTTCACCTGATTGAAACTGCACCTTGAGATCGAGAATATCTAAGGATGCTTGATGTTCTACTTGTGCGTGCAGATACATTTCAATTTGATGATCGACTTCGTTATAAATGGCTTGATGCTTAAATAGACTTAAATCAAAATCGCCTTGAAAGCGCCAATTCAAATGGGCAAGCATATTCAAATTAAACGCAGCCGTTACTTCCTGACTATCGTTATAAGCGTCTTCGAGAATGTCTTTGGGCTTTTGTAAATCAATTCCTAACAGAAAATAATCACCTTGGGTTAACGCATGGGAAACCTTATTTAAGAATTCGTTCGATTCGGCTTCGTTAAAGTTGCCAATGGAACTACCTAAGAAGAAAATCATCCGCGATCGCGCATGGTTTTTCCCCAGATACAGCAAAGCTTCTTCGTATGTACCAATTAAGCCCTCAAGGGTGAGATTGGGATACTTTTCTTGTAAAGCCAAGACTGTCGTTTTGAGAATGCCACCACTGACATCAATGGGAATATAACTAAAGGCATCGGGTATGGATTCTGTTAAGGATTTCGCTACTTTTTGGTAGGCATTTAGTAAATAATGGGTCTTCGTAGAACTACCACTACCTAATTCCACTAACTCACAGGAACCTGTAATATCAGCAATTTCATCAGCATATTGCTTTAAAATCCATGCCTCAGTACGAGTTGGGTAATATTCAGGAAGTTCGCAAATTTGCTCAAATATGTCTGATCCGCGATCGTCATAGAAGTATTTAGGCGGAAGCGTTTTGGGAGTAGCAGTTAATCCCTGAATAACATCATGACCATCTTTCTCAAAGGTTTGATGAATATTGGGATTATTATGTTGATGCAGAATCTTTAAATGTTTAACTGTCATACTCGGCTTAGTTCCTATGGTTGATGTATATGCGATAAAGCAGCTTGTTTAGATAAATGCGCTTAATCAAAATGGAGTCATGTTGCTAAACAACATAACTCTACATAATTTATTTATGTCTTAAAAATCATTGGTTATAGATATTTAAATTTCGGGTAATCCAGTCTTTATGTTAGGGAAAGACAATAATTTGGTGATGTATAGAAGTTTAACCTTAAGGTGTGATTCTCTATACATCATTAACTCTCAATAAAAAATATAAAAATAACGCAATAATAATCGCCCCCACGATTTAATTAATCCTTATATGTTATAAACATCTTGTCACTGAAGTCTAATCTAAAATTACAATTTTGACAAGCCTAAAGATTAATGAGAGCTTAAAGCTTAATCATACAATCGGTGTTTTTTCATGATCGAAAGATGCTATTAGAAAATCAACTAAATTAGTAATGCAACTCTTTAGATAATTGCTAAGTATTAACTTTTTTAAAGTCTAAATAATTGAATCTAAATTTATATTATAAATAGATTGAAGCAACTCTATCAAAAAGCTAGTAATCAGCTTTCTTTTATTTGATTTAGGCTAATTATTTAGTTTTGATTGATAATTTGCATTAATCAGCTAGTGGGGGATATGCAATTTAACGCATATTTCATGCTGATAAAAATATAAATATATTGACCAGCGATGATCTGATAAAGATCGTGAGCCTAATTCTGTAATGGCAATTATTGGTGTTTTTGCTATGCGTATAAATTAATCAAAAATGGTGCTTTTTGCCATTTTTGCCATAGTTTAGTTAGTTAAAAATTTAGTTTTTGTTTTTGATGATGAACAAGAAGCAACCAACCATTGGATTAATAGAAGTTCCAGCGACAGGGCTATATTATGGAGAAGGGAAAAATTGGACTTCTCTATATAGACATCGGTCTTTAATCAGTAAACAGGTTCTAATAGCTGATTTGCAAGCAGGAGGATTCGATGCCCGCTTAGTCAATCTCAGAGATGGTGATTATAGTGAGGAATTTGGTCAGATTTTTTGGAAAGGGATGACTCTGCGGAAAACCTTTGTAGGTGGAGATATCTTTGCTCTTGATCCACAGGCTTTCGATGCTTGGGGGATTACTGTAAATTTCTCTCAAGATCGTCAAGTCAGTTGCCTCCTCATTGAACATTTAGCGAAGAGCGATCGCCCAATCGTTGTTGGTGGTTCAGATGCCGTAGCCGAACCACATCACTACTTACAGGCGGTGCAGCAAGATTGAAAAGATTGAGCGATACACTAGCAGAGATAACTTCTATTATTTTGGGTTCCATTTATTAAATATTTTTTAAATTAATTACTAAAAGTTAGATTTAGTTGTCTTCCATGATATACTCAATTCAGAAATTTTGGATATTAACAAGCTCACATTAAAAATTTGCTTTTTAGTATGAGTCTCAAGGTCACCCATGGGGGGATTGTCCTTGACTGAGAATTTAGATGAGCAGCTATACCTTGTGTTAGTTCATAATCTCAAAATCGCAGTCAACAGCTCTTTCTAAGATCATTGCATATAACTGTGCTGTTGAGGTAAATCTACTCATCATTTAGTATGACTAGAAGAGTCTTACAACAGTTATTTACAAATCTTTTTGTTGTTTCTATATATATTATAGAGATTCTCCTTAACAGAATATCTGTTAGGTAAGTTTTTCTTATGCTAGTTTTGATGATGACAAAATAATTTTCAGGACTTAGTATTAATAGTGATATATAGAGTTATTTAAATTTCTCATTCTCCATCCTTTTTCTTGCAGGATAATGATGGCAAGGCTTGACCTTTATGTGAAATTAGTTGCTTACTTATTCGCTTGATCTTGAGGGTCTAAATTTCAGATTTTGATTGCAGTTGCTAATATTTGTTTCCTAATATTAGTTAAGACTAATTAACGAAAAAATTTAGTTACATAGAGATTCTTCTCTTTACTAAGTAAATCTTAAAGAGTTATCTGACTATCTGTTAATAACCATCTCTTTATGTCAAATTATGTCATCACAACAAGATTGGGTTAATTTTGCGCTCCAACGTCCTAACTATTTTCCTGGACAGTATTTATTAGATGAAGATTTTGAACTGGCTCATCGCTATCTGAGCGATCGCCAGCGCTATGTCAACAGTCGTTTACATTTAGCAGGGATTGTTGAAGGGCTTGAGGTAGAAGCGATTGCAGGTCAGCCTGAGGTAATCATTAAGTCAGGAACCGCCATTGACGGAGAAGGCAATTTAATCATTCTCACAGAAGCGGTAACTAGAAAAATCAACAGTTTGGGCTGGTTATGTTTCCGCTATCACCAAGAACCTAAACTATTACAGCAACCAGAAATTCCTGATAGTTATACTCGCTTTGAAGAAACCCCTCTAATCACCTTAGAGGCTATTCAATCCGATGATGCCAAAACTATCACTTTGGCAAAGGTGATGCTGGAAAATAACCAAGTAATCATTGATTCAAGTGTGCGTCAATATTCGGGCGTGCGTCTTCCTGGATCTGATGAAGGTATCACCCTCCGCAGTGATGGAAAGGACTTGGGCATTAAAGGTAATTTGACGGTAGCAGGTACGTTGCAATTGGGTGATACTCTCATTGAAGGGATTTCCCAGAGCATTCCCGCAGGAGCAGATCGCTCTAATGTCATCCCCTCAGAAAGGGCGGTCAAAGACCATATCGCGGCAGCTCTAGCTAATGCAGGTAAACCTACGGGAGAAGCCCCCCCCGTTCGTCTCGCTGAGAAAGATGGCAAAATGGTGGGTTGGAAGATTAAGGGTTCAGAAGAAGCCAAAGATCCAACAGCCCTTCTAAGATTACTGGCTTCGGAGGATGGAGTTGAAAATCCTCGTTTGACTGTCGAACGGACTACTGGAAAAGTCATCGTCCATGAAGCTCTTCGGGCTAAACATCTGGAGATAATAAACCCGATGCGACATCGGATGTATCCTGCTGGTTCCACTGATCCCCAAAATCCGACAATATATCAAGATATTTTTGCTGCTGAAAAGGCAGGAGTGATCACTAAGTCAAATGATCTCCCTAATGCCTCCTATGACAATACAACTTGGAAAGTAAAAGGGATTTATGGGTGGCGTGAGGCGATTCGTTATGGCGTAGGTAAAGAGGACAGTGGAGGCGCAATCGTTAAGATTCCCTCTGGCTACGACACTGTTTGGGTGAGGCTCGCCAATGCTCACGAGTGGCATATTGTGAATGCTCAGTTTTCCGCAGATGGTCAAGTATTCCGAAATTTGGGTAATTGGACGGGAGGACTCAGAAATGGCAATTGCTATTGTCCAGATGGGTCACTGGGGGACTCATCTCGACCCTATCACCATTGGCTACCAATTCCTGTGGGGCAGTCGGGGCAAGTGAAGCTAATTCATAAAGGTGATAATGGAAAGTGGTTTATGCTATCAGGGGTTGCCTTTAGCCAAAATCCATGGGGTCATGCAACTCAATCGGCACTAGGTTATCACTGGGCAGATCGCGTAAATCAAGGAGATCCTGTGCCATGGGACAAGCAAGATTATAACGGTGATATCTTAGCGTGCTTCGATAATCTCATGGCTTACGAAATTAGAGTTCCCGTTGTTCCTTCTAGCCGGGATAAGTTGTTGTATCTGATTGAACATAATGCTGGTTGGAATGGATGTTTACATACTGGGCTTTCGATCAAAATCGGGGACACCTATCAACCGATTGAACGCTTTCTTGCCAGCTATGACAATCCTTTTGCGAGGCATTGGAATAGTAAGGCAAATAACCGTTATATTGCGGCGCGTATTCCCGCCGATATGATTACCAAGGCATTAAACCTTACTAACCCAAGCGATCGGATGACCCAACTGATCAGTATTAAAGTCGATTTAACCCTACAAGGGGAAGAACGTGACAAATTTGAGGACAGGATCTTTTTCCGAGAAATTGGCACTCATGATCTAGAACTTCCCTATTTTGTCTAAA
>NZ_JAAVJL010000006.1 GCF_012863495.1 Pseudanabaena yagii GIHE-NHR1
TGCCATGACTGGTGATGGTAAGAGCTTAGCGGCTTATTTATCCGCTATGACTGGTAAAAATTACACACTTGCAATGTATCCAACTAATGAGCTTGCGAGAGATCAAGAAAAGCAGGTTCAGTCCTATAAAACTAAGTTTAATCCTAGATATGATCCACAGATTTATCGATTAAATGCGACTACTTTGGAAGATTTTATTGAGACAAATAATTTACCTTCTAAACAGTCAGGTTTGCTAAATCGGGTTGATAACTCAGAGATTTTGCTAACAAATCCAGATATTTTTCATTACATCCATGACTTTCGTTATTTAAGGCGGAATGCCCAAGGGAAAGGGGATAATCCAGATAAAGTATTCAAAAGAATTGACGACAACTACAAACTTTTTGTATTTGATGAATTTCACATTTTCTCATCACCTCAAATTGCAAGTATCTTAAATTCAATACTTTTAATGCAACATACAGGAGGAAAACGTAAGTTTTTATTTCTCTCTGCTACGCCTAGCGAAATGCTACAGGAGTTTCTGACTAAATCAGGAATGAAATATGTTTGGATAAATCCCTTGAGTCATGGGGCTTATTGTTATGATAGTCCAAATAATTCAGGGCTATGGAGACAGATTAACCAGTCTATTAATCTCACTTTCCCGTGTAACTTAGAGCCAAGCTTACGATCAAGCTATGAATGGATTTTGGAAAATGCAGAAAGTATAATATTGCAGTTTTTTCTGGATCATCCTCAAAGTAAAGGGGCAATCATCCTTAATTCGATCGCCGCAGTTAAGAAGCTAACTGTTGCTTTAAAACCACTGTTTAAGAGGCATGGGCTAGAAGTTAGAGAAAATACGGGTCTAACAGGAGAATCCGAAAAAGCTTCATCGGTTGAAGAAGCCGATCTCTTGATTGGTACATCGACTATCGATGTGGGTGTCGATTTCAAGATCAATTTTCTAATTTTTGAAGCGGCGGATGGTGGGAATTTTGTACAGCGATTAGGACGATTGGGAAGACATGAGGGATTCTCAGCATATCAAGCTTATGCGCTGTTACCACATTTCATTCTTTCACGGTTGTTTGAGTTAGAGTCTAAGCCTTTAACTGATGGTGAAACCTATGAACGTCCAACTTTTAATGATGCAATTCGTCAAGCCTATCCGTTTATCAATGAATTTACAGAATATCCAAAACGCTGGGGTGGGATTCAATCTGCTTTTGTTTTTTCTGAATTAAAAAGAATGTCACAAACTTATCCTGAAGCTGCTGATGGGTTTGGCAAAGACATCCAAAATGCTCTAGGAATTAAGCTTAAACAGCAATATGGGCATATTGGCGAACTAAAAAATGATGGCAGATCCAAAGTTATTGATGAGGCTCGGAGCTTTCGAGGTAGCAGTCAATTAGATTGTGCTATTTACGATCTAACCAATCCTAATGAGCCAGATTGCGATCGCTTTAAAACCTATAACTTACAGGGCATCCTGAGTAATTTTACTTTTGAATGGATGGAAGAGGATGAATTTATTCAAAGAGCAAAAATGGCAAATGCGATGAGAAGTAGATTTAAGGATGTGCTTTGTTATCTCAAATTAACTGGTTATCGAGATGTGCGTGAAGATTGGAAATTTTATATAAATGAAGATATAGGCGATATCGCAAGATTAGCAAAAGTTCAAGTTTTGAAAGGATTGGAAATTTTACATCCAGAGGTAGACGGGATCAATCAAATTTGCCGATCGCTGAGAGGTCGAGGCTTAGTTTGCTATATCTCTGATTATGATCGCGCTACACTACGGGCAAAGCTAGGCTTACCAATTCATTTTCAGGCTTATGGTTTAGCAGACAAGTATAGTTTTAGCGATCGAGGCTCACCACCTTACACGATTGCATTTGGCAAATCTTCACTTATTTTAGAAACATTAGTGAGATTTTGGAAATCTAAGGAGGATTTAGGATGGATTTTTTAAGAGATAGGAGAGAAATGCGTCAGTCAATTTATAAGGCGATAGTATTTCAATCCCTACTGGGTTTAGCTTTAAACAGTATTACACTGTACTGGACGATTTCTCCCCGTCAAAACTATAACCTATATTTTATTAGATACGGATAAAACTAGTTTGTCACTATAACCTTGGTAAGTTATCTTGTTACTATAGCCTAGATAAATAGACTGTTGACAAAAAAGCTTTGACTACGCTAAGTTTATAACAACACTTAGTGAAGGATGACTGTATGAGCATTTATCTAAGCCAGCAAGAACTTGAGCATATGCCAGTAACTTTGAAGTCTGATTTAAAGCATTGGCTAAAGTCTAGACAGCATCAGCAATCACTCAAACCTAACAGCAAAGCGGTTGGCTCTCCTTCAGGGCAACTAACACTTGACTTTAATAAGGCTTCTTGTAAGTCACGCCACCAACAACGCATCAAATTATCTGAACTACTTGATGCTGGACTAATTTCCCCCAAAATGCCTGTGAGAGTACGTTTGAGACGCGAAATTGCTGATGAACTTGGTCGCATTTACATAAATGGCATGGTTGTGTCTAGTAATGGTTGCGTTGTCTATAACGGGATAGAGTACGAGCGCCCTAGTCCTTTAGCAATGGCAGTCAACCAAGATCGAACAGCCAACGGTTGGGAATATGTCGAAGTCAAAACTCGGAAGGGTAACTGGGTAAGACTTGAAGAACTCAGATCATTGTTAAACACTGACTCAACAAACAAAAAACATGAATGAGCAACAACTATCAATTTTCGATGATGATCTGCCTACAGAGTCTATAGACTTTGGATCTACGGAAGATACGGGACAAGATAAACAACCAGATCGCCCCGAACTGCTGACAATTCGGTTATTTAAAGAGGCGATTAAAAATGCTGAAGGTAATAAAGATGATCGCATACTTGAAAAGTTTGCCAATCATGTATTGCCTAAACTCATTTCTCAACTTGCTGGAACAACTGCAAAAGGTGGAGATTTCTTTGAAAAACTTGATGCAAGAAGAAAAGCTGCTAATCAAGATTTAGTTAGACGTGACAATGCTGCGGATCAGTCATTAGTTTCACACTTACTTAATGGTCTATTTCCAACCTATAGAATCATCAAACGTCTTTTAGATAAAGAACTTCAAACAAATGTAATTAAGAGATATTGCGAAGATCTCCAAATCTCTATATACATTGCATCTTATCTACTTCATGACTATGAAAAGTTCCCTGATTATATAACTTGGCTAACCAATGGTGACTTAGAAGGCAGGTTTAAAAATCGAGATTGGGATAATGATAGTCCAGATAAAATGGATGCTCCAGATTTCGGACGAGCATACATTGCTGCAAAAATTGAGGATCTTGGCATAGATCAACTTTTAGGTGACAATTGGCAAAATTATATTGACGACATCATCTGGATTAGTAGTAATGCAGGAGACAAATGGGATGCTGATTTAGGACTTAAAGCCCGTGGTCTTAAACCTTTAAATAATGAAGAATTAGATGATAAGGTAAGATCGATTCTTGTTAATCTAGTCAAGCTCTCAGATCGATTTGCTTCTGTAATAAAGCATCCAAGTGATATACAAAAGGGAAGTATATTTGAAATCATCCATTCTCTGAGTAATGGACAACTTAAATTTACCTATCATTCACTTTCAGATAATCGAGGTGTACTTACTAACATCCTGAATAATGCTTTGATGGATGCTCATCCCAAGGATGACTACACACCTTTACTCTTTTTGCCTGATGGTGTTGTTTATCTAGCTAAATCTACAGCTACCGAAATCAACACCGATCAAATTCCCGATCAAGTTATTGCCAAAATCCGATCGCTTTGTGCAGGTCAACTAAAACGTAGACAAACAGGCTTTGGACGTGATGGCAAGGGCTTTAAATTTGCAGATTACTACTGGCTATTTTTTGACAGTGTGCAACTCATGCAAGTGAGCGTCAGTGCTGCATCGAAATTAATCCCAATCACCAAAGTTTCTTCAGCGAAAAAACGTGGTGATAGCTTGGCGAAAGCTCAAGCAGCAGGAGAATTACCAGACAATCTAGATTTAGATTTTCCTGATAATCCATTGATCGACCGATTAGCCGAATTTGGCGATACCCTATGTCGTGGGATTTGGCGCGAATGGTGCGATCGCGCTAATAACTGGCAAAAACAACAACCTAAAACAGAGCGTAAAGCCTTACCAGAATTAGATTTAACCGAGAAGTTAGCTGAGGTTCTCGATTTAGCTAACGAAATGCCCATAGTAAAAGCAATTCAATCTCTCAAAAAAACAGGAGGAGTTCCCCTAGATTGGTATTATTTAGCTGCTCAATATCTTCGGAAGCATCCCGATCTCGATGACAATGGCAGTCGTCAAATCATGGAAGTTTTAACCATTCATGCAGCAAAGTTAATCCGCCCCATCTATGAAGAATTTACTTTTCCTGATGGTTGGGATGATCTACGGACATACGTTAGCCGTAGTATTTCCTTACCATCGGGAGCCGTAATTGCGCCCCAGCCTGATAGCTTCTTAGTTGAGATGGGACGCTATAAAGCCGCTAAAGTGGTTGGACGTGGTAGAGAAAATGTCTGTGCGATGTCTAGCTCTGCTTACACCGTCAGCGAACAAATGGAATCAGCAACTCTTTTTGCTCCACAGGTTTATAGTAATCGTCAGATTCTATTTAATGCTCAAGCAGCAAAGCGCCAAATTTGTTCTATCTGGTCAATTGAAATTATGCTACGGCAAATTTTGATGAATCAGACTAACTCCACTGGTGGAGACTTTGAAGGACGCAAATATCGTTATCTCTATCTATATCCAACTTACTTTTTCACACCTGAAACAAACAAATTCTTGCAAAAAGCCTATTCGTGGATTGCGAGAACTCAATTTAATGTGGATATTCGTAAACATTTAATTAGCGAGGATCAAGTTGCTAAATTTGAGATCGCAAATTATCAAAGTATTGATTCTTTATTGATTACAGAGAACTTAAAGCCAGAAAATGATCGCACATTTAAAATGTTGGGCTATCCCGATGATCAGCCCCTTACATTTTTCTTTCTCGCTCTACCACCAAGCCGAGATGCTACAGATACCGAATCTTGGGTAATGCCGTCATGGTTAGCGATGGCACTGCCTCTCATCCTTGATGTAAAAACCGTTGTTTCTGAGTCACCTGTACCACCTTTTATCAGTGGCGCTGATTTTGAGGAGACAGCTTTACTCGATGGTGAGCATCAAGCCATACGTTCGTTAATTAAACGCGATCGCATTCGCCTTGATGCCATCATTCCTAAAGAGACCGCAGAGCGAAAATTCTCACCTCTTAATGCGTTGAGTGCTGCCTACTGCATTCATTTAGAGGCTAATCGCAAAAAAGATGGTGATCCTGACTGGGGAAAACTGTCGGCATTAGCCCGTGACCTAGAAACCAGTCCTCTATTTGTTTTCCACTATCTCAATGTGTGGTTACGCAAACAAGACCGAGATACTGCACCAATTCAAAAGGTAAAGCTCTATCTCGATCTCTACTACTATCTTGATCCAGAGGGAAAAGACGTGAATCAACTTCGCAAACTAACACAGCTTTATCGTGCTTTTTATCGAGCTAAGAGTCAGTATGCTAAAGCAAATGCTGTTCTCAAGCCAATTGATGAAGCAGCAGATGTAATTATCAAGATCAATACAGCCCTAGCCAATGATACAGAATCGCTTACTGATATTGTGTCTGCAAGGCTTGCTAAACTCATGACGAATGTTCGGCGGAGGGCAGCAGAAGGTAAACCAACTTTAGCTTTTGTTGATGGCAAATGGACACCTGCACTTAACAGTGAACAAGAACGCCAAGCCATTTATGAGTTCTCACTATTTTTTGTCAAAGAAATTTTTGAGGGGACTTTTAAAGGCGATCGCGCTCGTTTAGCAGGAACACAACTCAATCTAATTCGAGATACCTGTGATTATCTCTATCGTCTCGAAGATGATCGAGAACGTCAGGAGCGTAAGGTTGACGAACCCAGCGAAATTCCTGAAATTCTTGAAGAAGACAACGATCAATCAAATCTTTAATCTTGATACGACCTATGACTAAACTTCTTAACCCTGATGAAACCTACACTTTTAGCCGATATTTCGAGCTAAAGATTGAAGCCGAAGATCTTGCTAAAGAATTTGGCTACACCCTAGAAACCAAAAGATTGAGTCTACCCAAATATACTGGCGAACTAGATCGCATTCAACAAACACAGAGTAGAATTGAAGAAATTTTGCCCTATGTGACGCTCTCTAATGAATCCGCACGGAGAGAATGGTTAATTGCTCCTCTTTTAGCTGATGTTATCCATTACACAAAAGCTAAAGTGAGAGTTGAGTATCCCATCAAAGTTTCTAAGTATCTACAGGGTAATCTTGACTATTTCATCGAATCATCTCAAACACTTCTCATTGTGGAAGCAAAAAAGGCTGATTTGGACTTTGGGATGACGCAGTTAGTATCTCAGTTGATTACCCTTGATCAATGGCAAGAAGATCACACACAAGAACATTTTATTGGTGCTGTCACGACTGGTAAAACTTGGGAATTTGCTCGACTCAATCGGCATAGTAAGCACTTTGAGCAAGGTTTTGAAGATTATTCAATTCCTGATGATCTTGACGAAATCACCCGAATTCTTGTCCAAGAACTAATTGGTTAATGATTACTAGCCATTTCCAACTTTCAACTTATATACACAACTAATTCCATAAAGAGAAAACCATGACATTTCTAAAATCTATCGATTCTAAATTTTTCCACAATGAGATTCCTTATAAACCTATGGGCAAGTATGTCCACTTCCTTACCGTCCGTGTGACTGAGTCTTATCCACTTTTTCAAACTGATGGTGAACTGAATAAAGCTAGAGTCAGCGCAGGCATTAAAGATGAAAATAAAATCCCAATTAGTCGCCTAGCAATGTTTAAGAGAAAACAGTCAACTCCTGAGCGTTTGATTGGTCGTGAATTGTTGCGAAACTATGGTTTCATGACTGCTGAAGAGTGCGAGTACAATGTCAAATTTGCAATGAATAATCCTGATTGTATTATTTATGGTTTTGCAATCGGTGATTCTGGCTCTGAAAAGTCTAAAGTTGTTGTTGATACAGCCTTCTCAATCACTCCCTTTGATGAATCGAACGAAAATTTTACTTTGAATGCTCCATATGAAAATGGCACAATGGCATCTAAAGGAGAAAAAAAGGCTGATGGTAAATTGGATACTGTAATCGGTGATACTACCTCTCGTATTAATTCACAAGATCACATTCGTCCTCAAGTCTTCTTCCCTAGTATTGTCACCTTGAAAGATCCTACTGAGGCTGGATTTCTCTATGTTTTTAACAACTTACTGCGGACTCGCCATTATGGAGCGCAGACAACTCGTACAGGACGCTTACGCAATGAATTGATTGGTGTTGTCTTTGCTGATGGCGAAATTACTAGCAATTTGCGCTGGACACAGGCAATTTACGATCTCATTCCTGCTGATATTATCCAGTCCATTGATCCATTGAGTGAAGATCTCGTAATGGCAAAGGCTAAAGAGGCGATCACTGATTTACTAAAGGAAGAATTTGTCGTGCATCATGATTTTATTGGTGAAACTTTTCAACCGTTGCTCAAAGAAGTTAGAGCGATTACTAGCAGTGAAACAAGCATTCAGACTGTACTAAAAGCTGCCGATGATGAGGCTAAAGCCTATGCAGTTAAACATATCAAGAGTAAAGTTGAAAAGCCTAAAGCTGACGAAAAGCCTAAAGCAGGTAAAAAGTAATGACTCATATCTATCGCTGTGAGCTAGAGCTACATGACACGCTCTACTTTGCCACTCGTGAGATCGGACGATTGTATGAAACCGAAGCGATTGTTCATAACTATGCTCTTTGCTATGCTTTGGGACTAGTTGATAGCGATCGCTATGGTACGCAAGTATCCAAAGAACATGAATACCGATACTTTTGCCGCGAACAGGTTCCCATGTATGAGGAGCATTTGAGCAAACTTAACGAAGTGGGAATCTATGTCACCCCTGCGCGATCGCTGCAACATACTTCTGTGTTACACACATGGAAATATGCCAATAACAACTATCACGTTGAGATGGAGAAAACTCAAAAAAATATTCCTAGCTTTGGTAGAGCGAAAGAAATCGCGCCCGAAAGTGCTTTTGAATTTTTCATCTTGTCACAAAATCCTTTGCCTAAACCCTCTAAATGGATTCGTTTGGGTAAATGGATGAGTAAGGCAGAATTGACGGTGAAAGAGCTAGATAAAGTTAAACAGGGAAATGGAGATTTTATATTTCCTTATCCCCTCAATCCTCTTGATGTGATGTTTACTCACCAAGTCTTGAGCTATGACACTGTAAATATGCCCCCCGTTAGTCTGATTCGCAATGTCAGTATAAACGGACATTTTTATGAGGTTGACGGCTTCAAAATCCCTGCTCGTATGGAATATCGCTTTAAGGTATAGGTTATGACTATTCAAGAACTATGCGATCGCCTGTCACAATTTCCACCAGACACACCAGTTGTCGTAAGAGGTTACGAAGGCGGATTTAATGATGTCTTAAAAGTCGAAGCTGTTGAAATACAGCTAAACGTTAATGCCGAACATTGGTACTATGGAGCGCACAGCAAACCCGATATCTTGTCTGAAGCGATCGCAGATGTTCCATTGACTAAAGTTATCTACCTACATAGCGATAATCATCTTGCAGAGCAATAGCACAAGTGCAGATCTGGTGAGATCGAACGTGAAGATAGAATGTAGTTTTTGAGGATATTGCAAATGATTGCTAGACAACCAGAACTAACCTACTCAGAATATCTCGCTTACGAACAATCAAGCCCTAAAAAGCATGAGTTTGTCAATGGACAAGCTTTTGCAATGGCTGAGGAAGATGAAAATCATAATTTGATTGTTATCAATCTAGTTGGTTGTATCCATCCACATCTGCGCGGTACTGGCTCTCGTTTGTTAGCTCTAGCGATGAAACTCACGATCGCCTCTGCAAATAACGCGACTTATTATCCTGATGTGATGGTAGTTTGCGATCGCTCAGATAACGATCCCTATGTCAAACAGAAACCCTGTCTCTTAATCGAAGTTCTATCACCTTTTACAGCCATGCTTGATCGGCGAGAAAAGCTTTTCAACTATCAGAAATTGGAATCCTTGCAAGAATATGTGATGGTTTCTCAAACTGAAATCAAAGTAGAGCTTTATCGCCGCGATCCCGAAGGTTGGTTAGTCCAATCCTTGAGCATAGGTGAAAGCCTACAATTGCAGTCGATTGACTTAGCGATCGCTCTTTCAGATATTTATGAGGATGTCCAGTTATGAAAAAATGAATGAAACTATTTGAGCGATCGCAACTACTCCATTAAGCCCCAAAGCCCTTTTTATTTTTCTTAGATTTGACTGGTTTGAGTGTTCTACCACTATTAGCGATCGCTAATCTCATACTTCGTATTTTCTGATATTCCCTGATTTTTGCCGCCAGAGGATGACTCGTCTCAATTCTAAGATGGGTAAGAGACATGACCAATGGTTTAGATTTTTGATCGTCTTGATCGTCTTGATCGGAGTTTGAGACTTCAGCATCCTTAGCACTCATGCTACAAAGTATACCCGCCATATCACCAGCGTAGAACACTTTATCCATCTCATAGACTGTATTTGTGTCAGCAAGATATACACCTTGTTCTTTGAGTGCCTGAAACCCTATTTCATTAATCCGAACATTAATAGGAAGGCTAGACTCCATATCTAGAAATAATTGACGCGCAAAAACTGGATCATCAATAGTTGCTGTAGCAAACATTCTCTCTGTTAATTCATCAATATTTTCATTCATATATGCCTCACAGCTTAGTTGTTAACTTTATGCCTAAAACACCAATTTATCCTGAATACCTGACAGGACGGCATATTCACGCACTTTTTTTAACTTTAGTTAGCTCCGTTGACAAGGAATTAGGCGATCGCCTGCATGGTGAAAAAGCCAATAAAGGATTTGGGTTGAGTCCAATTCAAGTAGCGGTTAGCGATTGGCGATTAGCGGTTAGCTCTGACAGGAATTTCAGCAAACCTAGACTAAAAAAAGCTAACAGCCAACCGCTAAAAGCTAAAAGCCTCTCTTGGCAAAATCAAGAAATCCCCCCCTCAACCCCTTGCTGGTGGCGCATTTCCCTCTTAGATGAAGTTCTCTTTGGCAAACTCACAGGACTTTGGTTAAATCTCAACCCCGATCGAGCTTTTCATCTCGGTTCTGCTGACCTCTATATCACCAGCATTCTCGGCACACCGCAATCAAGCCAACCTTGGTCAAACTTCGCTACCTACCAACAAATCTACGATCGCGCTTCCGACACCGAACGCAATATTACCTTTCACCTCGCCACACCCACTGCTTTCCGTCAGGGCAAATACGACTCGCCATTGCCCACTCGCGACAATGTGTTTAAGAGCCTATGCGATCGCTGGAACACCTACAGCGAAATCCCAATTAATCCCGAAATTATCGAATATATCTTTCCCAGTAAATTTGACATTAAGACAGAAGTTGTCAAGAATTACGACACCCATAGTTTTATCGGTTGTGTCGGTGAAATTGGTTATCGAATTCTCGGTGATGCTTCACCAGATGCGCTCAAACAAATTAATGCCCTAGCAGACTTTGCAATGTTTGCAGGAATTGGACGCAAAACCACAATGGGAATGGGGATGGGGAGGAGGCTTTTTGGATGAAGAGGCTGTTAGCTGTTAGCGATTAGCTGTTAGCTTTTTTTGGGAGAAGGCGATTAGCGATTAGCTGTTAGCTTCTTGGAGTTATTTATCCTTCTAAAAATATACTTGTAATCACAAATCTCTAAAAGCTAACAGCTAACAGCTAACAGCTAAAAAAATCATGAAAGACTTCAAAGAACTAAAAGTATGGCAGCGTTCGCATCAAATCACACTCAAAATTTACAAGATTACCTCCAATTTTCCCAAAGAAGAACTTTATGGTCTGGTTAGCCAAATGCGCCGATCTTCCTCATCGATTCCGACAAATATTGCAGAAGGTTGTGGTAGAGGTTCTGATGCTGACTTTGCAAGATTTTTGCAAATAGCAATGGGATCAGCCAGTGAACTGGAATATCAGCTATTACTGTCTGTAGATCTTGGCTTCATCAACCAAGAAGCATACCAAGCCATAAATCCAGAACTAATCGAAACAAAAAGAATGCTCAACTCCTTGCTACAAAAATTAAGATCCAAAAGCTAGCCTCCAAAAGCCAAAAGCTAACCGCTAAAAGCTAACCGCTAATCGCCCCAAAAACTATGAATGAACCAATCCCCATCGCCGCTTTAAACCAATACGCTTACTGCCCTCATCGTTGCTGGCGGATGTTTTGTGCAGGAGAATTTGTCGAGAATCATTACACGATTGAAGGAACCGATCTACATCAACGAGTACATACAGTTGGCGAAAATCAACGGGAGGAGACTTGGCAAATCAGGGCGATCTGGCTGAAGTCGGAACAATATGGCTTGATTGGCAAATCTGACTTGATTGAAGAAGTTGATGACAATCTCTATCCCATTGAATATAAACGCGGACATAAAGGCGAGTGGGATAATGACGCAATGCAGGTTGTGGCTCAAGCGCTCTGTTTAGAAGAGATGACAGGAAAAAGCATTACCAAGGGCTATGTCTATTATGCTCAGACACACCAAAGACAAGAGATTGAGATTACATCTGAGTTACGAAATAAGGCGATCGCGGCAATTACGGAAATTTCGCAAATGATGGAAACTGGCAAGATGCCTCCTGCAATCTATGGCAATCGGTGTAAGGGTTGCAGTCTGTTTACTCAATGCGTACCGATGGCGAAGGAAAAGGTTAGTAAATATAAGGAAGGAGCTTAAAAGCAATGGGAACAGTTTATGTAAGTCAGGATGACTCGTTTATTGGCAAGACCGATGAACGCTTAACGGTGAAGGCGGAGAAAAAACAAATCCTAGATGTCCCATTGATCAAAATTGATGGATTAGTAATTCTCGGTCGCGCCACGATTTCACCTGCGGCAGTGATAGAACTGCTAGAGCGAAAAATTCCGATGTCGTTTATGACAGGAACGGGGCGCTTTCTCGGTCGTCTAGAACCTGAGCTAACTAAAAATATTTTTGTAAGGCGATCGCAGTGGGATGCAGCAGGGGAAACACCGAAGGCGATCCATATGGTGCAAGCCTTTGTGCGTGGCAAGTTAAAAAATTATCGAGCGTCATTAATGCGGCATCTGCGGGATTATCCCGATAATGATTTACAGAAATGGATTGACGATCTCGAACGGGCGATCGATTCGCTGGCGACCATTAAAGCGATCGCTAGTTTGCGAGGTGTGGAGGGGCATGGCAGTGCTGTCTATTGGCAAGCTTTTCCTAAATTAATTCGTGCCGATGGTTTTAGCTTCACAACCCGCAATCGTCGCCCACCTATCGATCCTGTGAACGCGATGTTAAGTTTTGGCTATTCCCTATTGCGTCACGATGTTCAAGGGGCGCTAAATATTGTCGGTTTCGATCCCTATCTTGGCTATTTGCACACAGAGCGCTATGGTCGCCCCAGTCTTGCCCTTGACCTCATGGAAGAGTTTCGCCCCTTGATTGTCGATGCGATTGTGTTGTCGGCAATCAATCGTAAAGCGATCGCGCCCAAGGATTTTACTTCTGAGCCTCTGAGCAAGGCGATTTCTCTGTCCAATGAGGCAAGAAAAGTATTTTTGACACTGTACGAGCAGAAGAAACAATCAAAATTTAAGCATCCCGTCATGGGTCGTCAATGTACTTATCAAGAGGCTTTTGAGCTTCAGGCAAGATTGTTAGCTAAGTATCTGATGGATGAAACGGATAAGTATCCACCGTTGGTGATGAAGTAGTTTTTGGCTTTTAGCTGTTAGCGATTAGCTCTTAGCTTTTGGCTGATTTAAGAGCTAATGGGACGAAAGCCTAATAAATTTTAAATGAACTCCAAACTTTAACCTAATCTAATTAAAAAGCTAACAGCTAACAGCTAATCGCTAAAACCCCATGTTCATTGTCATCTCCTACGACATTCCTGAAGACAAACGCCGTACTAAAATCCATAAGATCCTCAAATCTTACGGTCAATGGATGCAGTTTAGTGTGTTTGAGTGTGAGCTTACTGATGCTCAATATGCGAAGTTGCGATCACGTTTGAGTAAGTTGATTAAACCGAGTGAAGATAGTATTCGCTTTTACTTCCTTTGTGCTTGCTGTCAGCCTAAAATAGAGCGTATTGGCGGCGAACAGGTGCGCGACGACACAATCTTTTTCGCTTAATTTTTAGTTCACAGGTTGCGCGAGTCGTTGGGTGTTTTTGAGGACTGTATGCAATTGTTGGTAATCAATGTGTTAACTGGTATGGCTTTAGATGCGATCAGGCGATTTGTTCGGTTCGCGCAAGTCCTGAATGCACTGATATATCTATGTTTTCAATGTTTATTACAAGATCTAGATTCGCTCCAAACTGTCCAAATCTGCTACAATTGCGATCGTTCGCGCAAATGTACCTTGAAAATCAAATATAATATATTTTTCAAGCGCGGGCAGCTTCAAAGCCTCTGAAACCCTTTTAGGGATTGAAACTCCACTGCCTTGACGATAGAATTGCACCCATCCTAGCGCTTCAAAGCCTCTGAAACCCTTTTAGGGATTGAAACTTGACATCCCATGAACTTGAATCCTAGATAATATCTAGCTTCAAAGCCTCTGAAACCCTTTTAGGGATTGAAACGACATCCCGTGGTATAATCCTAGATATTATCTAGGCTTCAAAGCCTCTGAAACCCTTTTAGGGATTGAAACATGCTTACGGGATTAGCATCCTCATAGGGATTTACGCTTCAAAGCCTCTGAAACCCTTTTAGGGATTGAAACATGAACAAAGAACGATTGGCTGATATGCCTGAGGCGCGAAAAGCTTCAAAGCCTCTGAAACCCTTTTAGGGATTGAAACGATGGAATTTAGAAGCTCCTAACTTACCCTCTTATGCTTCAAAGCCTCTGAAACCCTTTTAGGGATTGAAACTCTCAGAACTTTGAATAAAGGATAGAAGAGAGGCTGCTTCAAAGCCTCTGAAACCCTTTTAGGGATTGAAACCCGTTGCCGCTATTCAAGCCGTAGTCTAGCCCGTGCTTCAAAGCCTCTGAAACCCTTTTAGGGATTGAAACGAAGCGACAATTCCAGCACCTATAGCTGTTGTAGCTGGCTTCAAAGCCTCTGAAACCCTTTTAGGGATTGAAACTAATAGAATCTCATCCCTAATTCTATTATTACTTTCGCTTCAAAGCCTCTGAAACCCTTTTAGGGATTGAAACGCAAAATTCTAGATGATATTCTGCAACCTCCTTATAAGAAGCTTCAAAGCCTCTGAAACCCTTTTAGGGATTGAAACGTAAATGGCGCAAAAGACGCTATAGAATCGACAATAGCTTCAAAGCCTCTGAAACCCTTTTAGGGATTGAAACAAAGGATTCATACAGACTCTTTTCTGCTCTCTCAGCTTCAAAGCCTCTGAAACCCTTTTAGGGATTGAAACATTGCCCAAAACTGCGCCAAGCGCTCTCAAGAAGCGCTTCAAAGCCTCTGAAACCCTTTTAGGGATTGAAACTTGCCAAATTACCAAGTAAGTGCTAGCCTAGGATGGCTTCAAAGCCTCTGAAACCCTTTTAGGGATTGAAACTTCGATTGCTTGAGACACATTCGAGAGAATCTCAGCTTCAAAGCCTCTGAAACCCTTTTAGGGATTGAAACGTGCGCCCTCTGTTTCTTCTCTTTATATCTTCTTCTGCTTCAAAGCCTCTGAAACCCTTTTAGGGATTGAAACAATCCGTATGAAGGCGTTAACAATGCAGCCGCCATTTTTAGCTTCAAAGCCTCTGAAACCCTTTTAGGGATTGAAACCGCAACATCTGCTTTCTTTTTTGATAGGCGAATCGCTTCAAAGCCTCTGAAACCCTTTTAGGGATTGAAACTTTACCTCCGACGGATTCCAACTTTCTTACGATACCGCTTCAAAGCCTCTGAAACCCTTTTAGGGATTGAAACCTTCTTTCGGAGCTTTGAATGAAGGATAGAAGGGGCTTCAAAGCCTCTGAAACCCTTTTAGGGATTGAAACATAAACCCATTCATTTTGAGGGATACCTTTTAGAGGCTTCAAAGCCTCTGAAACCCTTTTAGGGATTGAAACGATAGCGATCGCGCCTATCAAGTGGCTTAACCTTTATCGGCTGCTTCAAAGCCTCTGAAACCCTTTTAGGGATTGAAACTTTTTCATCTTCAATTTTGTAGCCAAAACATTTAAGCTTCAAAGCCTCTGAAACCCTTTTAGGGATTGAAACTATGCCTATATCACAGGTACTTTTTTGGTAGACACTGCTTCAAAGCCTCTGAAACCCTTTTAGGGATTGAAACCCCTCATCAACTTCCTCATCACCTAGATACCAACGCTTCAAAGCCTCTGAAACCCTTTTAGGGATTGAAACGCTTAACCTTTATCGGCTTACGGGGAGTTAGCCGCCGCTTCAAAGCCTCTGAAACCCTTTTAGGGATTGAAACCAAGGTGCAAACAATTACTTTCTGGACAGTGCCACGCTTCAAAGCCTCTGAAACCCTTTTAGGGATTGAAACAAATCGACAATTTTGTGAAGTGCTAGAAGACTTGAGCTTCAAAGCCTCTGAAACCCTTTTAGGGATTGAAACAATTTGCTGATTTCCGCAGTCATCGTCTAGACCATGCTTCAAAGCCTCTGAAACCCTTTTAGGGATTGAAACGAAGCATTAGTAAGTGCACCACCTGCAACTGCGAAGCTTCAAAGCCTCTGAAACCCTTTTAGGGATTGAAACGGAATCGCCAGTATAAAGCTGACCGCCCTTCCCTAGCTTCAAAGCCTCTGAAACCCTTTTAGGGATTGAAACTTAGCAGATTCTCATCAGTAAATCTACAGTTAGGCTTCAAAGCCTCTGAAACCCTTTTAGGGATTGAAACACACTCACGCCTTGCGGTGCTTGGGTGAAGGTTATCGCTTCAAAGCCTCTGAAACCCTTTTAGGGATTGAAACACACGCAACGCTATGGT
The DNA here is from genome assembly GCF_012863495.1 of Pseudanabaena yagii GIHE-NHR1. Lineage (NCBI taxonomy): Bacteria > Bacillati > Cyanobacteriota > Cyanophyceae > Pseudanabaenales > Pseudanabaenaceae > Pseudanabaena > Pseudanabaena yagii. Next base: position 16,198 of record NZ_JAAVJL010000006.1, read on the forward strand.
CTAGAAGTCCCTATCCTTTCACCTGCTTCAAAGCCTCTGAAACCCTTTTAGGGATTGAAACATGGCTAATCGCCCAATTCCCAGAGCCGAGCGATTGCGCTTCAAAGCCTCTGAAACCCTTTTAGGGATTGAAACGGAACTGCTACAGGCTGCGGCTCAGGATTCATAGCGCTTCAAAGCCTCTGAAACCCTTTTAGGGATTGAAACATTTATATCTAGATGAATCCATAATTAGCTACCTCGCTTCAAAGCCTCTGAAACCCTTTTAGGGATTGAAACGCAGTATCAGACTGCATAACAGTCACGACTAAAGAGCTTCAAAGCCTCTGAAACCCTTTTAGGGATTGAAACCATGCAAAATATTGAGGAATTCTGCCATGACTAATTGAGGCTTCAAAGCCTCTGAAACCCTTTTAGGGATTGAAACAGTTGTACATAATTTTCAGCCCCTATAACATTAATGCTTCAAAGCCTCTGAAACCCTTTTAGGGATTGAAACAGCATTTAAGAGTTTATAAGTGGCTACTACTGGATTAGAGGCTTCAAAGCCTCTGAAACCCTTTTAGGGATTGAAACTGAAAGCATTATAAGAAGCATCATATGAGCTACTGCTTCAAAGCCTCTGAAACCCTTTTAGGGATTGAAACATTTAGGTAGCGCCGCCGAAGGTATTCAAGATGCTCAAAGCTTCAAAGCCTCTGAAACCCTTTTAGGGATTGAAACAAGACTAGGATCTGCAAGCATTGCGATAGAGGGAGCTTCAAAGCCTCTGAAACCCTTTTAGGGATTGAAACTCTTAATCTAGATGCTTCTATAGAACCCATTTGGTATCCTAGGAAGCCTTAGCGAGACGCTTAAGCATAAGCCTGATAAAGCAAAGATGGATTCTGGCATTAGCATTGTCTAAAGTTCTGTCAAAGTTTTTGACCAGACTTTTACAACGATCCATCCAAGCATTGGAACGTTCGACAATCCAACGCATCGGAATGACCACAAAACCAGATATGCCCAGTTCCGCCTTTTCCTGTCTAGACATTTTCGGTGCAACCTTAAACCGAATCTTGGACATAATTTGCGGGTAAATCGCTTCTAAAGCAGGGATTAACTTGTCAGGGTGATAGCCATGATCAACCATGACAGTGATCTTGGGTATATTCACAGGCTTAGCTTTAAAGTAGTCAATATTTTGAGCAAACATTTCAATCAAAGCCTTATCATCGGACAGACTTGCCTTGGTGCAAAGGGTGAAGAATGGCAAACCGAGAGCATCCACTCCGAGATTTTTCTTGATCCCATTCGTGGCTTTGTAGGAGCAGAAACCTTTGGACTCAGTGCTTGCGTTACAGGTATTTTTGGTTGCTTGGGAATCGACGATGATTAAGGTTGTCCACTTTGGCTTTTTTGCGGCTTGTGCTCTTACTTGCTCGTGTAATGCCGTCATGATTTCTCTCAGTACTCCTGATGCTCTCCATTGCTTGTAATGCCAATATACTGTGGAGTATGGGGGTAAATCTTTGGGTAAGTCTGCCCAATTACATCCATTTTTGAGTTGATAAAATACTCCATCTAATATTTGCCGTTTTGTCCATGTTGGTGGACAGGTCTTCTTTTTCTTAGGCAACAGAGGTTCGATTATCTCCCACTCTTGATCGCTTAGACTGCTGCTATATCCCATATTTGACTCATTTTTCTTTTCTTCCTAAGATACCAAATGGGTTCTATAGACTCTGTAGGCTGGGCTTCAAAGCCTCTGAAACCCTTTTAGGGATTGAAACAGGAAAAAGGAAGATGTAGCGCCTATAAACTCCGAAGCTTCAAAGCCTCTGAAACCCTTTTAGGGATTGAAACTTTGCAGTTATTTCAAGGTATTCTGCAAGTTTGCAGCTTCAAAGCCTCTGAAACCCTTTTAGGGATTGAAACATGTTAAAAAGCCCCTCAGTGAGTACTCTGTAGTAGGCTTCAAAGCCTCTGAAACCCTTTTAGGGATTGAAACCTATACCTATCTATCGATTCTATTCATGTTCACAAGCTTCAAAGCCTCTGAAACCCTTTTAGGGATTGAAACACATTTGGTATAGGTTTTTGATTAGGACTACTAACAGGCTTCAAAGCCTCTGAAACCCTTTTAGGGATTGAAACATAGCGACCCATCCTGTAGGAAACCACCAAGCCCCCCAAGGCTTCAAAGCCTCTGAAACCCTTTTAGGGATTGAAACAACAATTAAGGTGTTAACAGCATCTACCAGTTTTTGGCTTCAAAGCCTCTGAAACCCTTTTAGGGATTGAAACGTTTCTTCACCTTCCAAGAAAAATCCTTATACTATTGCTTCAAAGCCTCTGAAACCCTTTTAGGGATTGAAACGTTATGACCCCTAGTGGATATCGGATCGAACTAGGCTTCAAAGCCTCTGAAACCCTTTTAGGGATTGAAACCCAACCGTGCCATTCTACTGACCTGATCCTTGAGAGCTTCAAAGCCTCTGAAACCCTTTTAGGGATTGAAACAGATTTGGGAACCAGACAACCTACGCGATGATTGATGCTTCAAAGCCTCTGAAACCCTTTTAGGGATTGAAACAGACGAGTTAATACATACAATCCAGACAAAGGGAAGCTTCAAAGCCTCTGAAACCCTTTTAGGGATTGAAACCCTTTCAGTTGATTTTGGATTTTGACGCGATCGGCGCTTCAAAGCCTCTGAAACCCTTTTAGGGATTGAAACTTCATCAGCAACGAAAGCGACTAAGGGAGTAGAAGGCTTCAAAGCCTCTGAAACCCTTTTAGGGATTGAAACCTCAAATGGATTACTTGCGAACTTATTTAATGAAGCTTCAAAGCCTCTGAAACCCTTTTAGGGATTGAAACTCAACCTGCCTAATGCGGTTCCCTCGATCCATAAGCTTCAAAGCCTCTGAAACCCTTTTAGGGATTGAAACCCAAGTGCAGTAGGGGAAAGAATCTAGAGTACGTTGCACGCTTCAAAGCCTCTGAAACCCTTTTAGGGATTGAAACGACAATCCATTGCTTTTTATTTCAGTACCTATCAAGCTTCAAAGCCTCTGAAACCCTTTTAGGGATTGAAACATTTGCCCCTTCCTACGGTTGCCAATGCTACGCTTAAGCTTCAAAGCCTCTGAAACCCTTTTAGGGATTGAAACAACCACAGTTTTAAACAATAAGGCTAGCTCAGGTCGCTTCAAAGCCTCTGAAACCCTTTTAGGGATTGAAACATGCTTAATTCTTGCTTAATCTACCTAGTTAAACCTGCTTCAAAGCCTCTGAAACCCTTTTAGGGATTGAAACCAGGCAATACTTCACTAGAAGCCTGTGCAAGTTCAATGGCTTCAAAGCCTCTGAAACCCTTTTAGGGATTGAAACGATGTTTCTACACCAGAGGGGACACCAATCTATGCGGCTTCAAAGCCTCTGAAACCCTTTTAGGGATTGAAACTCATTTAGAAAGTGTGAGCAGAAAGTATGTCTAGCTTCAAAGCCTCTGAAACCCTTTTAGGGATTGAAACTTGAAAAGGGTAACATCACAAGCAAAGCGTCCGATGCTTCAAAGCCTCTGAAACCCTTTTAGGGATTGAAACGCAGTATTCGTATTGAAGCTAAAGGCGGCTCGCTGCTTCAAAGCCTCTGAAACCCTTTTAGGGATTGAAACCAATGGCACAATCGGTCGCACTTCTAAGCGGAGTGAAGCTTCAAAGCCTCTGAAACCCTTTTAGGGATTGAAACAATAAAATTCAATTCTACCCTTGAAAGACTTGAAAGGGCTTCAAAGCCTCTGAAACCCTTTTAGGGATTGAAACTCTAACGTAGAGGCGATCGCCGAAGTATTTACGCTTAATGCTTCAAAGCCTCTGAAACCCTTTTAGGGATTGAAACAAGCAATTACTTATGTTGGCTGAGGATCGCACAGCGCTTCAAAGCCTCTGAAACCCTTTTAGGGATTGAAACGCAACGCATCAAAAGACTAGATTGGCACTTTGCGAGCTTCAAAGCCTCTGAAACCCTTTTAGGGATTGAAACAGAGATTACATCTTCAGTCGGCAAGCTGAGTTCTGGCTTCAAAGCCTCTGAAACCCTTTTAGGGATTGAAACACATTTGATGATGAAGGCAACCCTGCCATTGAAGCTTCAAAGCCTCTGAAACCCTTTTAGGGATTGAAACAGGGCAGATCTGCTCAGATTCTTCCCAGTTTTCGCTTCAAAGCCTCTGAAACCCTTTTAGGGATTGAAACATCCCAAATTTGCTGTAAGACTCGACTTCGAGGGCTTCAAAGCCTCTGAAACCCTTTTAGGGATTGAAACAGGAATGGCAGATTTAACAATAGGCTTGGCAGGGGGCTTCAAAGCCTCTGAAACCCTTTTAGGGATTGAAACTAGATACTGATGCGATCGCCATTAGGGATGGCAGGCTTCAAAGCCTCTGAAACCCTTTTAGGGATTGAAACATGAAGACAGGAATTAAATTTTGTGAAATCTTATCGCTTCAAAGCCTCTGAAACCCTTTTAGGGATTGAAACAAAAATAGGATAGGCTCGCTTATTAAAGATTTGGGGGCTTCAAAGCCTCTGAAACCCTTTTAGGGATTGAAACTTGCCTGTGAGCCATGCAACCTTAAAAAAGGAGTGGCTTCAAAGCCTCTGAAACCCTTTTAGGGATTGAAACTGATTGGACCAACTATGTAGTTGATCCACGCGAAAGCTTCAAAGCCTCTGAAACCCTTTTAGGGATTGAAACAGCAACCATTAGCGACACTACTCCAACCTCATCGGCTGCTTCAAAGCCTCTGAAACCCTTTTAGGGATTGAAACCTGATTATTGGTTAGCAGGTACACGGTGTTTAGTGCTTCAAAGCCTCTGAAACCCTTTTAGGGATTGAAACCCATTTTTACCCCAAACTGCCTTATGCAATCGGGTGCTTCAAAGCCTCTGAAACCCTTTTAGGGATTGAAACGCTAAGTGGTATATGAACCTTGAGCTAGACGCGGATGCATGGCTTCAAAGCCTCTGAAACCCTTTTAGGGATTGAAACAGGCGCGATCGCCCACAATTTCAATTCAAATGGAGAGCTTCAAAGCCTCTGAAACCCTTTTAGGGATTGAAACGTTTTTGAAAGCACGGAATTTGCAGCCTTCATGGATGCTTCAAAGCCTCTGAAACCCTTTTAGGGATTGAAACTACATGGCAACTGGTACTAATTTCAAGCGATTCGTGCTTCAAAGCCTCTGAAACCCTTTTAGGGATTGAAACCTGTTCAGTTACTATACGCAACACAAAGGGAAGCGGCTTCAAAGCCTCTGAAACCCTTTTAGGGATTGAAACGAAGAGATTGCAAAAGTCTCTCATAGTCTTGGATGGCTTCAAAGCCTCTGAAACCCTTTTAGGGATTGAAACAATTACAACGACTTCGCTAGACGAGACTAGGGCTTGCTTCAAAGCCTCTGAAACCCTTTTAGGGATTGAAACAAAGGCAAAATTAAGATGCAGATCGAGAGCAGGGAGCTTCAAAGCCTCTGAAACCCTTTTAGGGATTGAAACCTGCTTGATAGTTGTTAGCCTGTACCTATCAATACGCTTCAAAGCCTCTGAAACCCTTTTAGGGATTGAAACTTTAAACTCCTTTTTATCAAGGAACTGCTCAATAAGCTTCAAAGCCTCTGAAACCCTTTTAGGGATTGAAACAATTACAGACTCAGCGTCTTCAATGTCCATTCCCATTTGCTTCAAAGCCTCTGAAACCCTTTTAGGGATTGAAACGCCACTATAGTAGCCATCATTTGTTGGCTTGACGGAGCTTCAAAGCCTCTGAAACCCTTTTAGGGATTGAAACTAATGAACTTTATACGCTCCTTCACAAGCATGATTGCTGTGCAAGCTTCAAAGCCTCTGAAACCCTTTTAGGGATTGAAACCGAGTATTGTGAGTCATGGTGCTAAGCTTGGCAATCGCTTCAAAGCCTCTGAAACCCTTTTAGGGATTGAAACATACAAAGAATTGCTTAAATTGTTTAAAAAAGGTGAGGCTTCAAAGCCTCTGAAACCCTTTTAGGGATTGAAACGAACTTGATTTTTTGAAAAAAGTGGAAGGACTCTTGCTTCAAAGCCTCTGAAACCCTTTTAGGGATTGAAACCCCCGATCCAAGTGCATTAAAGGATTTGCGGCTTAGCTTCAAAGCCTCTGAAACCCTTTTAGGGATTGAAACCAAATACACCCCAAGGGGGCGGCTATTGGTGAGAGCTTCAAAGCCTCTGAAACCCTTTTAGGGATTGAAACAGTTCCCTAGCCGCAGGATTGCCACGATATCCCAAGCTTCAAAGCCTCTGAAACCCTTTTAGGGATTGAAACAGTTTGTGCTTCTTACAAAGAAGTTGAATCCTAAGTGCTTCAAAGCCTCTGAAACCCTTTTAGGGATTGAAACAACAATCTAACTGTTGACCAGCCTTGCACCATTGAGCTTCAAAGCCTCTGAAACCCTTTTAGGGATTGAAACTACTATCACCTTAGCTTTAACCTTGCATAATGCTTTGATGCTCAGCGCTTCAAAGCCTCTGAAACCCTTTTAGGGATTGAAACCTGTAAAGGATCAATCCTAATTAATGCGCTTAGAGCTTCAAAGCCTCTGAAACCCTTTTAGGGATTGAAACCTAGAGGTTTCAGTGTTTCTCAGTTCTTAGCATCTGCTTCAAAGCCTCTGAAACCCTTTTAGGGATTGAAACATTGCTTTGTGGAACTGATTTCTAATGGCGCTCCTGCTTCAAAGCCTCTGAAACCCTTTTAGGGATTGAAACTTTATAGCACAACTCCTTTCTATAAATACACAACAGCTTCAAAGCCTCTGAAACCCTTTTAGGGATTGAAACGGAACTCCTTTAAGGATGATCGGCAAGGTTTCAGCACGCTTCAAAGCCTCTGAAACCCTTTTAGGGATTGAAACCCTCTTAATGCGTAGGCATGGCGCAAATCGTAGGCAACAAGCTTCAAAGCCTCTGAAACCCTTTTAGGGATTGAAACAAAACCCTTATAGGGCAAGCATTTCAAGAATAAGAGCTTCAAAGCCTCTGAAACCCTTTTAGGGATTGAAACTGAATAGCTGCTCTCACCTGCTAGGTGTACTAGTGCTTCAAAGCCTCTGAAACCCTTTTAGGGATTGAAACCTTGGTTATCACTGAATCTCGTTCACAAGGTTTCTCTGGCTTCAAAGCCTCTGAAACCCTTTTAGGGATTGAAACGTAACGCAGGAAAACTCAGTTGTAACGCAGGAAAAGCTTCAAAGCCTCTGAAACCCTTTTAGGGATTGAAACGGCACACGCTGACTACTTAACCTCATTGGTTGCCCAAGCTTCAAAGCCTCTGAAACCCTTTTAGGGATTGAAACTAGCACCTTTTCGGGGCTGATAATACCGATAGAAAGCTTCAAAGCCTCTGAAACCCTTTTAGGGATTGAAACAAAAACTATTTCGGTTGAAAATCCCATGTATCCGCGCTTCAAAGCCTCTGAAACCCTTTTAGGGATTGAAACACAATCGAGTTGATCGCCTTGCCTATTCCATACCGCTTCAAAGCCTCTGAAACCCTTTTAGGGATTGAAACTTTTCGTTGCCACAGTGCGGACAAAAAATCTTGGAGCTTCAAAGCCTCTGAAACCCTTTTAGGGATTGAAACACAGACACGCCTTGTGGCGCTTGCGAGAAAGTGACGCTTCAAAGCCTCTGAAACCCTTTTAGGGATTGAAACTAGAAGGAGTTGTTACCAATTCATCGCCAACATGGCTTCAAAGCCTCTGAAACCCTTTTAGGGATTGAAACGCAACAACTCCGCAATTTTCAAGGCGATCGCATCAGGCTTCAAAGCCTCTGAAACCCTTTTAGGGATTGAAACATTGCAGTTTGCAGTAAGATAAACACCTTTTGACTGCTTCAAAGCCTCTGAAACCCTTTTAGGGATTGAAACTTGAAAGCTAAGATCATTGAGAGGTTTGTAGGGTTCAAATGGCTTCAAAGCCTCTGAAACCCTTTTAGGGATTGAAACACGATTGACATTTTCTGGCTTGCTCTCTGCATCAGCTTCAAAGCCTCTGAAACCCTTTTAGGGATTGAAACATAAGGTGATTTAGATATTGGTGGATAAAACGAGGAAGGCGATCGCTAGCTTCAAAGCCTCTGAAACCCTTTTAGGGATTGAAACATAAGGTGATATCGCCGAAGGCTGATAAATAATTCTGCTTCAAAGCCTCTGAAACCCTTTTAGGGATTGAAACTCTTTATTCCTGATGGTGTTTGGATGTATGAGCCATTCAAGCTTCAAAGCCTCTGAAACCCTTTTAGGGATTGAAACACGAAAACTAACAAAATTTATCCAAAAATTATATGACTGCAGCTTCAAAGCCTCTGAAACCCTTTTAGGGATTGAAACCGAGCTTAAGGAAATTGCATCGGTAATTCTTAAGCAGCTTCAAAGCCTCTGAAACCCTTTTAGGGATTGAAACAACGGGTTGATCGGGCTTGAATTGTGTGCCTGCTCCAAGCTTCAAAGCCTCTGAAACCCTTTTAGGGATTGAAACATCCCAAATTTGCTGTAAGACTCGACTTCGAGGGAGGCTTCAAAGCCTCTGAAACCCTTTTAGGGATTGAAACCTAGGGGTAATACTTTAAAAAGGAGCTTTGATTGAGCTTCAAAGCCTCTGAAACCCTTTTAGGGATTGAAACGCTACTTGTCGCTCTTGGCAAGGTAAATGGTGGAGCTTCAAAGCCTCTGAAACCCTTTTAGGGATTGAAACTTGCGAGACTTTCAAGACGGAACTTTACAGACTTTTGCTTCAAAGCCTCTGAAACCCTTTTAGGGATTGAAACTTTATGGCATCCAAACTATAAAGACACTGTAACAGCGCTTCAAAGCCTCTGAAACCCTTTTAGGGATTGAAACTTCCAAATACCAAGAGCTACAACAACCCTTTTAGGGATTGAAACGCAGAAAGAGCCGCCGCAGTGTAATCACGTAGCTGAGCTTCAAAGCCTCTGAAACCCTTTTAGGGATTGAAACGACGGAAAGATCGGTGAAGAGTATCTATTTAATCTGCTTCAAAGCCTCTGAAACCCTTTTAGGGATTGAAACTATAGGGATATACAGGAGCTAATAAAAGCTCATTTGCTTCAAAGCCTCTGAAACCCTTTTAGGGATTGAAACTGCCATTCGCACATATACCCGCTCTCGGATAAGCGCTTCAAAGCCTCTGAAACCCTTTCAAGACACTTCATGAAGCCTCTAAACAGCAAGTTGAAAGTGTATTAACTGATGACCAACGCGCTCAACTTGCGATTACAATCCAATCGGGCAACAAAAAGGGTGCATGGAAATCACTGAATCTCACATCTGAACAAAAGTAGAAAATCCGTGACATTCACAAGAGTGACAAGGAGCAAAGCCTTGCTGTTTTGACACCTGAACAACGCACCCAACTCCAACAATTGAGAGCAGCACATCCAGACAAATACAGCAATTCTCATTATGACTTTTGATTAGCCTAAGCCGTCAAATTTTCAACGAAGACATCGGCTTTTCAAGGACAGCTATTGCGACTATTCTCAATAGCTAACGCTGGATCAAGGTAATTTTTCCATAATGAGAATTGCTGAGACAAATAACTATTCTTGGACTTTTCTGTTGCTATGTGCTATGGCGCTTGGTGCGATCGCTACGACCGTCAGAAATCTCCCACAAAAAACTGAACCAAATTTTTGTGGGAATCGTCTAAACTCGAAACCCTTTTTCTCACAATATAATAAGCAACTTTACTCTGCTATGTGAAGTTGCTTGTTTATTTTCTTACTAATTTTTTATAACTCTAATGACTACTTACTTAACTAAACGTCAAACTGCCGATCATGCTGCTCTAGTTCAGCCCGATGGTTGTACCTGTCAGAGTGCTGCCATCTGTGAAGCTTTGGGAAAAACTGCCTCAGATATTCCCGCAGTTCGAGCAACTTTACTATCTCTGGGTACACCCGGTGATCCTGCAACCATAGGAAAATATCTGAAAAGTGCTGTTGGCAATAAATATTACTATAACGGTAACGCCAGTCTGACCGATATGCTGACTGCGATTAGAGACTCAGGGGCATTTCTAATTATTCACACAAGCCTAACTGTTAGTGGTCATGTAATTGCGATCAATGGTGTAGATGTTGATGATTCAGGTATCATTCAAGCTTTCCATGTCTTTGATTCTTGGAGTGAATTTGATGGCGCTAGCTTCTCCTATCCCAACTCAGACAATGAAAATAGCTTTGTCGGCTTGTATTCCAAAAATCTAATTTACTCAGCCTGTGTTGCGGATGGGGGTAGCTTCGAGACTGCCAAAGCGCAGTATTTCCTCAATGCTCCTGATAGCGCTCGGAAAGGAGCTTGGTTGCATATTATCCTGCCATAGTTTTTCAATATCTCCTTTAAATTTGTGACAGCGATCGCATATTCTCCCATTCATCATCACAGGAGCAGAGATTAGCGATCGCACTCCCCAACTTGATAGAAGGCGATACTAATCCCATAGAGAAAAACGTTTGCAGGGCAAAGACAATGATCCTCAATTCACTAAACCAAGTTCGCTCGATAGTCATCAAAAGCATCGCTGGCACTGAAAAAGCAATTGTTCTTCTAGGTAAAACCTTTGTTGCCGATAAAGCCTATGAATCCCTCACCGAAGCGATCGCAGGATGCAGAAGAGATTTGGATTTGGGCATGGCAATATTAATCGCACCAGAAGCTAACCAGTTTAAAGTTTGGGTGGCAATTCCTAACGAATTGATTTTGCAAGCTGCCTAATTTGCTTTCACCACCAGCAACTCATCCCAACGGGTCGTGTATCTAGGCGATCGCATATCGGTTTTCATCTTCCACTCTTGCTTAATCCCCTCACTGGCAAAGCGCATCGTTCCAGAGCCATAGCGCCTATTTAGCAAGTCAATTACTGCCATTAGCTTTTCATCATGGCAATCGACTGCGGGTGATAGCAAATCCAACTGCACTGCATCAACCGAGCTTAAATCATTGAGACTAACGCCACATTTTTTATAACTGAATCCTTCTCGAAAAATACTGGTTATACAGAGCTTTGCATAGCGAATCAATACTTGAGAGCTATTCGTTGCCGTCGGCAAAGATACGGATATCGAATTACTATATTGCAGGTCATTAGGCTGGAATCGGTTAGTCGTCAGAAATACCCCTAGAACCGATGCTCGTAGTTCTCTATGTCTCAATTTTGCGGCTGCCCTTGCCGCATGATAGGCGATCGCCTCATGCATTTGTGCCATCGTAGTTACAGGCTGACCAAACGAACGCGAACATACCATATTCTTCTGTGGTGGGGCGATCGCTTCTAAGGGCAAGCATGATACCCCCCGCAATTCATACATGAGCCTAACACCGACAATGCCCATGATTTGTTTGACTAGCGATTCATTTGCATCTCTCAACTGAGCCGCCGTTGCGATGCCATGAGATCTCAGCCTCAATCCTAAGCGTTTATTTATGCCCCAAATATCCTCAACTGCTAGATTGTTTAGTACGCGATCACACAGCTCATCGGTTATTAATTCCGCTACACCGCTTACAGATTGTTTAGCTACATGATTTGCGGCTTTAGATAGAACCTTGTTTTTAGCTATGCCTATACCTGTCGGAATGCCAGTATATTTAAGAACCTTCTGTCGCAACCGCATACAAAAGTCCATTAAGCCATCGGTTCCCAAATGCATGAATCCCGATAAATCTAAAAAACATTCATCAATCGAATAAATCTCGACTTCTGGAACAGATGATAAAAGAACACCGTAGACACGATGGCTCATATCTCCGTAAAGTTCGTAATTTGATGACAGTGCGATCGCTCCTGCGTTTTGAAGCTGATGTTTGTACTTGTGGTAAGGCGCACCCATCGGAATACCGAGTGCTTTTGCTTCAGGCGATCGCGCCACGATACAACCATCATTGTTCGACAGTACGACCACAGGCTTACCCTCAAGCGACGGGTCAAACACTCGCTCACAGCTAACGTAGAAGCAATTGCAGTCAACAAGAGCAAACATATTTGATTACTGTACGACAATCTTATTCTAGCAAGTTAGGGGCAAGGTTTGGTGCGATCAATTTTAATTGCATAGCTAAAAACTTTAACCTCAATGCCTTTTGCCCTAGCCTTGTTAATCGTGTCCTGTGTCCCCTCAGTTGTATTGACATGAAAAGCAATTAGTTCATCGGCAAGATCGATGATTTGGGTAATGCGATTGAAATATGCCACTTTATCAATAATTTGAGTATCCCCTTCAATCAAGCAACCTATTGACCTGACAGTTTCCAACTGCGAAATCAAAGATTCCGCTTGTTCATGAGTAATTACACCCTCACTAGCACGATAAAAATAGTGAGCGCTATATATTTCAAACGTAGACGGGATAATAATCTTTAATCGATTAGCATCAACACCAACTTGTAAAGCTTCATCGGTAGCAAAGAAGTCCACACCCAACGCGCCACCTGAAACAAGTCCATCACCCAAGGCAAATAGAGATCGCGCCTCTTCGCGCACTTGGTTCTCAATTTCCGAATTAGTATGTCGCCAACTTCCTGCGATTGCTATCCATTTCATATTTCAATTTTCCACTAGAACATGGAACTAAAATCTGCTAAACCCAAATCACGACGATCTCAGAACCGATCACTGGTTATTGGATCATGCAGATTATGCCACTATTTGTTAAATGAAAAGCGATCGCCTTTGCAGAGAGCGATCGCTTCAACATGATTGGGATGGGGAATTGATTGAGAATTGAGAATCGAAATTACGTTCACACTAAGCAGCAATCTCAGACTGTTTAGGTTCCTTAGGTTTCTTTTCAAAGACTTGGATATTCGCATCATCAAGGATAAAGCCCTGAGGAGTAGCAGCCCCCAACTTGTCTGAGATCGCCGCGACCCACATAGGCAAATTCGCTTGCGTGTCCTCCAGTTTTTTGAACATCTTGGGCTTAACCGTAGCCGACAAGAGCTGCCCATCGCAATCGACCTCAAAATTTATCCAACCATTTTTATCTATCGAGAACAGAAAAAATCAACCATAAAGGCTTTAAATAATGTACGATAATCATAGATATAAGTTAGGGCATCACAATGGTTAGTATCAGCCAAATCAAAAAGCCTTGCACAGACACACGGGTAAAGTTGCCACTATATTCGAGCAGAGTTTCCGCAGGATTCCCCTCACCAGCAGACGATCTGCTCGAAGCCCATTTAGATCTCAATCGTTATCTGGTTAGTCAACCTGCTACCACTTTTTTTATGAGATTTGAGGGAGAGCCAATGCTAGAGAGTGGATTGCAGCAAGGAGATCTGTTGATAGTGGATCGGTCAATCGAAGTCACCGAGCAGAAAATAGTCGTAGCCTCAGTCAATAGCGATTTGGTAATTCGTCGAGTCAGCCGCAATCGCCGCCGACTACAACTACTATCCGAAAATCCCAACTGCCAATTAATCAGCATCACTGAAGACACAGAATTCCAGATTTGGGGAGTTGTGACCTATGTTATCCGCGCCCTGCATCGTCCACGTCGATTGCAATAACTAGCCGCACGGGTACTGGACTTACTAAGTCTTAGCAAACGAAATCCAGTCAGCGATCGCCACGTTACACCTCAAACTGGAACGAACTACCAATTGTTAGGTAAAAAGTTCCACTTAATCTCAGAAATAGTAAATACTAACCCCGAATAACATGATCAATAGCGATCATCGAGAGATTAAGGCAAAGCCAGTTCGAGGATTGGGTAGCCCAAGACTCGAATGTGGCTAGAGCAAAACTTACTTTTCTAGCCACATTCGAGTTTAGGCTGAATTTTGAAAATTGTTTCGGCAAACCCTATTTATTGACAGGATAAATAGCTAAAGATTCTAAGCCAGAAGACTTGAGTAAATTGATCCACATAGCTTTTATTTCAGGATTGTTAGGCTGAGCGAGTCTTAATTTCGCCAAATTAGCCAGCGCTTCATACCAAATTCCAGATTTAGCATATAGCTCTACACGTTCGATGTCTGAAGCTTTTTCTAACTTCCCAACCAAAGCCAGATTTGGTTTGACACGGCGAACAATACCTTCAGAGAAGGTATCTTCAGGATCGTCAGCCACACAAACTACAGAGACTAACCACTTATAATCTTTCCCAATTTCCAACGGTTGATCAAATTGAGTGCTCACAATGCTGGGGGTATTAGTAAGTTCGAGCCTTTTCTGCGCGATTCCCTGTCCATCCTGATTCTCAAGGGTAAATACAACAGCAACTGCTGAGGTCTTGGGAATATAGGCGTAAAATTTAGGATTAGATGAATAGGTAATCCCAAACTTACTAGTCGGTAGTAGAGGAATAAGTTGTTGTTCTAAAGCATCACTCGCTTGATTATCTTTAGGCTGGTTATTACGATCCTTAGGGCATTTCCCATCGCTATTTCGCCTTCCACCACCAATACTAACTGTGGGGTCAGGTTCTCCAACAGGTGGATCGAATAAGCCGCGCACTCCACCTCCTAAAGAACTTGGTGGATTACTTGGAGCAGGTTCAAATCCTTTGATTTTTTGAGCGTTAGCACGTCCTAAAAAGATAGATGATAAGGAACTTTGTAATAACGCAGCGATAAGCAGTAGTGAAAAATAGCGCGGCAGATATTTATAAAACATAACTTTCTTTTAAATACTCGAAAAATTGACTGTTTAAATTACAACCAGTTCCCAATTAGAACAAAGGGAGACCAATAAAAAGGATGAGTAAAAGCAGGCTTTTTGAGAAGACTGATCTGAGCGTTACGCAAAGCATCAGCTTTGGTTGTTCCAGATTTTGCTAATTCTTTATAAAAGTTTTCCATAAATGTTGCTGTTGCCCGATCCTCCACCGACCATAGACTAGCGATCGTACTCCTCGCTCCCGATCGCACCGCGATTCCCGCTAAACCAAGGGCAGCACGATTATCGCCCTTAGCTGTTTTGCAAGCACTGAGAACTAATAGCTCAATCGGGATTCTAATATCTTGATCTCTAGTTTGGAGAATTTCGCCTAGTTGTTTAACATTAAGACGATTGTTCCATGTCAAAACATAGGTGTCATCAATATCAGAACTAAACTGACCATGAGTTGCTAAGTGAACAACTCGATAGGGAATCTTACTAATTTGATTGTGAATGGCTTGACTCGTAAATTCTTCATTTAAAAGCGGTGGTTGATTACTAACAACTAATGCAATCTGTTGCAGCTCACGCTCGACATTTGGCAATGCATTAAAATTTTGAGTTTTCTTACTGACTCCACCCGTAAATACTTCTAGCTTTTGGCGTTTGAGGGGGCGAGGATCGAGGAGTTGCAGTCCAGGGGTGAGAGCGAGATTGTATTTCTCAATCAAGTAATGCTGTCCGTCATAGAGAACCGCCATCGGTAAATTTCTAAGGGAGCCATCAAGCACAAATGCTAAGGTTTTGATATCTTTTTCCTTTAATTTTGCCTCGATATCTTTGCTAATCAGGAGATCATAGATTTTTTTAGAGGAAATTTTAGTGTCTGACTCAAGGGCAGTACGACTTAATTTCTGGCGAAGTTTACTCAAAAGGCTTTCGAGATCTGACTGAGAAATCCTTGTGGTTTTGTGAAGTAAAGTCCGATCTTTATCAGGGAGTGAAATGACAACTTCTATACTGTCGGGTAAGATAATCGGATAAACAACAGCCGCTTGGCGATCTACCTCATCAATCTGGGTGGATTTGCCTGTCAGACAAGCCTCTTTAAAAAAATTATCCAATTCTGCTAGCTGAAGCGACTCAATAACCTTCCGCGCTTCGGTGAGATTGGCTTGACTGACTTCCTTGCCTTGTTCGGGAGTGAGCAGTAAAGCAACGAGTTGACGATAGACTGGTTCGACACTTTCGCGAAAGGAAAACTGCACATCTGAACTGCTAGATACGAGATCACCACGAATGGAAGCTAAGGTATTGACGGCTTCGCTATAGGCGGCGATCGCTTGTTTGTTTTCGCCTTTAGACTTAAGTACTCGTCCGAGTTGCCATTGCCAGCGATAGGCGATATCTGAGGCATTATGAGTTTGGGCAAGGACAAGCGCTCTTTCGGTTAAGCTTTTAGCCTCTGCAAGCTGTTGATTTTGCTCGTAAAGTGCACCCATATAGCCGATCGCATAGGACTCAGCTCTCGGATCATTGATTTCCTTGGCTTGCTGTGCGGCAGTGGCGAGGATTTGCGCGGCAGCTTCGCGATCGCGGGAAGTGGGATTGAGTTTGAGTAGGCTTTGGGTGAAATTTACCCTTGCATAGACTGAAGTACGGCTAGTTGGTAGGTTTTGGATTTGAGTTTGGATGTCTGTTGCGAGTTGTCGGGCTGAATCTGTCTGCTTAGATTCGATCTGGAGTTGGAGTTGGTTTAGTTGAGCTTGAATTTTGGGTGTTGCCGAAATATTAAGATTGGCTAATTGCTGATAGTAGGCGATCGCTTTGGGAATGTCTTTGAGGTTATAGGCGGTATTTCCCAAGCTAAGGAGAGCATCAGCAATAATGGGAGTGTTGTCGAGTTTCTTAGCAAGAGCTAAACTTTTGTTTAATTGATCTTCAGCTCCTTGAAAGTCGCCGCTCAGCCTTAGAGATTCTCCAAGGTTGAGTAAACTAGAAGCTTTGAGCGCGGTATCGGGAAGATTTTCGAGATCGGCTTGTATTTGTTTGATATTTTCTTTAGCTTGTGGATATAAGCCTAATGCTCTTAGAGCCTGACTTTGATTGATCTTGCTGCGAATAATACTATCTTTATCCCCTAATTGTTCGTAGATTTCTGTTGCTTTTTTCCAAGTTGTTAAGGCTTCTTGGGCGTTGCCTTGAGCGAGTTGAATGTTGCCTTGGATATTGAGGGTGTGAGCGAGTAATGATAACTCTTTGGGACTGGATTGCAGAATTTCTAAACTGTTGGCGATCGCTTGATTGGCTTCTTTCCAGTTGCCGAGTTGTTGATAGGCTAGGGCGAGATTATCGAGAGTGACTGATTGATTGAGGCGATCGCCTTGTTTTGTATAGATATCTAGTGCTTGCTGCCATGTGGCGATCGCTTTGGCATATTGTCCTGTTTGGTATTGTTGCTGTCCTATTTGAATCAGGTTAGATGGTTGACTAATAACTTTATCAGTTGAGATTTCGGGAGGATTTTGATTAGAACTTATCGCTAGGCTAGGTTGAGCATTCCAGCCAGTTATTAGTAACAGTAATAGGTATGTGCCAATACTTTTGTTTGCAAGGATTCTATTAGCAAAGATTTGACTAATTTTGAGTTGCAAGGTGATTTTCCTCAGGAATATGTTTCTCTTTGAATATTTGGTGACTACTGACAGCTAAGCTGCGGTATAGCAGGACTAAGGGGAGTAGATGCTGCTACAACTCTAATAAAGCCTTGACTATCTCGAATAATGTTATTTGCTTCAACAATAGCTGTAGGAGCTTTGGCGGTAACATTCTGCGTTTGTTCGTTAATAGATGCTTGATTGCTGCTATTCGATACGGGATTGACTAGTTCTACTAGGGACTGAGTGTTAGAAAGCTCATCCGTAGGAGATTTAGGCAAGCCACCTTTGCCTGAAATGGTAAAGCTATTGTCGCGTTTGGATAGTTTGCCGCCAATGGCGCAGCTTTGATTGACTTGTCTGGATTGGTCAGCGAGATTAAGAGGGAGTGTGGTCAAGCCGCGACTGGGATCGATATTGGGAGTGTTTAGGGTAACGATGCCAGATCTTCCAAGAGCAGATGAAGCTGTGATGTCACTAAATGGTGTTAGTTGAGGACGGAACTCTAGTCCAAAGATGCCATATGCGGTAATGGAAACTAAACCGCCATCACCTTTAAAAGCATTTGCGGTGATGTCGCTATTTTCAAAGCGGTTGGCAACGACAAATTGAGAATTAATATTAATGTTGCCACCATTGCCGCCATTGATATTGTCTCCTGCTGTTGCCGAGATTAAGCTGGCGTATCGCATCAAGAGGAGTGTGGGAACGGTTAGGTTAATGTTGCCGCCATCTGAACTCTTGGTGACAGCTGAGATTGAGGCGTTGTTGTTCAGGGTCAAGCGATCGGCTGTTAAGAAAATATTACCTCCTAATCCAGTTCCATCACTGTTAACTGAGATTGCTGCACCATTTTTGATTAAAACAAATGCAGGATCAACGAAGATGCTGCCTCCATTGCCCGAAGAACCTGTGTTAGTGTTGGCGAATAGACCAGTCTTTGCTCCATCAAGAGTAAAGTTATCAACAACATTTACGGTAATGTTTCCAGATTTGCCAGTACTGGATGTAGTGGTGAGAATTCTTGCACCATTGGAAATTGTGAAGTTATCGGCTTTAACAGAAATATCTCCTGCTTTACCTACTCCAGCAGTGGAAGCTGAAACTGTAACACCATCAGTGAGGGTTAGCTGTGATGTAATGAAGCTAATATTTCCTGCTTTTCCTGTCCCTGATGTTTCAACAGCAAGTTTTCCATTACCTGAGATGGTAATTGATTGAGGCGCAGTAAGGCTCAAGTCGCCACCATTGCCTTTTGCTATTGTCGATGCAGAAATGGCAGAGTTGTTGGCTAGAGAGATATTGAGGTTTAATTCGTTGCTATAGGGATTGAGTTTTAGAGTGCCTGCGGGAGCAACTCCTTGGGTTTCAGCAAAGATGCCGACTGTCCCGAAGAGATTCATTGTGGAGGCATTGAGGGTAATGCTGCCGCCCCCATCGGTATTGGTGGATGTTGCTGTTGCTGTGGTCGTGATTTCAGCAGTTCCATCAAGGTTTAGAAGCGGTGTATTGATCGTGATATTGCCTGCTTTGCCTGAGTTTGTAGTTTTGGCATTGAGTTCACTGTTACCAAGGATTGAGACTCCTCTGTCAGCACTGATAGTGATGCTTCCTGCTAAGCCACTACTACTAGTATTAGTTTGTAGTGAACTGTTATTGAAGATAACCAATGTTGGACTAGAGATAGTCACATTTCCTGCTGGATCGATACCCTTTGTATCACTTTGAATCAAACTATTATTGAAAGTGATATCACCTGTGCTAGTGATAGATACATCACCAGATCGTCCACTGCCTCCAACTTGAATTGTCCTTGTCCCAATGAAGGGTGATGTTATTTTTACTTGCTTGCTAGATAAAATATTGGTGTTTGTGAGAAGAAAACTGCCAAGAGAGTATATTTGAATCTTACCAGAAGTTGCAAATGAGGAAGGGGTTAAAATCTCTATATTCTCAATATTTTGTGCTTCAAGCGTGACATCACCTCCATTTCCCGCTATTCCAGTTTCTGAAATAGCAAAAGAATAAATTGATGTAGAACTACCGACAATCTCACCTTGAGTTGTTAATATCGAAATCTTACCGCCATTTCCTGCATCACCATTTTTTGAAGCAGAGAATGATAATAAACCTCCGCCATTAGAAAAACTGTTTGTCAATAGAACTTTACCCGTATTTGATGCAACTGTAATTTCTCCTCCATTCCCTGCATTTCCTGATATAGAATTAGAAAAAGAAGACAAACTATAATCACGGAGAGAAATATTGCCTGAGTTTGAGGTTATCGTAATCGCACCACCATTGCCTACATTTCCATTGGTAGAGTTTGTACTTGTTAATATAATAGGTATGCGATCTAATAAAATATCAGAAGTATCTGAACTAATAGTTATCGCTCCTCCATTTCCTGTGGTTTGAGGTGAATATACATAAGATGCTAGTGAAGTATTAATTAAGGTTATGCCACCATACTGGGATTTTACAAAAATAGAGCCGCCATTACCTACATTGCCCTTATTAGTAGTCACACTACTAACAATGTTTGAGTCTTTAAAAAAAATATTGCCTCTAATGGAAGCTATCGAAACTACTCCACCATTTCCAGCATTGCCAAGATCAGAGAATGAATCTGTATTTATACTTATATTTTGCAGAAATATATTTCCCATATTAGAGGTAACTGTAATTCCTCCACCATTCTTCGCGTTACCTTGGACACCCAGAGCATTGCGGGCACTAGAGTCTAAATGATTTGTACTTATATTACCTAAATTAGTAGAGATAGAAATACTTCCTGCATTTCCTGTGTTTTTCCCATTGCCAAAGGTTATTGAGCTTGAATATATACCTCCATCAATTTTAACATTTCCAATGTTAGAAGATATGGAAATATTTCCTCCGTCACTTGCGCTAGTAATGTTGGAAAAAGAAAAAGAGCCAAGTGAAACATTTTTGCTTAGATCAGTACTCAAGATGGTCGTAAAATCAAATGCTCCTTTTACCGTAATGTCACTATTTGCTTTAAGTGAAATATTGCCACTGTTACCTCCAGCAAAATTTGTACTAAATATGCCACCAATTTCGATTCTAGCTCCTAAGATATCTATATTTCTACCTCGTGTATAAATAGCATCGCTAGCATTCATAGAAAATGAACCAACATTATTTCCATCAGAATCAGCTTTAAAAGTTATTGAACCAGAACCACTAGTAAAATTTAGTACGTTTCCAGTTAGAGTTCCAATGGTAATATCATTCGTTGCTTCAATCAGCACATTTGTCGTATTTGCCAAGCCTTCTAGGAATGCTTGAGTTATGGTTGTTCCAGGCGTTGACCCATTAGAAATAATCACATCTGTCGGATCGAGCAATAGTGTTCCTAATTTCCCATTTGCTGTACTCAAATCTACCTTGCCATCAAAGATCAGATTTAGCTTTCCTGATACTTCAACAAAACCACCATCACCGACTGAATTAGCTGATGAAAAAATCACAGCCCCCTTTGCCGTTACTTTGCCATAAAATTCTGTTAATTTATCTGCCCAGATAATGACTCTTCCACCATTGCCATTATTCAATGCATCTGCATTAATTACTACACCATGATCCACAAAAGTTTGCTGTGCGTTTGGAACAATTCCTTTTCCCTGATAATCACCACCAATTAAGACTATCCCGCCGTTAGTCCCAGACACGTCAATTTGTGCATTGTTCAAAAGACTAACCTGATTCCCCAATACTTGAACTAGTCCACTTGGAGCTTTTAGCATCCCAGTATTAGTTGTGTTGCCTCCCTGCAAAGTAATTCCTTTCCCTTCACTAACAATCAAATTACCTGCATTTGACAATGTAGAGTTAGGGTTAGTCGCGCCATACTGCAAACCAGGAGTAATATCCATAGTCAACAAAGGCGGAGCCTGAGGATTCGTCGCACTGAACTCACTGCCATCAGGCAACTTAAAACTATTAGCTGTCGAACCAACAAAAGTACCACCAATATCTAACTTTGCATTTGCACCAAAGATAATGCCATTGGGATTGAGAAGATACAAATTGGCATTACCATTAGCCTTCAGCGTTCCATCAATATTAGAAATAGAATTTCCTGTCACCCGCGTCAAGATATTCTGAACCTGTGGGGCATTATTAAAATAAGCAGTGTTATTGGTAGGAACTGAAAAATCTTGAAAACTGTGATAGAGATTGCTCCCTACATTCGTACCACCATTAATTGTATGAACTAACCCTGATGTAGTTACTGTAGAGTTGATAGGAAGAGTCTTATCAGGAACTATCTGTGCAACTGATGATAATGCAGTAGAGAAATAGCTTAAAGCACAAGCACAAGATAAACAGATATCACGAAGAGTTAGTTTCATGCCTTAAAGTTTCACGATTTAATGGTTTTACATAAAAAATTACGTCTTAATAACTAGCTAAAATCTTTAGAATTAGCCTTTAGAATTCTAGATACATTGTACTTATACAAAAGTATCACCTTGTATAATCTATCGACAAGTTAGAAAAGTTAGATGTTTAGCTAGAAAAAGTTAGGTAAAGTCTACTTTATTGCAAATATTCTGATTATTTAGTTGTTAGAAAACTAGTGAAAAAACTTAACAAATATTTGTGGAAGATGGTTTTATTAAAATATTTAACCTAAATATTGATCTTAATATCTAGTCAAAAAACTATAAAAACAAGAAAACTTTTGCAACAATCTTCATCTTTTTTGCATAAATTAGTAATCTTATATTGGTTTTTAATAATTTAGTCAGGATACGTGTCGATCCTATGCTTCAAATTATTTTATGAAAATGTATTTTATCGAATGTTTTAGAACCACAAAATAAGCTACTGATTAAAAACTCTTACGAGATTTGTTCGATTTTCTTTTTTGATTCTAATATGTTAAATTTTCACGCATAGTTTTTGGCTTTAGGAGTGCAATTTGTGAATAATGTTAATAAATTGTATAGGGGTATACCTAAACCCTTAAACAGTTTTAAAAAAGCTGTTTTTTTGTTAGCGATCGCTTCTAGCTCTTTCACCCAAACATTAGCCGCTCAAACAAATCTTCCTCCTAATCGCCCAATTGCTCCCGACTCCAATCCTAAGACTATTCCCATCAATCCCCCTGAACCCACAAAGTTACCCTCTCCAGACCGTTTACTAGCGCCTATAACACCACAAACTCCTGAAATACCAAGCAATAATAATTCTGAAACTATTGTCGTCAAGAAATTCGAGATTCTTGGTAGTACTGTATTTAGCGATGCCGAACTAGCAGAAATCACCAAAGACTATCTCAACAAACCCATTTCCATCAACGAACTGTTTCAAATTCGCACCAAAATCACCAAACTATACCTAGATAACAAATACGTTACCTCTGGCGCATATATCCCCGAACAAAACTTTCAAAGTGGAACCTTTAGAATTCAGATCGTTGAAGGTGGGATCGAAGAAATCAAAGTCACAGGCTTAACCAGACTCAATCAAGGATATATTCAATCACGCATCGCGATCGCCACACAGAAACCACTCAATAGCAACCGACTACTAGAAGCGTTGCAATTACTACAAATAAATCCCCTAATTGACAGTATTTCCGCTAATTTATCTCCAAGTTTGCAACCAGGATTAAACAATTTAGACGTTAAAGTTACCGAAGCAAAGACCTTTAGCTTACCAATTACCATTGACAATGGACGTACACCCAGCGTAGGAACAGATCGCCGTCAAATACAACTTAGCGAAGCAAATCTTACAGGTTTAGGAGACCGCCTAAACTTAACATATTCTAATACCGACGGGAGCAATTCCTTTGATTCCAGCTATACGTTACCATTTAATCCCTACAATGGAACAATTAGCTTTAGTTTTGGTACTTCTTCTAGCAAGGTCATCCAAGTTCCATTTAATTTTCTTGATATTGTCTCCAGTTCACGTAACTATGGATTATCAATTCGTCAGCCTTTGCTTCAAAGCACCTCCCAAGAACTAGCGTTAGGTTTGAGTTTAAATCGGACTGAAAGCCAAGCTTCTCTATTGGGTGGGACAATTCCTTACCCCTCCCAAGGTGCGGATGAAAATGGACAAACAAAAATTTCTGCACTTCGATTTTTTCAAGAATATGTCCAACGCAGTGGTGAAGAAGTATTTGCCGCACGCTCTCAAATTAGTCTAGGGATTAATGCTTTTGGAGCTACTATTAATACAACTTTCCCAGATAGTCGATTTCTGGCTTGGCGAGGACAAGCCCAATATGTAAGGTTGTTAGCACCAGAAACTCTTTTGTTTCTTCGGGGCGATTTGCAACTTGCCGATCGCCCATTACTATCACAGGAACAGATCAGTTTTGGTGGACAAGAAACCTTGCGTGGATTTCGGCAAGATAGTGTGTCAACAGATAACGGACTAATGTTGTCTGCCGAATTACGCATTCCCCTCATGCGTGTTCCTGAAATTAGCGGACTATTACAGGTTGTCCCATTCTTTGATTTTGGCGAAGCATGGAATAATAACACCAGTACCAATCCAGATCCTAGTACGCTAGCATCAGTAGGTGTAGGATTGCGCTTTCAAATGAGCGATCGGCTCACCATGCGGTTGGACTGGGGAATACCCCTCAGTCGAATTACAGGCGATAAGCAAACTTTACAAGAACGTGGGCTTTACTTTTCTCTGGTTGCCAATCCATTCTAGAAACCCTAAAACATAGAAATGTGGAACAACCTAAAAAAGCGACTTTGGCAATGGCGAGGTTTTATCATCACCGTTCCTACCACCGCAGGTATTGTACTCGGACTCCGTTTCCTAGGAATGTTGCAGCCTCTAGAACTAGATGCCTACGATCTGTTCTTTCAATGGCGACCGACCGAAAAGATCGACGAGCACATCGTACTTGTCGCAATTAACGAATCCGATATACAAAAATACAATTCACCGATTTCTGATGCTAATTTAGCCAAACTGCTAAATATAATCAAACAACAACAGCCTCGAGTGATTGGTCTAGATATATACCGTGATTTGCCCATAGAATCTGGGCATGAAGAACTTGCAGCAGTATTTACATCGACCCCAAATCTAATTGGTATTCGCAAAGTACTTGGCAGTCAAAATGGAGGTGGTGTACCATCTTCCCCTATTCTCGAAAAACTCAATCAATTAGCAGCTAATGACCTACTTCCCGATGGCGATGGAAAGATCCGTCGCGTTTTGCTATCACTGAGAGATAAGCGCGGTAAACCCATTGCTAGTTTGAGTGCAGCTTTAGCTGAGGAATATCTCAAAGCAGAAAAAATCGAAACAAAAGTCCTAGATGCCAAAATTAAAAAATATCAACTAGGAAAAGCAATAATTGTTCCATTTAAGTCAAATGATGGAGGATATGTTGGCGCAGAAGCAGGGGGATATCAAATATTAGCAAATTATCGCAATTTTCAGGATGACTTTCAGAGAGTTTCACTAGCAGATGTACTGGAAGAGCGTACTCCTAAAAATATTTTTCGCGATCGCCTAGTTTTAATAGGAGTTATCGCAGAAAGTAGTGGCGATTATTTCATAACTCCAAACAACAGACCTACCATAGGTCATCCTTTTACACCAACCAGTGGCATAACTATCCATGCGAATATTGCCAGTCAATTAATCAGCAGCGCTATAGACGGACGACCGATCATCCAAGTTTGGATAAAAACTGTCGAATGTCTGTGGATTTCCCTCTGGGCAATTATCGGAGGACTACTATGCTGGAAGAGACGATACACCAGAGTTATATCTGAACAAACCCAGATGCAGCTAACTTGGGAAACCCTAGTAATTCCAATATTAGGAGGAACACTTATTGCGGGTAGTTATATAGCATTTATATGGGGATGGTGGATTCCTGTAGTACCTTCCTTATTAGCGCTATTCGGTTCAGCAATAGCGGTGAGCGTCTATACAGCTAGAAGTGCAAATGGAATGCGACAGATCTTTGGACGTTATCTCACCGATGAAGTAGTCGCCAAGCTATTAGAAACTCCTGAAGGCTTAAGGTTGGGTGGAGAAAAACGTAAAGTGACAGTACTATTTTCTGACCTGCGAGGATTTTCATCATTATTTGAACGCATCGAACCCGAACAAGGTGTAAGAGCCATCTCGCTTTATCTTGATGTCATGACTGAAGTAATTACCAAATATCAAGGCACAATTAATGAATTTGTAGGCGATGGCATCTTTGTAATGTTTGGCGCACCAATTCAGAGAGAAGACGATACAAAAAGAGCAGTCACCTGTGCGATCGCCATGCAACTAGCAATGACAGAAGTTAATGCCAAACTAGAAGCCATGCAAATCCCCCCTCTCCACATGGGGATTGGCTTACATACAGGCGAAGTATTAGCAGGCAATATTGGTTCGCAACGCCGCGCAAAGTATACAGTTATGGGAAGTACCGTTAACCTAGGATCGAGAATTGAATCCTATAGCGTCGGCGGACAAGTCCTAGTTTCCGAAGCAATTCTCCATGAAATTAAAGACATTGTTCGCATAGATGCCCAAATGCGCGTTAAGCCCAAGGGATTTAACGAAGCGATCGTCATGTTTGATATCGGAGGGATTAACGATCTAGTTCTACCAGAAGACAAAGAAACTCTGGTGCAACTAGTTCAACCTATTTCTATAGAATGGAAAATATTAGAGGGGAAGCACGTTAAGACAAAAAAATATACGGGTACTCTACACAAACTTTCAGCAAATAACGCAGAAATCAAAAGCGACTTTACTGTTGAGGCTTTAACTAATTTGCAAATTACCTTCATCGATTCCGAACGCGAACTAAGAATTGATAATATTTATGCCAAAGTCGTAGAAGTTAGTCCTGAAAATAAAAATAGTTTCTGGATTCGCTTTACTGCCGTCCCCTCCGATGTAGCCGAATGGCTTTACGATCTGCGTCAAACTGCTACAAATTCCAATTCTTATGATGAAACAGATTTAGCTACTGAGTCGAGTTAATGAAAATATTATTTCAAGCTTGCCGAAAATCCTTAGCAGGTGATTTAGAGAAAATTAATTTTGAGGAAAAGCCCGAAACAATGAGCCTGAAATACAACCTATCCGACCTCCCGAGTGGCAGCGAATCGAGGCAAAGCCATGTAAATTTTATCGGTGTTAACCTCGAACTATTGCTAGCTGTAGCATGGCATGGCTACGAAAGCGAAGGAAGAGGAGCGATCGTCATTGATTTCAGTAAATCAAAAGAATCACAAATCGGCATCAGTCCCTATCAAAAATGGCTGAACTCCGAAAGCTATGGCTGCTACCTAAGCCAAGCCACAGCCGAGCGCATCGCTAAGGAATCGGGATATCCAAACCCATTTCAAAAGGAAGAGAAGCAAAAGCCCTAACCACTACAGAGTTAGTATCCAAAACCTTTGCGAGCTTTTTCCCCTATACGTGGAAATTTATCTACGCCAAAAACATAGATTCGGATAAGCAAACCCGAATGGAAAACCGAAACACGGTATCCCATATCAGGCAGGCGACTATACGACTATTGGGCAGACCCAGAAATCCTCATCGGCGTAAGATTTGGTAACCAAACTGAATACGCCCTGATCGACATCGACAAAACCAGCCCCTATCACCCCCACAACAATCATGAAAAATATCAACAAGTCCTCCACGCCCTCGAAGACATCGGACTAGTCAGACCCTTAATCGTCCAAAGCTCGCACAGCCAAGGACTTCACATCTACTACCCTCTATGGCAAGAAGTACCCAGCTTCGGACTCGCCTGCGCGATCAAAAGCTGCCTGCAAAAAAACAACTGCGAAATCGCCGCAGGAGTAATCGAAAGCTTCCCCAACACCAAACGATACGAATCCGAATACAACGGACATCGACTACCCCTGCAAACAGGCAGTTACCTCCTAAACAATGACCTCCAGATAATTGGCAACGACCTAAATCAATTCGTTGAAACATGGTTAACCGTCCAAGAGCAACAAGACCTAGAACTCTTAAACCAAGCGATCGCCGAAGCGAAAGCCAACTATCAATCACCCAAAGACAACCGCCGCCCAATTCAATGGCGAGAAGACCTCGAAAAACAAATCGAAGCAGGATGGACAGGAAAAGGGCAAAGCAACCAACTGCTATACCTGATGGGCAAATACGCCCGAGTCTTCTTAGGATGTGAAGAAATCGAAGCGATCGCCGAATACATCACCAAAACCGCAAAAGCCGCCGCAGGATTTATCAAATATTGCGGCGACAGCAAGAGACTGCCCCAAAAAGCCAAAGACATCGCCAAATGGTGTCTAAAAAATCACTTTCCATGGGGCAGCAAAAACAACGAAACAACCGAAGAAGGAGACAGAGAAGAAATGGCAAACCAAAAAGCCCAAAGACAAGCAGAACGGCACAAGCGCATCCGCAACGCAGTAGCCGAACTGAAAGCAACAGGAGAAATGCCCGAAACAATCCGAGGGATGGCACAAGCGATCGCCAAAACAGCAAAAGTATCAGTCGAAACCCTATACGACCACAAAGAGCTATGGCATCCAGAATTCACCGAAACAAAGAAAGAAACGAGTAACAGACCAAACACAGACAATCTCGAACCATCCTCCCCCGCGATTTCACCAAACATCGAACAAGCTGAAAGCCAGACAGAAAGAGACGTTACAGAAAAAGCCCTATATAAAGCGTTAGCCCGATCTGAAACGCCCCTGCGAGGGCAAGAATTGCCAAAATTTGCCGACGTTGATTTTCAAGCTTCCACGCAATCGCCAAAGCCACAGCAAAAAAGTAGCGATCCGATGTGGATTGAAACGCATGGCAGGCTTAGTCCGCCAAAAGCTGAAATTTCCACAGGAGAGCGCTCTCAAAATCCATCCCCCAAAACAGCCAATGCCGATTGCTTGCGTCTCTATGAACCAAGGAAAAATCAACCTGTATCAGGTGTTGAAAGTAGAATTGGCTATCTAAGAGCTTTATTGGAGACTCCAATTTTGCGGAAGGGCAAGTCAGCCTCAGAACTTGCTAAATTGCAAGCTGAACTCGAACGACTCGAAAGCCATCGGCAAAAGCATTCAAAGCTTGAAGCGATCTAAAGATCAGTTATAGTAATTTAGGATACAAAAATGAGTTTATTCAGAAATTAAAGAAATCGGAGAAATATCAATGACCATTTCCATGTATCAAGTTGCGGTTCCTTCCCTAGTCCGATCTCTTAATAATTTAATTGCAATCCTTGAGAAAGCTTCAGCCCACGCTGAAGCCAAAAAAATTGATCCTGCGGTACTTATTGCCAGTCGTTTGTTTCCCGATATGTTGCCGTTCAATCGTCAAGTACATATTGCCTCTGATATTGCTAGACGTGGTATTGCGAGATTGGCTGGTGTAGAAGCTCCAGTGATAGAAGATAACGAAACTACCTTTGCCGAATTGGGCGATCGCCTTCGGAGTGTAGTTAAATATATTGAGTCTTTCACTCCCGAACAAATTGATGGCTCTGAAGAGAAAGTTATTACTTTACCTGTGGGTAAGGAGACGATGACTTTTGCAGGACAAGATTATTTACTATTTTTCATTTTGCCAAATGTCTATTTCCATGTAACGACGGCTTATGACATTCTCAGACATTGTGGTGTTGAGATTGGTAAGCGGGATTTCTTGGGTGCACCTCGCTAATTGCTACTTGGAATACGACTACCTATGCAAATTTCTAGATCGAGCTGCCGAGCATCCATTTCTCGTGTGTATTGATAGGCAATCGCTAACTCGGCTTTGACATAACTTGGCATACCTGTTGTATTAGGTTGCAAAATGCAAGCTTTTTTATTTCCTTTCAAGAACCCAAGCAAAGATTGGCGGCGCAAAGCGCCGCCAATCTTTGCTTGGGCTTTAGCTATTTAGATACTTGAAGACTTTGAGTGATTTAACTTCCAATGAATATATTCTTCTATCGTTGGGAAATAGTCCATCACTACATCTAGACCACCTGGGCGATCGCTAAGATACGCTTCTAGATAATCAGAGTTTTTTTTGCGTGGCAGCTTTCCTGCATCGCGATCTCGTAAGCCTTCTTGATAATGAGCTGCTCTGCTGTGACCCAACATAATACTAACTAACTCCAAATATTTAATCGCTAATGCATATGTAAGACGTTCTTATTGTATACAATTTTACA
This sequence comes from Pseudanabaena yagii GIHE-NHR1, assembly GCF_012863495.1. Classification (NCBI taxonomy): domain Bacteria; kingdom Bacillati; phylum Cyanobacteriota; class Cyanophyceae; order Pseudanabaenales; family Pseudanabaenaceae; genus Pseudanabaena; species Pseudanabaena yagii. Next base: position 45,758 of record NZ_JAAVJL010000006.1, read on the forward strand.
AAATAGAGGATTTTTAGAATAATAACTTTACAAAAGACAAAGAAGAATCATCTATTGGCGGTGCTTTGCACCGCCAATAGATGATTCTTCTTTGCGAAACTAGAATTTGCAAATTGGAATTTGGACTTCGCGATGCTTTAAGGGTGACGGTCTATAGGGCGAATCATCAGGGCAACCGCATAAAAAGTCAAAGGTTAAGGAGATGAATAAGATAAGCCAGATCCCAAGCCGCCTTATTACGTTTCGCCCGCATACTGAACTTAGAAGACTTATCGCGACTTAAGAGATTAAGAGCAAAGTGACGCAGCATCGCCATATTTTCAGGAGAATTATCTTTGCGAATACGGGAAGCATCTTCGTGAAAAGAGACATCTAAAACCCAATGCAATGAATTTTCAATCGACCAATGAGTACGAACAGCCTCAGCAATAACGGTTGCATTGGAAGGCAAGCTAGAAATGTAGTAGCGATTTTCAGAGGAGACTTTCCCATTGATTCTGCGTTCACTTTGAACTAAGGCAATAGTCTGTAAACCAGCCCATAGAGGCAATTGAGTCAGGTAATCCAAGTTAGATAAAGTCCAACAACGTCGAATTTCTAAACGCCCATGTCCTTTATCTATGGACTGGCAAAAGTCATGGTCTACATCCACAAAATCAGTGTTTATAGCTTGCTCAAATAACCACTGCACATCTTCAAATAGTCCTCCCTGATTACCTTTGAGCGCTAAGACATAATCGGCTCCTTGTTGCACGATTTGGCTAGCTATTTCTTTCTGGCAGCCCATTGCGTCAATCGTCACAATACAACCTTTAATTTCCAGCAGTTTTAATAACTCTGGTATGGCGGTGATTTCGTTGGATTTTTCATCGACTTTGCATTGACCTAATATCAACCGATTTGCGCTTGCCCATGCACTCACCATGTGAATTGCGCCTTTGTCTGCTCCTCGGTCGTAGGATTGTCTCAAGGTTTTGCCATCAATGGCTACTACCTCTCCCTGCAGCGCTTGACTTACTGATTTCACCCAACTGATGAAGCTATTTTGCATCTGTTGCGGGTTCACTCGTGCAAACACTCTTGCAAATGTGTCATCACAGGGTATCCCATTCGGTAGTTCAAGAAATGTCCCCAGCCATTCTTGTTTTGATGCTCCAAATAGCGCTATATCTTCCCAGTTTTCTCCCCCACTTATCACCGCGCAAATTGCGATTACGATTATGTCTAGCAAGTTATGCTCTTTCCCTCGATTATCTCTCGGGTCTTCTACTCCTTCAAAGTGTCTTAGCAAACTGACTTCGATAGGGTTATTCATTGCTGTTTTTCTTTTGTTATTTTCTCCCAATTTTATTCACTTTTTTATGCGGTTGCCCTGGGCGAATCATAGAGGAATTCTCTCGGTTCTCCCACTACTTCATATTCAGGATGACTCGCTATCCCTTATTTTTTTATTTTCTTTCTCTTTACCGCACTTTCCCAAAGTAGAAAAGCGATCGCTAAGCACAGCCATCGAAAGTAGCGATCGCGGGTGAATGTTCTTTGATATAGAAATATGAGCCAAAAGCCAATCCCAACAATATAAAAATCGTTGAGAGAATTATCCGAATCCAGCGAATTGTTTTCATAAAATTAGTTGGCTGAAATTTTAAGTTTACTAAAAGGCGATCGATATATGATTTATATCAACCCCCGATTCAAACTTGAAATGCAATGGGTTCTGATGAAGCAAAGAATACGCGATCTCAATACTGTAATGCAACAATTACTCAATCCCCCTGATGCGATTAAGCCCGAAATTAAGTATGGGAACTTGATTAAATGATGATAGATATGTGAAGGTAGACGGGAGATATTGATGATCTGTCCCGTCTATGTTTCGAGCAAGTAGGCTTAACGATTAAGTGAACTCATATTTTGGGCAGGATAGCGATCGCCCGCGGCAATGCCTTGAGGTGCTACTGCATTGATGCGATGGATATCTTCAGCAGTCAAAGTCACTGTAGCCGCACCGATATTTTCTTCGAGATATTTACGACGTTTGGTTCCGGGGATTGGCACGATATCATCGCCTTGAGCCAAGAGCCATGCTAGGGCTAACTGTCCTGCCGTGATTCCTTTTTCATTGGCGATCGCTTTTACCTGTTCTACTAATTCGAGATTCTTGGCAAAGTTCTTACCTTGAAAGCGTGGCGATCTCCGTCGAAAGTCATCGGGAGCAAAATCATCGGGACTAGCGATCGCACCTGTTAGAAATCCTCTTCCCAAGGGGCTGTAGGGTACAAAGCCAATTCCTAGTTCTCGCAATGTTGGTAGGATCTCATCTTCAGGATCTCGACTCCATAGGGAATATTCTGTTTGTAGGGCAGAAATAGAATGGATTGCTTGAGCGCGGCGGATTGTAGCGGGGGCAGCTTCGGATAGCCCTAGATATCTGACTTTCCCTTGTTGGACTAGTTCTGCCATTGCGCCAACGGTTTCTTCAATGGGTACGGTTATGTCAACGCGGTGTTGATAGTAGAGGTCGATGACATCTACTCCTAAGCGCTGTAGTGACGCATCACAAGACTGTCTCACATATTCTGGTTTACCATTGATACCGAGCCCACCTTCAGCACTGCGAACATTACCAAATTTAGTGGCGAGAATGACGCGATCTCGGCGATCTTTGATGGCTCTGCCGACTAGCCTTTCGTTGATGAAGGGTCCGTACATATCGGCGGTATCAAGAAAGTTTACACCGAGGTCTAGAGCATGGTGAATTGTGGCGATCGCTTCTTGTTCATCACCACTGCCATAAAATTCAGACATTCCCATACAGCCGAGTCCCAGTTCGGATACTTCTAGTCCTTGATTGCCTAGTTTTCTGGTTTTCATGGTTGGTTTCCTGTTTGCTGGTAATTACTTTACTAACTTACGTTAGCCGATGAAATCATTTTTGGGTTTAAGCTCTAGTTCACGATATATTCTCTTGAAAGGAGTTCCTCGTATTTCTTTTTCGCTAACGATTTGCAAACCTCTACGTTCGTAGAGATACTGCGCGGTGGCTTCATTCGGATGGTTAGAGGTATAAAGCTTTAGAAATTGTTTGCCCTCTGAACGAGCCTTAGCGATCGCAAAATCTACTAGTTGTCCGCCAATTCCCTTACCTCGCGCCATAGGAGAAACACAAGTCCAGCCCAGCCAAAGTGAATCATCTTTAGCATTAAGATACTTATAAAGTCCAGTGACTCCTATTACATCTCCATCTTCGTTCAGAGCAACCCAATAACGAGCCTCCGCAACACTCGCTAGTCGAAGAATTAGTTTTGGTATCCATCCAGATGACAGGCTTAGTCGGAAAGCTAAGTCTGCTCTTTCTAGTAATTTTTGATAAGGAAAAACTAGGTTTGCTAATTCAACCGCAGATGAGAGTGTCGAATGAGAAAGCGCTTGAATTTGCATAGAATTTGCTTTGAACTCATTGGTATTTATCTTGTTGCCATTGCTCGTAAGAAATGCGTGGAAGGTCAAACTTATCGGTTGTCCGACAATAGTAGGCAGGGGAACCCATTCTACCGATGGGCGCAAATCCATCTATATGGTAGCGATCGCCAATGATGCTGTCATCCACATGAAACATCACGACTTCACCGATGATGAGGTTATAAGCTCCTAATGGCTGTTGGCTATGCAGTACACATTCTAAACTTGCTTTCGCTTCGGCGATACGGGCTACTTTGACTCGTTTTGATGCGGCTCCATGGAGTCCAACGGCGGTGAGTTCGCTCTCTTCAGTTGGGAAGTTGGCGGCGGAGATATTCATCGCGTTTAACAAATCTTCTGTGACGAGATTAACGACGAATTCTCGATTAGCGATAATGTTGGCAGCGGTATCTTTGGGGCTGCCATCGTCTTTGTTACCGATGCTGATAACGAGATACAAGGGATTGCTACCGATCGCGTTAAAGAAACTGAAGGGGGCGAGGTTGATCACTCCTTCGCTATTTTGAGTGGTCACCCATGCGATCGGGCGCGGAACTACCAGATTGGTTAATAGTTTGTAGTTGTCTTGCGAGGATGTTGTACTGGGATCTATATGCATAGTGAATAGTCAACCTTTTGGTTTCATCATATCGCTTTTAACAGTCTCATCGAATAGCGATCGCTCTACAAAACTTGACGACGGATTAAAACAGGATTTTAGCTAATAATCACTATTTCGATTGTCAGGAAATTAACACCTTTCACCATTTAGTCTTAAAATGCTAGCCTAATACTAGTTTTGCAAATTAATATCTAGACAAATCTAGTTATGACTATGCTTTACAAAATCCCATTATTATTAACTCCACAGTCTGAAGGTTTTTACGGTGACCTCTCCACTTTTGCCAGATTTAGTTACTGAGGGGGGAATCTATTGATGAGGTTTTGGTCAATGTGAGCCATGCGTTTGAGGCTATTCGACTAACAATCTAGGTAATTACAATGTACGAATGGCGATTAGAACTGTTATTTAAATATGCGGGCAATGATCTAAATAAGTGGCAAAATGCCATTTGGTCAAGAATACAAACGTATGATGGAGATTGGGGAATAATTACATATGTTGATAACAATCGATTTATTATGGATGTCCATAAAAAGGATATTCATATTAACTTTTCTGGGAAAATAGTTCAATTTTCATGGCATGAATTACACTATAACTTTAAAGATATTGAATTTTCTCCTATACTTTTAGAGAACTTGTATGAATATTTTAATAGTCAAAATTGCGATGTTCATCTAAATTCACGCTCTTACAAATTGCTTGAAGAAGAGTATCAGAATTTCGAGCAACATGAGCAAATGGAGCAGAGAGCATTTGATCAAAAAACAATTGAAAGAATAGAATCTGATTTACTTAATGATGATGATTTTCTCAATTCTGACGAATATGAAAGAGAATTATCAAATTTTTTGAGTAGCGATGATTATCTTGATTCTGCTGATAATTATAGAAAGTATCTTGAAGAAGAATACTTTAATCACCAATCTATACCATGGGAAGACGGATTAGATGATTTTTCACAAGATCTTTCTTATTTGCTAAGTGAATTAGAAAAATTGCTATCTGAGCTTAAATTTTCTGAAGCAGATGATTACTATTATCATGAATGTAGTGAGTATATTTCGCATGAAATTTATCAAAACAAGCGCAATCAATTTTTGTCGAGTTTAAGGCAGTCACTATTTTCACAATTAGAAAAATTATTATCTGGGTTTGAATTTCACGAAGCAGATAGTTACTATCATCATGAATGCAGTGAGTATATTTCGTATGAAGTTTATCAAAACAAACGCAATCAATTTTTTCAAAATTTAAAGCAATCACTATTTTTGCAATTAGAAGATTTATTTATTCAGGATGACTATAAAAATGCAGATAAATTTTATGCGGACGCTTGCTCAGAATACATAAATACTGAAGAATATCATCATAAAAAGAAGTTATTTTGGGAGAAAAAGAGAGCTTCTTTACTTGAAGAATTAAATGAATTATTTGAAAAAGATTTTTTAGTAGCTAACGATTTTTATCAGAATCACTGTTTCCCATTTATTTCACCAGTGGAGTATCAACAAAAGAAACAAGTATTTATTCGGTCATGGGTACAAAGGAATAATTTAGGCAATAAACCCGATCTAGAACAATCCTTAGCTATTGGTACGGTAAATAGCCATGTACAAGTAATAGCAAGGGCTGGTAGTGGTAAAACATCTACACTTGTTAATCGTGCAATCTTTCTACAAAAGCATTGTGGTGTACATCCATCAGAAATATTACTACTCGTATTCAATCGTAAAGCAGCGCAAGAAATCACAGACAGATTAAAAAAACATCTGCCAAATGATATGCCTCATGTGATGACATTTCACGCTTTAGCTCGTGCAATAGTTCATCCTACAGAAAAGCTTCTATTCAATGCACCTAAAGGAGGACAAGACCAAAGCCGTGCTTTGCAGAGTGTTATTGATGACTATTTACGTGTTCCCAATTATTATGAAGAGATTAAAACTCTAATGATAAAAAGATTTAGGGAAGACTGGTCAAAAATTGTTCATCAAGGTTTCGATAAATCTCCTGAGGAAGTAATTCAATTCCGACGTTCTTTAACTGAGATGGGAATTGATGGTAGATATTACAAATCATACGGAGAGAAAGTAATTGCTGATTTTTTGTTTGAACACAATATCCAATTTGCTTATGAACGTCATGTTTGGTGGGACGGAATGAACTATCATCCTGACTTCACCATTTTTTCTAACACTTCTGAGAAAAAAGGAGTTGTAATTGAATATTTTGGAATGAAAGGTGATCCTGACTACGATGAAATGTCAGCTAAAAAAAGACGATTTTGGCAAGATAACTTTGAATGGGATTTTGTTGAACTAGATCTACAAATCTTGAGAGAAGAAGGACGTGAAAGTTTTGATAACTTTTTAAAAATTACTCTACAAGAAATAATGAGAGTTGAATTCAACCGTTTAAGTGATGAACAAATTTGGTTGAAAATTAAAGATAGGGCTGTAGATCGATTTACAAAAGCAATGGTTAGTTTAATGCAGCGTTCGCGCAAGCTATGTTTAACCCCTGATCAGCTTAGCCAAAAGATTGATAACCATCAGTTTATTAATTCTGAAACAGGTGAAATTGAATGGAGATTTCTAAATCTTGGACAAGCTTTCTACAAGTCATACTTAGAACGTCTAGAAGCAACAGGTGAACAAGATTTTGATGGACTTATGGAACGAGCATCCCAACTTTTAAATGATGGAGTTACTCAATTTAAACGCAAATCGGAATCTGGCGATCTAAAATCACTGAAGTACATCATGATTGATGAGTATCAGGACTTTTCGCTACTTTTCTATAATTTAGTTCAGGCAATTAGAAATCAAAATAGTGAAGCATTATTTTTCTGCGTTGGTGATGATTGGCAAGCTATAAATGGTTTTGCTGGCTCTGATCTTCACTACTATGAGAAATTTTCGCAAATATTTAATCCATCACAAAAGTTAAACATTCCAACCAACTATAGATCGAAAACTAAGATAGTTGAGATTGGCAATAAATTAATGGAAGGGAAGGGTATAGCCGCAAAAGCATCTACAGAAGAACTAGGAATAGTTGATGTAGTTAATCTTGCCAAATTTAATTTGTCTACTATTGAAAAAACAGAGTATAAGAATGACTCTTTTACTCCCGCCATATTGAGGCTGCTAAGTAAATTAATTAAGGATGGGAAAGAAGTAGTATTAATTACTCGTAAAAATGACTTTAAGGGAAAAGATATTGAGAGTTTTTTGTCTAATATTCTTAAAAAGCTTAAGATTGCTAATACTCAAAAAAAATTAGTTACTATTTCGACTGCTCATCAATTTAAAGGTAAAGAAGGGCAAGTGGTAATTCTATTAGATACAGAGAGTTATCCTCTTATACATCCCGACTTGTTATTTAGTCGTATTTTTGGGGATAGTATCGACAAAATCATAGATGAAGAGAGGCGACTTTTCTATGTTGCTTTAACCCGTGCTAAAGAGCATTTATTCATAATAATCGATGGAGGTATAGTACCTCCCTTTGTTGAAGAATTAACTAAGAAAATCACAATTCCCACTTTTAACTGGTCAATGTATCCATCTCCTATTGATGAGATTAGGTACATTACTATGAAGATTTATAATCAAACCGATACAAAAAAAGGTGGAACTTTTGATATTAAAGACGAACTCAAAGCTGATGGCTATAAGTACGGAAGTAAGCCTTCAGCCTGATTGACTGACAAAAGTCTATGAAGCATAGTCGAGAGTAGAAGCATAGAACTCAATGCGGAATAATTTCTGAAGATGTTTTCGACGAGAAGCAATAGCAGGGTGAGAGTCAAGATAAGAAGTAAAAGAGTAGAAAGGCAAGAAAGCCCAGTTTTTAGTGATAGCGGTGTGAATCCAGTTCCAGCCAATCTTGAGATAACTAAGCCCACGAAACCAATGAGGATCAACCAAACGACGATAGCCAGAATCAGCAACCGCCAGTCCTTGAGCCGTTAAAAACAAGGTGGTCAGTGCTATCACAAAACAAAGGCGAGAAATGGCAGGAGCCGAACGTAAACGCGAAGATTCTAAATCAAAGCCATTAGATTTATCATCCAAGAAATTCTCCTCAATATCGAATCTCAGACCATACTCCCAAAAAGTTTGGAGTGTGGTAGGTTCAGTACTGAGAATATACCAATACTCTCGGCTCCCAGATTCCCAAGCCGCCGCAATATGCACATCGGTAAGACGCTTGGACTCAGTTTTGTGAACTTTAACATTGTGGATCAACTTAGCTTCACCAAGACGAAGATGTAATTGTTTGACTGTTTGCCAGCCATGCTTGGGGGCATATATCCAGAAATTACCCTTGATCCGAATCCGACATTGCCATTTTAATTCCCACACATAGCGCACCAGTTCTGGATTAGCAAATGCTCGGTCTGCTAATAAAACTACTTTGACATTCACGGGCAACAGTTTCGATGCGCGTTTGAGCATGTCTTGATAGCTACTCATCTCCACACTACTACTGCGATGTTTGATTACACGCCAACATAACGGTAAAGCTCTTCCCTGATGAACTACACACAATCGGATCATGCTGTATTCTTCCCACAGTTGACTGGTATCAAAACTCAGATATATTTCTGGCTCTTTCCATTTAGCGATTAACTCTTTGATTACTGGACTGTATAGCTTAGCTGGATTTATGCGCGGATTGTTCAGCCATCTTGATAGTTGTCTTTGCGTGCTTTGGGCGATCAATGCTTTTGTGTTGATATGGCTTAACCACTTCGTTAAATTCACACTCCCTGTGGCGATCATTCCCACCATCATCCACGCCATTACTCCCAAATGGCGCACATCTGACCACTGGCTGTATTGACTCCCGAATTTTATTAGTTCATTATAGATACGTGAGGCGTTTTGGGTCATTTGTCCTATGCTCCTTTTTCTTCAAAAAACAGCATACGCCTCTTTTTTACTCAAATTCAATCTCTGTATACTTTCTCGCAACTTCTCTTACCACTTTTGTCAGTCAATCAGGGTAGCCACTCAAGTCCGCATCAGCTAAATCCCGCCTCACATCTGGAGTCAGTTGCGCCAATAACACTGCATTCAACAAATCATCGGTTAGCGCCAGTTTATAGGTTTCGTAAGGCATTGCTAAAGCATTGACCTGTCCCAAGGGGAGATGAGTTTGCATGTCATCACGGAAATACAGCATTCGTACCTGCTCTACTAATCTCTTTGCAGGAGTCGTGCGATTGATGTGATAGGGAATCTCTAAATCAGGGTTACTAAGATTCGCATTCCGTAATTCAGCTAGGGTGAAATATATTGGTGAACTAGGTGAAAACCCCATCAGTTCATAGGTTGTGACCTCGTAAGGCAAAGGCAATCGATAATGGTTATCTCCAATGACAGGGGGAGTAAAACGGTTTACTGTGTAGACAAGATGCCTTTCTTGCTGCACACCTGCAATCAAGTTCAAGTATTCATCACGCAGGGTGGAATCTAAATACCTCCCAATGCGGGGATAGGTGACAGCTATTGACTCCAACACATTGCCATATTCATCCGTGCGTAGATTGAGAGTATGGGCAATACGGGGATCGGGCTGCACAGATTCCGAACGTAAATCCAACTCATAATGATAGGCGATCGCTTCACTCTCCGTCACCAGAAAAACTGCATGGCGATTAGTCCCACGATGTTGAAGGCGTTGAATATGGCAGTTGTGATATGCAGTCGAAAAGAGCTTAACTGAGATCTTGCACCAATCTAAAAAAAGGTTGCAAAAAAAGTAGAGATGTGAAAAAAAGGGCGTAGTAGAAAATTTAATAACGATTATGGAAAGCATCGTTAAGTACGCCCAAGGGCTAGTGTATAGCCTAATTTGTCTGATGCCAAGTGTGTATCAAAAAGCAAGTCTGAATGCAATATTGGGACTATTCCTCGAAGCACAAGGGCATCCATATCCAGAACATACACAGATAAAATCAGCCAGTTCGTTAAGTCGATTTCTCAATCACTATAACTGGTCAACGAAAGGGTTGATTCGAGAAACAAGGCAGGCAGTTTTGGGACAAATCGCCAAGTATCGTCCATCGAAACAAGTGCCATTAAAGATACTGATAGACTTGACCACCCTAGAAAAAAGCGGCAAGTTTTTACATTTGAGTAATCCCCCTAAAGACGAACCTGACCCATGGGTGAGAATACTCAACGGCAAGCGAGGACTACATTTGGTTGTACTGTATCTGGTCTATGGAGAGTGGCGCGTACCGTGGAGTTTTAGAGTATGGCGAGGTAAAGGATACCCCAGTCCCTCTGACTTAGCCTGTAAATTATTGGGGACAGTCCCGAAGCAACTAACCCAAAACAGAACTGTGATTGTCCTTGCTGATACTGAGTTTAGTACCATCAAGTTTTTCAACTCTGTCCGAGTCAAGTCTTGGCGCATTGTTGTCGGTGTACGCAACAATCGTAAACTTCAAGATGGACGTACTGTCAAACAACTTTATCGCCATGGCAAACGTGGACAACAAGAGATGCTCGAAGGGCTAACTACGCCTTTGAGCATCTCTTGGTTCTGGCTCAAAAGAGCCGATAATAAACGTGAGTTACGCTTTGTTGTCTCTTCTCATCCTTATTCTGGTGCTTATCTGGTTATATTGGGGCGTAAGCGTTGGGCAATTGAGGGTTTCTTCAAAACCATCAAACATCGTTTTGGTTTGCATTGTTTTGGACAATCGACAAAACTTGGTGTTTACCGTTGGCTTATCCTCTCTCTCCTTGCTTATCTTTTGGCTCATTGGATTGATCAATGGTCGAGTCCTCCTATCTTGGATTGGAAAGCTACATCTGATTTAACTCTTTCAGTTTTATTCCCTTCTGTCCTTTGGTTGAAGCTTCTCCGATACATCCGAATTAATGCCGATATTGCTGCTCGTCATGGCTTTGAAATTGTTCTTAAACCTATTCCCATTTAGAATATTCAGGAATGGTGCAAGATCTGAGGTAACTCGTTGCTCCTCCTCCCTTGCGAAAGCATCTACATCTACATCTAGTTCATATATTTCCTGTCGCAACATCATTCCCTTACAAGCCCTCAAAGCCTCCCGCCATTCCTCAGCCGATAAATCTAAGTCAGCCAAATCTGGTTCTGGAAGCAACTGCTCACTAAAGCGATCGCTACCCTGTTGCGATTCAGCCTGCGGCGCAAAGTACTCTTGCTGAAATTGGTTCAAAATGCGATCGCGGTCAAAAAAAGCTCCCGTATGAAACCAAGTAATTGTTTTCACAGGTGGCTGATAAAGCGTTCGGTCATCACTAATGTAAGGGCTGGAAATATTTTCCGAGGAAAAGATCCCAAAATCCTCTATATCAGTTTGCTCAACTCGTCCAAAGCCACGAAATTCTCGCTCAATGCCATCAAAATAGCCATGATGATAGCTATAGGTGCTAGCAAAACGGGTATTGCGCCATTTGTCAAAAACTGTGACCTTTTCCACTACATGCACGGGAAAAGGTAATTTTGTAATCCAAGGTTTACCTGCTAACCAATCTTGCAGATAGAACTTCGTAGAAGGTGCATAATCTACAACCGTTTCTGCACCCAGATTATTGATCGTCTTAATCAGCAAATGTGGCTTCTGTCCACCCATCAAATCGATATATCGCATCACCCTACGACCATTTCCAGGCATCGGTGATGACCACACCAAACAAGCCGTACCATTACCCAGTAAATCGACCACAGTAACAGAGGTAACACTATCGATCACAGGAAACGATCGTAACAATCGCTTTGCCGACCAGCCATTCCCCGACTGGTTGAAATAAACCTGTACCCCTTCACTACTGAAGTACAAAATATCCGTCGTCCCCGTCCCATCAATATCCGCCAACTGAATCCGCCGTTGGTTAAATATATCGGGCATATCAAACCAAGGCGCATTGTCCATCGTCACCTTTGCCCCAAACCGCCCATAGCCCAGATTTGCCCAATAGCAAACCTCCCCATTGCGAATTCGTACAATATCCGTCAACCCATCCCCCGACATATCCGCCAGATGAATCGACTGCGTGCTGTCCGCAAATACTACTCTCGGTCCTTGCTCCTCATCCCAAGGTTGATACACGCGCTCGGAAGCGCCAAATCCCTCTTCAGCTAGCGACGGATACCAAACAAAGCAATTATCTTCCGTAACTAGAATGTCACTGTGACCATCTCCGTCAAGATCGATAAACTTGAGATTCGGATTATCCCAATCCAAAACAGGCAGAGACTTAAAAGCAATAAATGATTCCCATCCCTCATCATGGGTGCGCTCATAAAAACCTGCTACCGCTCCACGCATCGTCACCAGATCGGGCTTTCCATTTCCAGCCAGATCGAGAAACTGAGCGCCATTTGCCAAGCCGCCAACGGGTTGACTGGCCACTAACTCAACAGGAGCAAATTGTGCTTCAATATGCTTCTTGCCATTTTCAAGAACCACATTAATCGGGCTAAGGTTACGCTTGTAAAACCAACCATTTCCCTGTTCTGTCAAAATCCCAGATAATCCTTCACCATCCAAATCCACCCACTGATAGCGAGTCCCATCCAATCCTTGAGGCAGATTTTCTAAACTTACAGGATCGACATCACGAACTGTTTCATCAATATGGGGTTCGCTATAGGTAAACTCAACTGGTGGTAAAGATTTTTTAATGTAGCCACCTGTAGAGCTACGCTTATAACCTACCTGCTCCACCGATCGCAAAAAGGAGTAAATAGGATTACGAGTATATGTCGGGTTATCTTCGTAGGAATAGTTCAAATCCGTCGATCGCACTAAACAATCCTGCCCCACCTCAGCTGCATTTGGAAAATGATGAAACATCAGCACCCTTTGACAAAGCCGATAAGTCCGCACTTCAAATCCAGCACGATAATTTGAGAATGGATCTTGGCGTACAATCCAATGGTTAGAAAGAGAATCTAAAGGTTTCGGATTATCCTCATCATGTTCACCGTAGTCAAAAACTATTTCAAAGTACCAGTTGTCATTGCTAGGTGGATTCGTATTAACAATATGACTAGGAAAATAAGGCTGATGATTGCCATAAAAAATTTTCTTTAGGTAATGATTAGCTGATCGCGAGCGGTTGCGTTCGTTAGTCTGAGAGGTAATAACATTGCGATCGTCTTCTCTCTGATACTCATAGACAATCACATTGCCTTTATCGTCATAACTCTCGCAGATCGACCAACTAAAGATGTGTGTCTTGTCAGAGGGATCGACTATGCGCGATTCTTCCGTTTTGCCATACCAAGTTGTGATGTTGTCCTTGGAGATCGTCCTCCAAAATACATCTGCGGGTTCGATCGCATTTGTCCATCTTTCAATCCGTGCAAACAATCCCTCAATTCGAGGACGGTATTGGCGAATCCGATAGCCATCGCGATCAAAGTCCGCAATCTTGTCTTCATCATTCAAGACAGGTACTAGATCTTCTGCACCTGAAAGAATGAAAACATCGGACTCTTCAGTATCCCAATAGCGCGGAATCCCTTTATCAGTCTTGCGGGTAATCGATGGTAGTGAAAGATTCCAGCCCAGTCCAAAGATACCATTGCCTGCACCCGAATCGTATGAGAGAGAAAGCTGTGGCGCAAACCCAGATCTCCCAGGACTAGTTGCGATCGGAATGCTCATCGAGCCAGTTCCCGTCACAGGATTAGCCGTAAACTTTTCACCCATGCCTTTGATTGCACCACCTCCCTTAGGTAAGGATATGGATGGAGGTGTAGTAAAGTAGCTGCTTTCAGAACTTTTGTTACCATCTGTCGAAGCTTTGGAGTTATAGTTACTCATTCTATCTAGCTGTAGACTAATATCTAGATGGGCGAGAAGACTTATGAAGCGACCTGAACTTCCTGTTGATAGAATCTAAACTAGTTTCCCGTTATAACCATTGAAAATTTTCAATCGTTGATATTTAAGAAAGCTAATACATATCAAACATATACAAGAATATATGCTGATTTATATGCTGATTTAATTGTCGCATCTAAAAATAAAATAAAAGTTAACAATTTCTTTTCTTGTTTACATAATGTGCAACTAAAATCCTTCAGATTCCTGATTTCTCATCCTGAACCAATAAGCAGGTTTGATTTGGGGGGCTCAAATAACCTCATGGTAATCAGGGCAAAAATAGTTGCACATTGAGTCTATGCTAGCCATACCAACTCATTCCACAAACCCAAACACGGAAGAAGCACTAGCAGACTGGCAATATTGGATAGACATGAATTATGAGTTTTAGATCTAGCAATTTAGAATCATCTTCAAATTTTGGGAGACTTGAGAACAGTTAGTAGGAGAATCCACCAAGGTACTCGTAGAACTTAGCTTTGATTTTAAGCATTGGTAAACCCTGCGCCAATAAGAACCTAAGAGAGCGTCAAGAAACAGAACGATGCTGATATTCATCAATTATTTATTATCAAAATAAAACGAATAAGCATAAATACTCGTTACTATCAACGTAAATTCAAGGTTTGAGGACTTTGCTTGGCACGTTGCGATATATTGAAGGGGTATTTGTCCGTTAGCTTAGTTGTCGTCATGCCCAAATGGTTTAATACTGCTGGTCCTTGTCAAGCTGATATTCATTACATGCTGCCATCTACAGATCGGCTGCCTGAAATAGTGAATTTGATTGCCCAGCGTAACTACTTTGTGATTCATGCACCAAGGCAAGTGGGCAAAACGACAGCGATGTTGTCTCTGGCTCAGGAATTAACTGCAAGTAGTCAATATACGGCAGTTATGTTGTCTCTAGAGGTGGGAGCAGCTTTCTCAGACGATTTGGGAGCAGCCGAACTAGCTATTTTAGGGGAGTGGAAACAGTCGATACGGTTTCGCTTACCTAAAGAATTGCAACCTCAAGAGTGGGGAGATACAGAAGCAGGGGCAAGAATTGGCACAACCTTGAGTCGCTGGGCAGAGTTGTCTTCTCGTCCGTTAGTGGTCTTTTTGGATGAAATTGATGCCTTGAGTAATGAAACGCTAATTTCTGTATTAAGACAAATCCGCTCAGGCTTTCCCAATCGTCCGCAGGGATTTCCGCAGTCAGTTGCTTTGGTGGGGATGCGCGATGTACGAGATTATAAATATGCATCAGGAGGAAGCGATCGCCTGAATACTTCGAGTCCTTTTAATATCAAAGTGCGTTCTTTTACACTGAGTAACTTTACGCTTGAGGATGTGCGGAATCTTTATCAGCAGCATACAGATGCCACAGGACAGATATTTACACCTGAAGCGGTTGATTTAGCTTTTCATTTGACTCAGGGTCAGCCTTGGCTAGTCAATGCGATCGCTAAGGAAATTGTGGAATACATAGCTAAAGATCCATCTATTCCCATTACTCCTGAGTTAGTGAATCAAGCGAAGGAAATACTGATTAAGAGGCAAGATACACATTTAGATAGCCTTGCCGAAAGATTGCGAGAAGATAGAGTGAGGGCAATCATTCAACCAATTTTATCGGGATTAGAGCTGGGAGATACTCCCGATGACGATCGCCGCTATTTGTTGGACTTGGGTTTAGTGGTGCGGAGTCAGGAAGGAGGCTTAAAGATTGCGAATCCCATCTATCAAGAAGTGATTCCTAGGGTTTTATCTCAAGGGGTGCAGGATAGTCTGCCGATGATTCAACCTAGTTGGTTGAATGCTGATGGAAGTCTTAATGCTCAAGTCCTTCTTGATGCTTTTCTCAAGTTCTGGCGGCAACATGGTGAGCCATTATTCAAGAGCGCTAATTATCCTGAAATTGCGCCTCATCTGGTGATGATGGCGTTTTTGCATCGGGTGGTTAATGGTAATGGCACATTGGAAAGGGAATATGCGATTGGTTCGGGTAAGATGGATATTTGTTTGCGCTATGGTAAACAAACTTTGGCAATGGAATTGAAGGTATGGGCTGATAAAAGACCCGATCCGCTTAAGGAAGGTTTGCCACAGATCGATAAGTATTTGTCGGGGTTGAGTTTGGATACTGGTTGGTTGGTGATCTTTGATCGCCGTTCTGGTTTACCGCCGATTAGCGATCGCACTACGACTGAAAATGTCATTAGTCCCGCAGGTCGGGAAATCATCGTCATTCGGGGATAGATAATGCAGTTGATACTTCTAACTTTTGCTAGAGCCAACTTGCACTAATTGTTACACTTAAAATATTATGACCGCAGAGCTTTGGCATCACGATAGGATTGATACGAATGGCATAAAATTGCACTACGTCACCGAAGGTGAAGGTGCACTGATGTTGATGCTGCATGGATTTCCAGAATTCTGGTACTCTTGGCGACATCAAATCCCTGAATTTGCGAAAGATCATAAAGTTGTTGCTGTCGATCTGCGCGGTTATAACGATAGTGATAAGCCTCAATCTCTATCTGCTTATGTGATGTCCGAGTTTGTGGAAGATATTAGAGGAGTAATCGAGGGCTTGGGCTATGAGAGTTGTATTCTGGTTGGTCATGATTGGGGAGGAGCGATTGCATGGTCTTTTGCCTATGCCTATCCTGAGTTAGTGAGTCGTTTGATTGTGATGAACTTGCCGCATCCTGCTAAGTTTGCGGCAGGACTAAAGACTCCGCAGCAGATGCTGAAGAGTTGGTATATTGCGTTTTTTCAAATTCCATTTTTGCCTGAGTTCTTGATTCAGTTAAATGACTATCGGCTCATTGAGGAGGCTTTTCGAGGGATGGAGATCGATCAGAGTGCTTTTACGGATGCGGATATTGAGCAGTATAAAAATGCTTTTGCTAAGCGGGGTGCTTTGACGGGGGCGATTAATTACTATCGCAATCTACCTACCTATTTATCCCAAAAGAAAGTGTGGGGTATTCTCAAAATTCCGACTTTGATGATTTGGGGTGAGGAGGATCGTTTTTTGGGCAAGGAATTAACCTATGGTACGGAGGAGTATGTGCAGGATTTGCGGATTCGCTATATTCCTAATTGCAGTCATTGGGTGCAGCAAGAGCAACCGCAGTTGGTTAATCAAATGATGCGTGAGTTTTTGGATAAGAGACGATAAGTGCTGTCTCAAGTTGTCAAAGTTTCTAGAGGGGCATGGGCGTAGGGTTCAGGAAAGTGTGTTTGAGTGCTTTGTTAGTCTGGATCAAATGAAAAAGCTTTATGAGCAGGTGAAAAAACGAGTAAAACTATAGGAGGATAATGTGCGTTTTTATTGGATACCTTCTGATGCTTTGCCAAAGGCTTTGGCGATCGGTAGTGCGTTGCCAAAGCCGCCACCAAATGTTTACATTATTTAGGTTGACTTTTTTGTTTTTAGCCTTTAGTCTGATTTGTATCGTCAAATCGACGCACCCCCTCCGAACCTTGAAAACCGCATAATTTCGTTGATGTGTGTCGATGCTTTACCCAGTAAGGGTTACAAGATATCCATTTTCTTGAAATTCTGTCAATAAGGTGTTCTTATTGAGACTAAAGTGAGGTGTGTAGATTTACCCTCTTGAAAAGGTTACTAGGTATAGCTCGAAAATTACAGGGGTTACAAACCCATTACCCCGCAAGGGGACGGAAACTCTGGAGCTTCTGATAATGCAGCTGACAGAGCGTATGGATCGCTAATGTTTCAAACCCATTACCCCGCAAGGGGACGGAAACCGTATTCATGTTTATCTCCGAGCAGGTTGAAGCTATCTAACGTTTCAAACCCATTACCCCGCAAGGGAACGGAAACTAGAAACGGAAGTGCTAACAAAAGAAGTTGGAACAACAGAAGCGTTTCAAACCCATTACCCCGCAAGGGGACGGAAACCACTCGTAAAATGTCTTTGCCCCTAGTTGTTTGCCTGTGCGTTGAGTAAAGTTTCAAACCTATTACCCCGCAAGGGGACGGAAACAACAAAAAACTGTAAAGATTCTGTTGCTACTTCGTTTGTTCTTTCACGCCTATTACCCCGCAAGGGGACGGAAACAAAACACCGTCACCAGTTGGAGAAGCTGTACCTTCAACGATTAACTTTCACGCCTATTACCCCGCAAGGGGACGGAAACGAGGGAGGGTTTGTAGTCCCCAACATTGATGACTTTTATCGTTTCAAACCCATTACCCCACAAGGGGACGGAAACTAGCAAGGTGCTAACCTGCGCCAAGATTGCACGGTATGTTTCAAACCCATTACCCCGCAAGGGGACGGAAACAATTTGGTAAGCCATTTCTTCTGCCATATCTTCAGGGTAGTGTGTTTCAAACCCATTACCCCGCAAGGGGACGGAAACGGGAGGGAAAGATCGAAGAATGAAGATCGAAGAATGAAGAAAAGAAGAAAATACGAAAAAACAAGAAAAAATAGTAATGATTATTAAAAACAATAAATAATAATTTGTTAAAAACTTAAAGCTAAATTCGATCTTCCGTCTTCTCTCTTTCGTCTTTAGTTCGCGGGGACGGAAACGGGAGAGAAAGGTCGAAGAATGAAGATCGAAGAGGGAAGGGGGGAAGGACGGAAGATCGAAGAATGAAGAAACAAAGAAAAAATCGAAGATTTTCTGCAATAATATAGAATTAAATTCCTAACTTTTTCATTCTTCGCTCTTCCGTCCTCCTCCTTTAAATTTCCCTCTTCCGCCTTCCTTCTTCCGCCTTTCTAATTTATGTTTGACCTACGAGATCGCACTAAAAGCTTTGCATTGAGAATTGTGAAACTATATACAGCCATGCCCAAAACTACCGAAGCGCAAGTATTAGGCAAACAGGTACTGAGAAGTGGCACATCAGTTGGGGCGCATTACCGAAAAGCAACCCGTGCGCGATCGAACGCCGATTTATGGAACTTTTTCTACTAAAATGCCGATCGCTTTACGCGCAGCTTGGGCATATTTCCTAACCGTTTCATAGGGCATATCGAGATCGATCGCGATCGCCTTCAAGCTTTCCCCTAGTTCACGTCGAGCTAAGATGGTTGCCCAGACTGTCGCCGTGTTCTGAGCGCGATCACCGCCTTGCCTTTTTTTGGTTTGCAGAAATAGATCTGTTAGCTCAGCGATTCTCTTAATTAAATGTTCTTGAATAGGAGTGGTTGTAATTGTTGCTTTTTCACTCTTCGCACTTCCGACTTCATTCTTCCCAATCAGTCTCGTTTGACCTAGCCCAAAAGTAGTTTTATGTCCTGTGCCACAATAGGCTGCGAGTTTAATTAGAGCCGAGAGTAATCTTTCAAAGTCAGAATTTCGAGATGCTTTGAGATCGATAGCAAATTCGACAGTGCCTGTAAATCCAGTCACATAGCCCTGTTTGGCAACAGCAACCTTAGTGCATTCAAGATCGTAGTTAGTTATATAAACCACCTGTTCAATCCATGCTAAAAACTCTTCTTGAGGGAAGGCTTCGGGCGCGAAGTTGTTCCAGCGACGGAGGTAGCTGTGGAAAATATTGGTGGGAATCGGTAAAGGCAAAGGATGATTTTTGCTGCGAAAGCAAGTGGGAGTTAGGAATGCGAGTGTAAATCTGGATTCTGGATTTGATGAAGCTGACCAGAGATTATTGTAGGTGGTGGCAGGTTGATTGATGGCGATCTGGGCGATCGCAAAGTTGCCATTATAAAGATTAACTGTCTCAGGA
>NZ_JAAVJL010000007.1 GCF_012863495.1 Pseudanabaena yagii GIHE-NHR1
ATCGGAGTTGTGATAGTCACGATAACGAACCTGTAAATCTCTCAGGTCGATTTGCATTGAGGCTTGCATTTTTGGGTGGGGATCTCGATCAAAGTCGGGATAAAACAGATAGCTGATTTTGGGTTTGTGAAGATGAAATTTGATTAGTGTGGCTCCATCCATTCTGCCAATGGTGCGGCTGGCGCATCCTTCATAAAGTCTGAGCATGGTATCAAGATGTTCTAGTGCTGAGATATGCACGTAGAGGGCTTGATGATCTAGTCGCCCAATTTTGCTGTTTCGACAACAGGTAGCGATGAATCCTTCCCTACCTAAATTAAATAACATCAGGTCAGCGGTGGTACTTGCTCCTTGGTAAGATCCGAACAGAGATTTGATATCGGTTTGATATTGTTTAGAAAGCTGACTTGGTTTGAGCCGTTTGTAAGGGTTATCAAAGTTGCTGAGGGCTAAGAATACTAGAATATCTTGGCGGCGCTTATCGGCGATCTCATCCCACTCATCTTGATTTGTGGCGCTGACGATCAAGTTAAAGGCGCGGCGTACTGTCCCAAATTCTGTTAGTAACGGCTCAAAGTTTGACAGTTCTTCACCGACGGGTAATCTACCTCTCTCTGTGAAGAAATCCATGAGGGGAGTAAGTAATTCACGATAGTCTTCAAAGCGTTTGGAGACAAGGCGGATTCTGGGTGTGGTAGCTCTTGAGCGAAAACGTGATGCTCTAAAGCTTTGCGCTTGCATTTCATCACGGAATACAAAATAAATGCCGAGGGCGACAGGAACTGAATCTACGCCTAATACTTGATCGATATAGAGTTTGAGTTCTTCTTGTTCGTAGTATTTCTGAAATGTGTTACGGCTACTCACCACGCCATCACTGTAGGCGATTTGTCCTTTGCCGACATCACCGATTAAAACTTGTGCCGACACTATCAAAACTTTTTGCGTTAATTCCCATGCTTTGATTAGTGCTTCTCTTCTTTCGATCTGTGATTCGATGACGTTGATGATATAGCCGAGATTGACGATTTCGGCATTGGTACGATCGCTTTGTGGTCGATAGTATGGATCCCAACCATTACTGGCGAAGCCGCGATCGCTAATTCTTTTAATATCTTCGCCATGACCACAACCATAGTCAAAGAAGGTTGTATTTTCTGTAAATAGCCCTGCTTCTAGGGCGAGGCGAACGGGTTTAGATAGGTCAGGACGGTGAATTGCAGCTTTATGGCGATCAATTTTGAGGGTTCCCTCACCCCCAGCCCATTTCTCAGAAGGAGAGGGGAGCAAGATTAGTTGATGATCTTTTAATTCAACTTGGTATTCCTGTAAACGTTCTTCCCATCCTTTAAGAGTGCCGATGGTACGGGTCTCATGAAATAAGCCGATCGCTTCTTCTTGTTTGGTTAGTTGAGCAAATATCTGATAAAGCGGATAGTCTTGATTTACGAAGGTTTCTTTGCGATGCAAGATTGGTGGATTGGGAGATTGGTAATAATCGCGCTGTTGAGTAGTTTGGGTTTGGAGGTCAACTTGAATGCTCTGATGCAATGCAGGATGTGGGTCAGTATCAAATTCTGGATAGAACAGGTAGGAGATTTTGGGTTGTTCGTAGTTGAATTTGATGATGGTGAATTTGCTTTCTTTAGGAAGTAGTGATCTGGCTTGGCGATCGCATTCTTGTAATTGTGGAGATAAAGAGGCGATCGCTGATATATGAACATAAAGCGCATTGGGCAACTTTTTGCCAATAGGACTCTGCTGGCATAATTTAATTATTTGAATGTGATTACATTTTATAATCATGTATAATACAGCTAGATGTAATTTATACTATGTTTTAGGGATTATATTACTTAAATCTTTGCAATAATGATTAAGTAGTAGCATTTTAACTCATCTAAAATAATTAAAATACATTATCTTATGACTAACATTATTAAAGAATAATGAACTTGCCAACTAACTTAGATAGCAACAATTCTTTTAAACCTATTCAATATGTAGCGGTTGCTGAATCTTGTCACGAAAGAAATTTGGTGGATTCAATAGAGCAAGAATTTAATATTAAAATTGATTTAATAGTAGTCAAAGAACGTGCTATTCAAATAGTAAATTCTGCTATCAAATTATGGTGGGATGAATATCAATTAACAAGTATTCCAGATATTTCAGAAGAAAGCAATCTTGATTTAATAACTAAATCAAAAAAAGGATTACATACTAATGAGGATATCTTCATAAATGAAGAAACTTCCAAAGCACAAGAATTTATAAAAACTTGGATATCTGACAATAATATATTATCTGACTCTGCAAGAGATATTAAAATTAAAAAGGAAGCAATTAGAAGATTTGCACAGGAGTCTCGAAAGCTAATTAAAAAACACGTTATGGATCAGAGATGTGAGATATTTATAAACAAATTGAATGAAGTTAGATCAACTATGTTAAAAAACATGAGTAAACAAGACAAGAATAAATGGGGAAAACACAAATAATTAGATAAGTTATTACAAATTAGCAATTTAGACACTTATGCAAAAAGCTTATTTGGTTGTTGGAAAGTTAGGACGACAGTTAATTGATGCAGAAGAAGTAAATCACTCTGATTTCAGTAAGATCTTTCAATGTCCTGAGTGTAATGCAACTCTCCACTGGCGTTCAAGTTTTATAAGAGATGGTCATTCTGTACGAGCATCTTTTATTCATCCTAAAGGTAGTATAGATGATTGCTCATTAAGAGTCGATTTTGGAATCAATTCAGATAGTAATAATACAAGTTCTGAAATATATTCAAAAGGACAAAAAAGAGGAAAATTAGAAATATCTTTTCTGAATCTTTTACATTACTATCAGTCTAGAAATATACCTAGTTATGAAGTTGAAATAACCAAAATAACCAGCATAGAAATTCAAGATAAGTTACCAGCAATTCAAATATTTCTTAAAGAAGAGTCATTGAGACGACAAATTAATATTAATTCAAAAATAAAAATGCTACATTCAGATCCTTTTTTATTGATTCAAGCTGCTGCAAAAGTTCTTGAATTGCAACAAGCCTGTATATATATCGAGAATAAAATTTTTGAGTTTGAAAAGTGGTTAAACAATCATCCTCAATCTATGAGCTATGTGGTACTGAAAGAGCAAGAAAACACTAAAAATATATCAATAAAAGAGCTTATTGAAAATTCATCAGTTGAAGATCTTATAAAATACCACTGTAGAAGACTTATCGGAATCATAAGATATATACAGACTAGCTCTGACGAAATGAGAAGGGATTTTCTAGCAGAAATTATATGGGGTGATCCATTGCTTCCCATACCGATGAAAAATTTATGGGATAATATGGAAATAAAAATTCTAGAAAATTGGTTGGGAGTACAAATAAAAGATAATAGTCAAGAAATTAAAGAGAAAAGATTACCTCACGCTGTAAAGATATCAAAATTTGATGCCAATATGCTCAAGCAATTATGTACGGATTTTGGTTTTATGTCTGACTCTTTTGCAGAAATCAATACAGATTCTAAATCACCTAACATTAGATTTATTAAATTTATACTATCAAAAACTTGGCA
Organism: Pseudanabaena yagii GIHE-NHR1; assembly: GCF_012863495.1. NCBI lineage: Bacteria > Bacillati > Cyanobacteriota > Cyanophyceae > Pseudanabaenales > Pseudanabaenaceae > Pseudanabaena > Pseudanabaena yagii. Next base: position 3,588 of record NZ_JAAVJL010000007.1, read on the forward strand.
ATCAATTAGATTTTGTGACTGGTCAACACTACCTGATTTTTATATTTAACTTACTAGTTAGTTGTTGTTTACTAAACTAATAAATAAAAGATTGTTCAGAACTAATTTCAATTTACAGCAAAGTCTGTATATTGTCGCAAATTAGGAGGATCAATCCCTAGTACGATATCTTGTTTGGGAACTCCCATTTCCACTAATTCATTTGCTGCACCAATTTCAGTTCCATCTTGTTGAATCCAGACTTTGCCATCAATAATATCTATGTGGATAACTACGCCATAACAACGTTTAGAATCGCGCCAACCGACATAAACAAGCTGGTAATGATCTCGTTCTGCGTCAATAATTATTTGAGCCTGAATGCGATCATCCCAAACATGGCTAGCGTGATTTTCTAAAACGTTTTTTATTTGCTGACGATATTGGGCAATGGTATCCATTTTTCTAGACTCTCAGACGCAATTGAATAAGTAATTAGGTAAAGTTGGTTTTGGGTAACTAGTTCTTGGACAAAGGGCGTTAAGAAGAAGCGATCGTATATATCATTAGGGACTGCTAGATAAAGAATACGGTCTTGATCTTGGGTATGTAAAGCTGTGCGATAGGCGATAAACTGCCCTAAAGCTGCATAAAACTGCGAAATTTTGGATGAACCCAAAAAGCTTTTGATTTCAATCGCAATTTTTTGTTCTCCTCGATAGGCAGCAATTACTTTCTCAGCTCCGAGATCAATCGCTAAGTCAAAACTGCCTGTTGGTAACGGATAGGGATCATGGGTGATTATCCAACCATCTTTCTGTAAAGCGTTTTTAACGATGTCATGGAATAGATCGCGGGCTGACATAGAAATTACTGTTAGAATCTCAGTCTATCCTATACTTTCAAGGTGTAGCAGATTTACTAACTTTTAGAAACTATAAAGTTGGTTTAAGCTGGACAAGCAAATTCAAGAGTAAATATGGTTCAGACTATCAACAGCAATATTCCTACTGTCACGGAATTAATTTTTGCTCGGCATGAGACATTTTATCCTCGTTATGGCTGGCTAAAGAAAGGATTTGAGGCGGTTAACGCTAACTCCAACATTTTTTTAGAGGAAGATGCTCATATTCAGCTAGGGGTGGGGAAAAACATGGCGAAGGCAATTCGCTATTGGTGTGGGGCGTTTAAGCTTATTGAAGACGATCGCGCAGGACAGTCATCACCTCAAACATCACAATTTGGGCGATTATTGCTAGGTGAAGATGGTTACGATCCCTTTTTAGAAGATCCTGCTTCCCTATGGTTATTGCATTGGCATCTATTGCAGCAACCCTGTAGAGCCTCAGCGTGGCACGCAATTTTTAATAACTTACGTCAAACAGAATTTACTGTTGAGGATTTGCTGTTGATGCTCATTCAGTATCGTGATGCAGCAGGCAATCGCACTGTGGAGGCTTCATTAAAAAAAGATATCACTTGCCTTTTGCGAATGTATGTGAGACAAGGTGATGATCTGAGTTTGAATGAAGATAACTTAGACTGTCCCTTTGCAGAGTTAGGATTGATTCAACGAGTAGGAGATGCTAAGCATTATTTGTTTCGCACAGGTGCTAAGACTAGTCTCCCTCATGAAATCTTAGTATCAGCTTGTCTAGATTTTGCGAAAACGGTTAGTACTACGCAGAGGACAATCTCTTTGACGAGTTTATTATTTGATGAAGGTAGCCCCGGAATGGTATTTAAGTTATCGGAGTCTGCTCTTTGTGATGCGATCGAGCAGGTAGCACGATGGTGTAATGAGATTACTTTTTCTGATAGTGCTGGCATCATTCAGATGTCCTTTACTCAAGATCCCGCAAAGCTCAGTCACACAGTTTTAAATAGATATTACAGACCTTAAATGTTTAAATTGTCAGAATACTTTCAACTCGATCGCCGTTATGCTAGATCGATTAATCTAGAGCGAGATCTGGATAACCCTAACTCGGTGGCTGGTTATGTGTTAACAGATCGATCGCTGTATGCGCTCAAACAAATTTTGGTTAATAGTCCAGAATCTGGGCAGACACAGGCAGTGACGTTAACAGGGGTATATGGGACGGGGAAATCTGCCTTTGCTCATTTTTTAGCTTGCTTATGTGCAGGAGAAGAGTCAGTTAAGCAAAAGGCTTTAGCGATCGCCAAGACTACATTAACAGCCACAGATTTTCAAAAGTTGCATCAGAATCTACCTGAAAAGGGTTGTTTTAGGGCGATCGCCACAGCCCAGAGAGAACCTCTAGCCCACACAATTATTCGAGCGTTGGACTATGGGGCAAGTCGTTTTTGGAATAAGAGTAAGAGTAAACCGCCGATCGCTACTAAGCTTGTGGATTTAGCAGGCAACATTGCCTTTGGAGATAAAGTTGATAGTAAAGAAGCCTTACAAACCATTCGAGAAGTTATTGCAGCAGTCAAAACTGATGTGATCTTGATAATTGATGAGTTAGGGAAAAACTTAGAATATGCGTCTTTGCATCCTAGTGAATCAGACCTTTATTTATTACAGCAATTAGCAGAGTTAAAGCCAAATCAAGAGAACGCTTCGCGTTCTCTTGATTTAAAATTCTATTTAATTGGTCTATTACATCAGTCTTTTGCTGACTATGGCGAAAGATTAGCTTCTTTGCAGCGTAATGAATGGGCAAAGATTCAAGGGAGATTTCAAGATATTCCTTTTACGGAATCACCACGACAGATGACTTGGTTAATTGGGAAGGCGATCGCCCACCCAAATCATAAATCTGCTGATGAATCTGCTGATAAATCTATTGTTACACAATCTAAAAAATATGATGCTCTGATCAAACATCAAGCCAAAGATTGGTGCGAAGTGCTGCGATCGCAGATTGAGGATATTTCACCCGAACTCTTAGCGGCAGCTTATCCTTTGCATCCGATCGCAGCTTTAGTCTTGCCGATTCTTTGTACTCGTTATGCTCAAAACGATCGCTCACTATTTACATTCTTAACTAGCTCTGAACCCTATGGCTTGCAGAGTTATCTAAAGGAATTTAACTTTGATAGCGATCGCATTCCTTTACTAAAACTGGATCGCGTTTATGACTACTTTATCGAATCCGCAGGGATGGGGCTAGCCAACCGTCCCCAACTCCAAAAGTGGGTAGAGATTCAGAATTTAGTTAGTGATGCGAGTAAGCTTGATGCGGAAAGAGTGAAGCTCCTTAAAACTGTCGGTATTCTGAATTTGATCACTTCGACGGGTGGACTGAAGGCTTCGTGGGCGATGGTGAAGTGGGCGTTATGTGATGACATTAGCGATCAACCCGATAATCAATCACAGCAAGCAGCGATCGATAATTTAATCGATGAGCTTCTCAATCAAAAGGGAATTCTCCATCATCGCAAACAAATTGATGAATTGAGAATCTGGGAAGGCTCAGATTTTGATGTGCAAGATGCGATCGATACGCATATCGAACAGGAGCGATCGCCTCTCGCCAAAATTTTAACTAGTATTTCTAAGTTAAAGCCTGTGGTGGCACAACGTCATAGCTACACCACTGGCACAACCCGTTATTTTGAGAGAGTCTATATTGATGCTGATGTAAATTGGTCGGAATTGCACTGCTCTCACTATAGTTTTGATGGCATGATTGGCTATTGGGTAAGTGCAGAGCCGCCGCAGTCGTTAACCAGCTTTACAAGTGACGGTAAGCCTCTAATTGTGGTCATGGCGGCTAATCTCAAGTTCTTACAAATGGCGGCGCTAGAATATACAGCGCTCCAGAAAATCCAAAGTCAGACAAAGGGGTTAGATCGAGTCGCAACTCTAGAGGTGCGGCATCGGCTAATACAGGCAAAGCGGATTTTTGATGAAGATCTAGGAAAATCCTTTGAAATGAATCAACAGCAAAATGGATGGGGAAATGTATGTTGGATCGAGGGAGAGAGGATTGAAATTAGTCGCGCCATTGATTTTAATTCCAAATTGTCGGCTGTTTGCGATCGCGTTTATGACAAGGGACTGACGCTTTGGAATGAGTTGATTAATCGCCGCGAGTTAAGCTCACAGATGGTGAGAGCATTGCGGACACTGATTCAGGCGATGTTAGACCATAGCGATCGCCCTCAATTAGGTTTAACAGGTAATAGTCCAGAGGTGAGTATTTACACCTCTGTATTAAACGAAACAAAGATTCATCGTCAAGAGGATGAATCTTTGGGCTTCTATGCACCGACTTATCCACTGATACAACCAGTCTGGGAAGCCATTGAGAATTTCTGTTTGGAATCTTTAGAGAAACCCCGCACAATCGATCAACTCTATGCAATTCTTGATGCTCCCCCCTATGGCGTAAAGCGTGGCGTAATTCCCATTCTTTTAGCAGCAGTGTGGTTACATCATATGGATGATGTGAGTGTATATAAGGATGGAACCTTTATTCCTGTATTGGGAAGCGAACATTTTGAATTGTTAGTCAAGCATCCACAACGCTTTGCGGTCAAACATTTTGAGATTGTGGGCTTGCGATCGCAGGTCTTCCGTGAGTTAGAAAATGTATTGCGATCGCCAAATTCTAATCCTAAATCCAACTCTAAAAAGACTTCTGGAAATTTACGCAATACAACCATGTTATCGGTGGTAAAGCCGTTATTTCAGTTTGTGAAAAAGTTGCCTGCATACACCACCAAAACTACGCGCATTAGTCCAGAGGCGCAAGCGGTGGTGCGAACATTGCAAACTGCTCAGGAGCCTGATGTCTTGCTATTTCAGACTTTACCTGTGGCTTGTGGATTAACGGCAATCGCCCCAAATCAAGAAGATGATGGAACCACTGCCAAGAAGTTTAAAGGGAAGTTAGTCCAGATATTACAGGAAGTCCAAACTGCCTATGACAGGTTACTCACTGATTGTCAAAGCCTATTGCATGACGCTTTTGCAGTGCGGCGTGATGAGGCGAAATTGCGCGAAGACTTGCGGATGAGAGCAAGTTATCTTACGGATAATTGTTCAGAACGTCTACTCAAGCGGTTTGTATTGGCGGCGGCTGATGAGACTGTGGACGATCGCCAATGGTTAGAGTCTTTGCTGATGATCATTGCGGATAAGCCTGCGGAGTCTTGGACTGATGCGGATGTGCGGAGCTTTGAGCCAAAGCTAACGGATTTGGCGCGTAGGTTTATGAATTTGGAATCTTTGCACAAGGAGATGGCGGCTTCATATAAGGCACATTCTGGTAAAGCACATGCTGGGGCGCAAAGTTTTGATGCGAGGCGGATTACGATCGCTCGTCCTGATGGTCAGGAAGTGCATCAGTTGATTTGGCTCGATCCCAAGGATAGTGATCGCCTTGAGGTATTGGTAGAAAAAATCTTGAGTGAAGAGAGCGTGCAAGGTAGCGATCGCCTCCAGCAAGCTTTAATTGCTAAGTTAGCAGAAAGGGTTTTGCGTCAGTCTTAAATCAACAAGTTATACTAAGAACATTCAGCAGTAAAGGTAAAGCGATGATCAACACTTTAGCTAAAGCCGAAAGTCAATATCTAGTTAAATGGGCTGTGACTTGGGAGCAGTTTAAAACCCTGCAATCCGCCTTTGATGAGATCGGTGGTGTGCGGCTTAGTTATTGTGAAGGAGAATTAGAAATTATGGGTATTGGTTTGCAGCATGAAATGATATCCAGTCTGCTTGGAATCTTATTAAGTTACTACTTCGTTACCAAACGTATCCGATTCACATCAACAGGTGCTTATACCCAGAAAATCGAACCAAATCTTGAGTTTCAAGCTGATTTATCCTTTGCTTTTGGTAATGATCCTGCAAAAACTGACCTATGCATCGAAATTGTGGTTACTAGCGGTGGTGTTAAAAAGTTAAGAAAATATCAACTAAGAGGTATTCCAGAAGTTTGGTTTTGGGTGGAAGGCAAAATTAGCATTTATCGCTTCGTTAATGGTGAATATATACAGAGCGATCGCAGTGAGTGGTTGCCTGAGTTGGATATTGAGCATTTAGAAGAATGTTTATTAATCGAGTCGCAGCTAGATTCTATTTTGGCATTTCAGCAAAAGTATCAAGTCAATTAGGCGGAAAAAGCAGGAATCTCTTATGACTGTAAAGATAGCGATCGCCCAAATCCAATTACAAGCAGGTCAGCGAGTTGTCCTTGATAGAATTGGCTGGCAAGAGTTTGAAGATATTTTGGAGGATCTCGGTGAGCATCGTCATTCTCATGTTGCCTATTACAAAGGAGTTTTAGAGTTTAGGATGCCATTACCAGAACATGAACGCTATAAAATGTTAGTCTCACATTTGTTAGTGGTTTTGCTAAATGAACTCGGCTTAGAGTGGGAATCTTTGGGTTCGACAACTTTTAAAAATCGCAGGATGCAAGCAGGTATCGAACCTGATGATTGTTTTTATATCCAGAACTATCAAGCGGTGACTGGAATAAAGCGCATCAATCTTGATGTTGATCCTGTGCCTGATTTGGCGATCGAGGTGGATCTAACTTCTCAGACTCAGGTAAGTGCTTATGAAGCTTTGGGAGTTGCGGAAATTTGGCGTATTCGCAATGACAGATTAGAAATTAATTTGTTGCAGGACGGGAAGTATGTGAGTTCGACAAGTAGCAAAGTTTTCCCATTACTTCCAATTATTGAGGGGATTTCGCTATTTTTAGGACGCAGTGGCGAATTGCCGATGAGTGCTTTATGTCGAGAGTTTCGGGCTTGGTGCTGTGAAAAAGGTATTAAACAGTAAGAGTGTATGATATTACATAAGCGCATAAGGAGTAAGCTGTCATGGTTCAAGCCTTAGAGAGAAATCGCGATCGCCATTTTGCCCATGAGGCTATATCTTGGGAACAGTTTAAGGTGATTCAGTCTGGATTTGAGAATGTCCCAAATCTACGGTTAACTTATTGTGAAGGAATTTTAGAGATTATGGGGATTGGGAAAGCTCATGAAATGTATACCAGTCTATTAAGCAGCTTACTAAGTGCTTATTTTGAAATTCATGGTATTGAGTTTTTCCCTAGCGGTGCTTATAGTCAAATTATTCCGAATGTTACAGAATTTCAAGCCGATCTTTCCTATTGCTTCGGTCAAGATAAGGATATTCCTGATCTATGTATTGAAGTCGTAATTACTAGTGGCAGTCCTAGTAAGTTACGCAAATATCAATTGCGTGGTGTTCCTGAAGTTTGGTTTTGGGAGGATGGAGCGATCGCCATATATTGTCTAGAAAATCATCAATATGTAAAAGTGAGTCAAAGTCAAGTTTTACCGAATTTGGATTTAACTTTACTGTGCCGTTGTTTATTACTGAGTTCACCTTTAGCGGCTCTACGTGAGTTTCGTAAAGGAATTAGTCTATAATCTGGCAGTTTATGCTTAATATTAGTTCAATTTGCTGATTTTTGATTGCGAATATGCACTGGTTGTGTATATTATGTTGATATAATATAAAAGATTTATGGTTTATGGATGATATATCTGGGGGTAACAGTCAGAAAATAAAGAAAAAAACTATCGCTCAGGCTATTTTAGAAGTGATGGGTGAAACTAATCGCCCGATGACTTCCCAAGAGATTTGTCAATTGATTCTAGATAGAAATCTCTATCAATTTAAGACAGACGATACTCAAGGCATGGTTTACAACGCTCTTTGGAGACATAGCAGCAAAACCAAAGAGCATTCATCTCCTAACAAATATTTTTATAAAGATGGAAATCAATGGACTCTAATAGAAAAATCTAGTTCAAGTAGTAACGAAACTGAACTACAAATAATTGATTTTGAAGCATCTTTATATGATTACCTATTTGATTTGGAAGATTTAGAGAACAACTAATTATGACTAGACATATTTTAGGCTTGTCAGGAGGGAAAGACAGTACAGCATTAGCAATTTTGATGCACAAAGAAGTCCCACAAATGGAATATTTCTTTTGCGATACAGGTAAAGAACTTCCTGAAACATACGAATATTTGGAAAGAATTAAGGCGCGTTTGGGAATCAAAATCGAGTATCTGAATGCCGAAAGAGATTTCGATCATTGGTTAGAAGTGTTCAACGGTGTTCTTCCTTCACCAAGAGTTAGATGGTGTACCCGAAAGCTTAAAATAGAGCCTCTTGAAAAATTTGTAGGAGACGACAAAGCTGTTAGTTACATTGGTATAAGAGCAGACGAAAATCGAGAAGGTTATGTATCGGCACAACCAAATATTTATCCAGTTTATCCATTTAAAGAAAGAGGTTTAGTCAAGTCTGATATTCTTAATATTCTTGATGATAGCGGAATTGGCTTACCTAGTTATTATGAATGGCGAAGTCGATCAGGATGTTCTTTTTGTTTTTTTCAGCGCAAATATGAATGGGTAAAGCTTGCTGAAAAACATCCAGAAGAATTCGCTCAAGCGGTTGCCTATGAAAGAGATCATAAGGATGGGAGAACATATACTTGGACTCAAGGAGAAACACTCTTAGAACTGATTGCCCGTAAAGACCAAGTTATTGCTGACCATGAAAAGGCGATCGCTAAAGAGAAGAAAACATCTCCCAAGCTTAGCCTTGCCGAAGTATTAGAATCAGTACTAGACGATGAAGATGACGAAATGCCTTGTTTAGCTTGCCATTTGTAACTAAATCTCTTGAGAGGACAGTTGTATGACCATCGCGATCGCCAAAACCACCAAAAATGCTAAGCCCAGAGTCACCTTTGCTGACTACCTGACTTACTCTGACGGGTCTGATACGAAATATGAATTAGTTGACGGGGAGCTTATAGCAATGTCGTTAGGAACTGGCTTACACGGTGAAACAATTGATCGTGTTTATAAGGAAATTAACGTTGAGATAAGTCGCACTGCTCAACCTTGGATTGTTCGGCAAGGACAAATAGGTGTGCGATGTCCGCGTGGCATTGGACTAGATACAGTCAGAATTCCTGATGTAGTGGTGATGGAGGGAAATGATTGGCAAGCTTTGCAAGAGCGTGAGGCTGTGATTGATTTTGATCTATCTGCACCATTGCTTGTCATCGAAGTAATCAGCCCTTCCATCAAAAACATTGACTACCGAGCCAAACGCACTGAATACGCCGCCCGTGATATCCCTGAATATTGGATCGTCGATCCGCTAGAGGCAAAAGTCTCAGTCTTAATTAATTCCGATGGCTGGTATGACGTAACAGAATTTTATGGTGATGAACTAATTATTTCACCTACGTTTCCAGAACTTAAGCTAACCCCACGAACAATTTTTTCTATCTAAAAACCATGTCAGAACTAAATCTCAGCTTTCATACAACTTTTTCACTCAAAAAAGAAGATATTTTGAGAATGATCAAAGTTGCCGAAGAAGAAGAAAAAGGAGTTAAGGATTCTCAAGAGAATCTCATGGCTAAAACTGGCTTAGGCAATAAAAAAGTTAGTCCGATTAAATCTTGGTCTATTCGTTCAGGATTAGTTGATAGAGAGACAGGCAAACTCACCCCACAAGGCGCGATCGCCCGCAAACATGATCCTTATCTCCAATCACCCATCACCGATTGGCTGATGCACTTCTATCTCAGCTTCAGCGACAAAGGACTAGCTACACCACCACCAGATCCCGCCGAGTGGGGCGGCTGGACATGGTTTGTTTATAGCTTCTTGCCAACTCATCCTAGTTTTAGCCGTAGCACCCTCGACAATGCCGCAAACCAGATCTATGAAACTGACAAGAAAAAAGCTAAATCTATTAGTGACGACCTATTGAAAGTTCTCAAAGCCTACACCGACAAAAAAGATGCACTAGCCCAAATTAACTTTTTAAAATCCCTCACTAAAGATCAATACATCGCAGGAGAAGCAACACTTCCACCCGATGAGTTAATTGCCTATTTTTTAGCAAAGCTCTGTGAAAGAGATTTTCAAGGTTTGTCTCAGATCAATAGCGATCGCCTTCTACAACATCCCTACGGACTATCCCCCATCCTCGGCATCAGCACCGACAAAGTGCAAGACCTCCTTGATCGCCTCTCAGGTAAAGGCATCATCGAGCAGTACAAAACTGTTCCTCCTTTCCAAATCATCCCCCGATGGAATGAATCTTTAGACTTATTAGAGAAAGCATATGTTAACCAATGATGCAATCAATCAACTAGCACTAGATAAAGTCGAACTGCGCGATCGCCCCTATCTGCTCTATACCGACAAACTTAGCAAAACTGCTCTTCATCACCTAGCCTTTCGCTATACTGCAGATCGCCTTAGCTATCGTGATGATCTAATTAAACGCCATACCAGCACCAGCAAGAGCAGCTACTTAAATTTGCAACTACATAGCAGTCGAGAAGTTGAAGCCATCAAACAAATTTGTCAAAACGCAAGCAAGCCAATCGTCCTGTTAGAGGACTTAGATATTTTGCTCACCTATCTTTCCATCCGTGCAAATAATCAGCTAAATCTATTTTGGCGAAATCTAGCCACCACCCGTCAACTAGCTTGTCCATTATGGATCTTACTTCCTAAGACTTGGGCAACAGAAATGTCAGGTAAAGAAAGTTTATGGGATATTCGCGTTAAATTCTTGTAAGATTATAGTTAATAAATAGGGGCTGGGTTATGTTTTTAAGAGATTTTATCAGTATCAACGAGGAAGGTTCAATTGAGCCTGTCGTCAATTTAGACATGATGGATGACTCTGATAAAAATCGGAAGCTATGTAAAAGTTTTGTCTTTAACTACAACAGCGATCGCCCGAAAGAATCGACAGTTGGCTTACTCGACATATTACGCCGTAGTTATCACAGCCCAAACTCTCCCAATATCCATTGTGTAGTTCAAGATTATGGCAAGGGTAAAACTCACTTCGCTTTAGCGATCGCCAATTTCTTCAGCAAACCCCACGATAGCGAAGAAGTTAAAGGAATCTTCAACAGCATCAAAATTGCGACAGGGGAAAAGAATAAAGCGGTTTGCGACACCTTAGAATCCTTCAAATCTAGAAGCAATCATCTTGTGCTTTGTCTACGAGGAGATAAATGTGATGATCTGCGTAAACATTTTTTATCTGTAGTCTTAAAAGCTTTAAACAATGCAGGAGTCACAAGCTCTATTGCCCATCACCTATGCTTAAGACCGTTGCAATATCTTGAGCAGCTTAATGATGGCGATCGAGTAAAAGGCGATCGCTATCTCCGCCAGATCAATGCCCAAGAAGGCGATATCGCTGCCATTTGTGAATTGTTACGAGGTAATAATCATGAAGTGATTCCTCTTGTGATTCAAGTTGCTGATGCAATCACAAATGGCTTTGCGCCAAACTTCATTAAAAATATTGAAATAGAAGAAATTCTTGATGATTTAGTTAAAAATCTTTGCACAGGAAGTAATGCAAGATTTCAAGGTATTCTCATTCTCTTTGATGAACTTAACAACTATCTCGATAGCTGGCTAACTGACAAATATGCTGCAGGTAATACCGCCCCCCAAAACCTGACTAATGCTTGTGCAAATCATAAGGCTAAAATCGCATTAATGAGCTTCACACAAGTTAACCCTAATTCCAAAAGCTCGCTTGGCGGTTATCAAATTGTTTCAACTCGCCTAGCGCCTGCGGATGCGACCTATAGTCCTGTATCTAGCCTAGAACGAGTCATTGACGAAGTAATCATCCAACATGATAACCCTGCTTGGAAAAGTTTTAGAAACAAATGGGATAACGTCTTATCAAGAGATAGCGAAAGAATATATAAACGCGCTCGTAAATATCAGGATGGCAATAACTTAACTGCTAAGGAGTTTCATGATCATTTAGGTTTAGGATGTTTCCCATTACATCCCTTTGCTAGCTACTTATTATGCAATCTTGAATTTACTCAAGGTAGAACTGCAATTGAATTTGTCAGAAACGAGATTGGCGAGTTTCTCAGTAATCCTACTGAAATTGATCACCCAAATCGACCTAATCAACTTTACGCCACATCCTTAGTCGATGCCTTTGCGCCTAACTTTAGAGTCTCTGCTAGTAAGGCTATCCTTTATGAAACCTACACTCAAACTCTAGATGGTGTAGTTGCCGAAGCTAATGAGAATGAAATCAATGTAATTAAAGCTATTTTCTTATATAACGCTAGTGGTGATTTGATTTTCAAACAAGCAAATGAGAATCATGAGAAAATTTTGTGTGATCTAACAGGTCTATCAGAACTACAACTAAGAGAAGCGCTAGAAAAACTCATCAATGAACGTCAGGCAGTCTATCGCCGTAATGATGGTATCTATCAATTCTTTACAGGTACTAATCCTCGTGAACTTGAACAAAGAGTTATAGCTGAATTAGAAGAGAAAGGGAATCGACAATCCCCAGAAGTTACCTTCATCGAATATTGTCGTGAAAACATTACTAGAGTATTTAGCGAGGAATCGACAAAAGCAAATCAATTTGCTACTGAAAATGGCTTGTTGGCATCTGATTGGTGTTTTGAAAATCAAATATTCACGCTTACAGAATTAGAAAAACTGCTTAATTCTGAACCAGAAATTGCAAAATCAAGAATTAAGAAAGTTAGAGATGTTGGCTACCATGGCATCGTTGCTCATGTGATTGATAATAACGCTCAAGACCTTGATGCATTATGGGATGAAATTGATAATAAACTGCAAAAGTCACCAATTCATCAGCGTCTAGTAGTAGCGATCTCAAAACAAAGCATTGGCGAAGGAGAGCAAAATCTTGGACGGATTCTCCAGAAAATTGATATTCTCAAGACTAAATTCAAATCAGAACAAGGAACGGCTTCTTATACTAAGCTCTTAGCTGACTGGGACAAGTATTTGCGAGATCGCATCCATGAAATTCTTAATCGTCCTGATAATTTAAGACATCACTCTACTAGCAGCCATAAACTTACCCTACAACTACGCAAATATGCCACCTACCATGTCAGCACTCTATTAAGCGAAATATACCCATTTGTACCCAATATTGGTGGTGTTGACAAACTCTCAATATTTCCAAGAATTCATCCTACGGGTAACAAAATAGCAGCTACAGTTGCTAGTCAGGTGTTAGTGGGTAAAGGCAAGATTGCATCTGCTAGTCTGCCCAAAGAAGCTAGCTATATGACTGCAATTGATAGCGCCTTTGTTAAAAATTGGAAGATTTTAAAAAAGACCTCCAGTAGCTATATCTTGCAAGAACCTACTGATCAAAAAGTAAGAGATGCTTGGGACAAAATTTCTCAGATCTGCAACCTGAATGGAGAGAAATTTAAAGAAGTTTCTCTGTCAGATATTTGGCAAACTCTCAGTGATGCTCCCTATGGATACAATCACCTCACTTTTACAGTATTACTTGCTAGTTGGCTCAGTTTTCATCGTGATGAGGTTGTACTAAGAGGTATCACTGATCTCAAGGCTAAAACTGCTCAACCTATGCAGACTAGAAGCTTAGAGGAATGGGCAGCAGCAAATATTTTAGAAAAAGCTGATGTTTTCGTTGATAAGTGGATTGTCAAATTTAGTGCCAAGCTGATTCGCCGAGAAAAAATTGCTGCGCCCAAAGTACCTGATTTACCAACTACATATGATCAAATAATTACCTATCTAAACCAAGCAAAAGACTTTTTAGAAACAAATAGCAACACCCCAGAAGCAAATGATGTCAAAGAATGGCAACCGAAATTTAACAAGATTATCAAAGATTTTGATAATTGGTATAGACCAATTCAAGAAGCCGCAGGACTTAGTTTAGAGACCCCTCTCGAACAAGTAGTACATCTATACCCCCAATCTCTTAGAGAATGTCCGGTTGTTGATATCAATAGAACCTCTAGCCAAAATGAACTGCAACACCAAGCCTTACAGCGCTTACAACAAATCCTTGAAGAGAGGGTAAGATGTCTACAAGTAGAACCCGAAAGCTTAACTACAGTTCAAAACTGCGTCTCTAGTATTAGTAATATTGAGTCAGCGATTAGATCTTTAGGTTCCGTCGCTGCTTTACCCGATCATTATGCTAAAAGCCTAGAACAATCTAAAGCAGATATAACTCGTCGTCAAAATGAAATCGCAATTAGGGAGCAGATCTCCCAAAAATTACGTGAAGTACAAAACCGTTATGAAGGTTTGAGTCAAAATGCTACTCAGCAAGAGTTAATTGAGGCTCAAGAAGCGATCGCTCAATTTGCAGAAACATTACCTGACCTCAAAAACGAGGCTAAGTATGAAAAGACAGTACAACAAATTAGCGATCGGCAAGAAGAACTAAAACAACAATTGCAAAACTGGGGTAGTCGTTATTTAAGTTCAGAAATAACCAAGTTAGAAGCTACTGAATTGCTTATTAACATTTCCAAACAAGAGAATCGGTACACAGACTCTCATGACAAACAACGCCTACAAGATATATTTAGTAGCCTCAATCAATTCATTCAAGGTATTGAAGGAATTGAGAATATTCAACAAGCGAACACAGAAGTTATTCAACAAGCAGCGCAGTCAGTAAGGCTAATCAATGATTCTAAAACAATTAGCTTGATGATTGAGAACTATAAACAACTTCAGGCACTCCAAATCTTGACTAGTCCAGATCTAAATGTTGAAGACGTACAAACTCAACTCACAAACCTCAAGGCTAGCGGATATGAAGCACTTATCAACAAGCTTACACAGTCAATAAATCGCTGTGACAATCAAATTAACAAACGTGATGAATATACACAACGCAGTGGTTTAATTCAGCAGATTCAGGCTCTATTACCTAATAGTAATGAGTTTGATAATATCCGCACTCAGATAGAATCAGCATCTGTTACCTTAGAGAAAAGGTTACAGGAATTTGAAGTGCGTGTCATAGACCGTAGCATCATTGACGAAATTAAGAAGCTATCCTTAAGTAGTTCCAATACAATTAGACAATGCGAAGAAAGCTTAACTCGAATTCAGTCTTTGTCACAAAAACTCAATGATCAAGAAACTTATCAAGCAGATATTAGAAAACGTGTAAATGATTTTAATGCTCAGATTACTAGACAAAGTGAAGAGCTATCACGGTTACAGGATCGGATTGAGGGAATCAGAGATCCCAACGAATTAGACAAATTCAAAATTGACTATGCCAAGATAGAGTATATTTTCAAAGACTCATCACACTATGGCAACTATCAACAATTACAAATCAAAATTGATGAACTGGATGAAGCACTTGATGTAGTTCGGGACTTAGATAAACTTAAGCAAAAATCTAATTCCATTATTGAATGTCGAAATTCACAGCAAAAGTTAGCTGAGGAAAGCCAAAATATTAGCGATCACTTTCAGCCACAAATTCAAGCAATTGCTGAATACCTAAGCGATCGCCTTGATCAATATCGGCATGAACTAGGAGATCTAGAGCAGCGCCTAACCACCATTACAGGCTTAAAGCCATGTCAAAGTATAGAAATAGAACTATCACGCAAATCTAGTCACTACCTCGGCTCAGAAATTGATGAGGAGCGTTATCGCCTCATTCAAAGCCAACTCAGTCGCTTGCAAGAGCTATATAAACTTGCCGACGCTGCCAAGCGTCAAACTCTAGAGGATTATGATCGGCACTTGCAAGCATTGCAGCAATGGCTTGATGAGGATAGTCAAATTCCTGAATGGATGGGCGATCGCTATCAAACTATCCGACGCGATGCCGAAAAGAATCGTCAAGCTTTGCTAGATAAAATCCGCAAAGATGCTCGTGACTGGGTAAATCAAGTTGATCGCGATTGGCTTGCTATTGATACAGATAGTAATACTGAAAGACAGGCAGAAAAAGCCCATAGACTAATTCAATGTATCAAGAAAGAGAAATCTGATTACATTTCAGGAATCACTGAAGATCTTGACAATACAATTAAAGAGATAGAACAAAAATGTAATAGCATCATCGAATCAAATCTTGAGATTCAGATTATCTCACGCTTCCGTCAGCTACCCCAAAGCCGCCGTAATAGCCTTTATACGAAGCTGCAAGATTACTTAACAGACAAGACGGAGGTAAATTAAATATGGCTAGACATATCGCCATTGGTCAGGTAGCCAATGAATTTGAGGATAATGCAATCAAATTTCTTAAAAGTAAGCTGCCTGAAACATTTACTATTTTTAGCAATTTTGAAATCAAACAAGGTAAAGAAATCTATGAGATTGACCTAGCAATTATTGCGCCGCAATGCGTCTTTGTGGTGGACATCAAAAATATTGTTGGGCATATTGATATTTATGATAAATGGTATCCAGAGAATAGAGAACCCTTTACATCTCCTCTGGCTAAATTACGTCAACATGCTAAAGTTGTCTCGTCTTTAATTAGCGACTCTAACAAAGCTCAAAGCCATACACTTAAAAAAATCCATGTTCAAGCTGTCGTTTTAATTACGTCACTAGAAACAACAATTACTGACCATAACGGTAAGGATGAAGATAGCATCACTTACTTAAGAGAAAGTGTAGAATTCTTCAAAAGTTCTCATCTAATTCCTGACCATCGCCTCCAAGATATTCACACCTATTCTAGTGCTATTGAGAAAGCTATTAGAGGGAAAACACAACCTAAATCTGCGCCAACATTCTATCGTGATTGGCAGTTAGAGCAGAAGTTGAGTAGTAGCGATCGCCTCGAAGAATACCATGCTAGACATAGTTTAATATCCACTCGAACTGCAAGATTAAAAATATATTTAGCGGAGCCATATCCCGATCCAGAAAATCCAGACCCAGATAAAAAGAGAATTCTCACAACATTTGCGGCACTGAGTCAAATTGACCATCCCAATATTCAAAAAATCAGGGATTTTTTTGAGACAGAAGATAAAGATCGCTTTATTCTTGTGCTTGACGAGATTAAAGGTCGCCCATTAAGCCAAGCTATACCCTTACTATCCACTGCACAAAAATTTGATCTTCTTAATCAAATATTAGGTGCAATAGAATATGTCCATGAACATGAAATTATTCATCGCAATCTATCACCAGACTGTATTCTCATTACCCATAATAAAGGGCAAGCAATCATCACAGGCTTTGAGTATGCCCGCAATCGCGATCGCACTCACACGATTGCCGATGAAATCATTGACAGCATTGACTACAAATATCAACCCCCTGAATGTCAGCAAGATCCAGCAAAGGCAAGCATTGCGTCTGATTTATTTTCCATCGGTGCAATCTTCTATTATGTCTTTACAGGGAAGAAACTATTCGAGAATGTCCAAGAATTACAATCACGTTCTCTTTGTTATCTAGAAGCACCTTCGCAACTTAATCCAGAACTTCCGATTAGCTTTGATAAATGGCTACAAAAAATTTGTGCTAAAAATCCTCAAGAACGATTTGCTAGTGCTGATGCAGCTAGACAAGCCCTAACACCAATAGCAACTAGCGAAGCCATCGATCTTGCTAATTTACCTCAAGATTATTTAATCAATAATCAATATTTAGTCAAAGAAAAGTTGGGAAAGGTCGGCAGCTTTTGCGTTACCTACAAAGTATGGGAAACTACGGCTGAAGTTTACGAAGTGCTTAAACTTGTCCTGCGAGATCGCTATTCTCTGTATGACCGTGCTAAGCAGGAATATAAAATCCTGCGAAACTTGCCTGAGTATCCTCATATCGTTAAGGTTCGTAATGCAGGACAACTAGCTGATGAAACACCTTTTATTGTCTTTGACTATGTAGAAGGGAAAGATTTAACTAGTTTTATGTCAGAGATAGATATCAGTCAAGAGCAAGCAATTGCGATCGCTAAGCAAACCGCCATAGGGCTTAAACACCTGCATAGCAATGGTATCTATCACCAAGATATTAAGCCTTCTAATCTCTTGATTACTAACATTGATAATATTAAGAATCAAGAGATCTGCGTTAAGATTATTGATTTTAATATTGCCGCATCAGAACAGAATGAATCTCCCACTAGTGCAGGGACTCAGCGCTATTTGCCTCCTGACTTTAACTTTCAGGACTCAGCATCACTAGAAGCAAAAATTGATCGAGATCTCTACGCTCTTGGTATTACCTTTTACGAATGTTTAACAGGGCATTATCCTTTTGATGGAGGATTTCCTGCACACAACCATTTGCCTATCCATCCTGACACTCTAGGTTTAGCTGTAAATATTCCTGAGAGATTGACCATCTTACTTAACAAGGCAATTGCTCCCAAAAGAGGCGATCGCTTTAAATCTAGCAATGAATTTCTAGAAGCTTTAGAGCAATGTTTTGAACAATTACCAACTAGTATTCTCTCCCCAGAAAAGATTGAAATTAGAGCAGAAACTCCCAAAACTCAACTAATATCACACACAAGTCCCATCATCGATGCCAAAAACTTTTTTTCGAGCCGTCAAAACCCAATTACTTTACCCCATCAAACACCAGACAAATTCACCGTTACCCTCGATCCGACCGATAGCTATCAAGTTCCTAACGGCTATCGAATCATCTCTACAGAATTAGAATGGTTGCAGTACTTTCACATTAAAGAACTAGAAGACCCTCAGCATTATTGGATTTCTGGTCATTATCTCTGTAATCTCACGCGCAAATGGTTAGAGTTGCACGAGTTATCTCACACCATCGCCGACGAAAAGCAAGAGCCAATCATTTATTTACAAGCACTCCTTGGTGATTCCATTGACTTAACTCAATGGCAATCGCCATCTCTAGAAAACTATCTATATTCCTTATGCGATCGCCTTAGACATTACCAAGTAACTAAACCCAAAGCCGATCCAATTATCGAACTTCTAGCCGATATTACAGAAAATCATCAAATTTGGACTGATGCACCAAGCATCAATCACCTTGCTCAATGGCTATTAATCGATATACATGATAATTTTCAGCCCTTTGAACAATACTGGCAGCAGGTTATTACTCAAACAATTCACGATTCTCAACTAGCTGCTGCCTATGCAATAGATGATAAACAAGAACTATTGCGTAAGTGGATTGGTCTAGATTCTTCCAGCAACTTAGCAAAAGACTTAGGGGAGTTTCCTTTCAGTATTCCTGATTCATTAGCCAAAGAATTAAATAATCATTGGCAGCAAAAAATTCTTGAATCTGAAGGCAAGATTTTAGATACAATTTCTCCCGATTTACCAAATATTCAACAGATTATCAACTTAGCCTATGATTTATCTATTAAACATCCTGAACTAATTGTAAGCGATCGTATTCATCGTTTACCCTATTCAGTTTCACAGCGTCATAAGCTCTTAAATCTATTACCTCCAGATTTACCACAAGCACTTGATCTGAATGTATCTGTCAATGAGGCAATTAATTGGGTAACAGAGAAGTATCTACCATTCAGACAGTGGGAGCTAACAGTTGCTAAGAAATCTATCAATGAAAGGGAAAGCGATCGCCTCGGCGAAAGTTTTGCCCATTGGCTATATCAGCAATATCCCAATCTCAAGACTCAATCTGTTGCCGAATCACCTCTCAACTACAGTACAGCCCATCTAGTAACTCAACTAGCCAAACATAACCCTGTGTTATGGGTAGTCATTGATGGTTTAGGATGGCTAGATCATCAGGAATTACTACAATATTTAACTGAAAGTAACTCATCACAAAACAAATTAAAACTAGAGACAGAGTTATCACCACGCATTAGTATCTTGCCAACAAAAACAGAATATGCAAAATGGAGTCTTTACACACAATTACCCTGCGATCGCTCCGATTGGTCGCCAGAAATGGCACAAGCTTTTCCGCAAATGGGCATAGGCGATCGCTATACTGATGGTCGCACGAGTGTACTTTATGATGATTTACGCAAAGCGAAACATTCGCTTTTTTGTTGGGATACTGAGCAACTCGATCATCTCTACCATGAATCTAGAGATTGGGATAGTCTTTACCAAAGCGATCGCCCTGCTACATTACGCAAACTGGCTGATCAAATACATTACTGCATTCAACAACATCCACAACCAGAGAGCTTAAAAGTCGTGATAGCCAGCGACCACGGACAACTAATGGGGGAAGTACCTCTACTACCAAACCCACCGCTTGATGTTAATGGCTCAGGTAGAATCGCGATCGGGCGTACAGAAGATCTACGCTGCTTTGTCTTAAGTGCTAAAGCTTTCGGACTTCCCGAAGATATTAGTGTTCCTAAAAATGGGTCTTGCTTCAGCACTTTTCAAAAAACATCTCGGGGCATGGGCATTGGTTTACATGGTGGACTTTTCCCCGAAGAAGCTATTGTTGGTGTTTCCGTTCTATCCCAATCTATAGAAAGAAAACCGATAGTAATTAATCTATCTGGTAAAGGTAAAGCAAAACAAACCAGCAAACTATCGATTACCGTTGATAACCGACTCAATTCTATTGCTATTTGCAATCTGGTTTTATATATTCATGAATTGCCCACATTGCTTTATGGCAAAACTATTGCGCGTAAATTAGGCGGCGGACGCAAGGATACTTATCATATCGAAATTACTTTTCCCGAATTACCTCTTAACACTCAAAATGGAAGTAACTGTAAATATCAATTAACAGGAGAATTGCGCTATAACTTTACAGATACTGAGTCAGAAAGAATAGCTTTACCCAAAGATACATTTATTGAGATCGAACAGATGTTTAATAGTGGTTTCGCTGGAGGTCTAGATGAGTTCCTATAATGTCTCTAACTCTAGTTATCCGAATGAGCTTGTCCGCAACGTATTTGGAGATCTCTGTATTGACAAGCGGCGCTTTAATTCTAGTGGACTTAAAAATGCTGGAGTACCTAGCTTTGTAGCAGAATGGCTCATTGATAAAATTATTCAAGGTAATGCCGAGTTAGGCATAGCCGATATTGAAAAAATTAATAACTTCGTTCGCAAAGCTTTCCCGCGTAAAGATGATCGCCATGTCCTCAATTTCAAGCTTACTCAAGGTGAAGTCTTAAAGATCATTGCCCTCATGCAAGTACGAGTCCGACTAGAAAATAAAGGAGATCGCATCCCTGAACCCTTTGCTACAATTCCTTCACTAAATATTGAAGAATGTCGCATCGGCGTTGACTTAGTAGAACGTTATGAAAACCTGTTGAGACAAGGACTATGGGGGAAAATATCTCTATCCATGCAATCGGATGGCATTGTCGAAGTGATTGACTTTGACCCTTTCCAGTGTTCTGAAATTAACTTAACCGAATATGCCAAAGCGCGATCGCAGTTCACAACCGAGCAATGGCAAGATCTAATATTCTGCTCCATGGGATTTAATCCCGAATTAGCTGCCTATAGTACTACTGCCAAAAGTTGGGTACTAGCTAGATTGTTACCTCTAGTTGAATCCAATTATCACATCATGGAATTAGCGCCCAAAGGGACTGGGAAAAGCTTTATTTTTGAGAATATTAGTAATAAAGTAGCGCTAATTAGTGGTGGAAAAGTTACGCCTGCGCGTTTATTTATCAATGGCAAAAATAGAGAGATTGGACTGCTTGGTCGCCATGATGTAGTTGTGCTAGATGAGGTTCAAAGCCTCACGTTTGAGAATCCCGATGAAATTATTGGTCCTTTAAAAAACTACCTCGCAAGTGGGCGTTACAATCGTTCAGGGTTTGCGGATATTTCTAGTGACTGCTCACTAGTGATGCTTGCTAACATTGAACTTGATGAGCAATTACGACCTCGCAATGAGTTTAACTTATTGCAAGATCTACCGAAATTCTTCTCAGAAACGGCGCTACTTGATCGCTTCGCAGGTATTCTGCCTGGTTGGGAAATTCCCAAATTCAAAACTGAGGCGATCGCCACTCAAGTTGGTTTAAAAACAGACTTTTTTGGCGAAGCGCTTCTTGCCCTACGTCGTGATAATCGTTTTGCTTCTTACGTCAGTCAACATACTAGTTTTGACAAAAATACAACTATTCGAGATCAACAAGCCATTCAGCGATCGGCTTCAGGCTTCTTAAAAATTCTCTATCCCCATCTCGAATTAACCCTAATCGATTACCAAAGAGATTGTCTAGAGCCTGCGATTCGTTTACGGCAAATTGTGCGCGATCAGCTATATCACCTTGACGATGAGTTCAAGCAAAATGGCAAAACTATTTATGCTGAAGTGCAATGAATTCATCTAAATGTGTTAACAGCGATCGCCCCATTTATCTTGATTACCACGCCACCACACCCGTTGATCCGCGTGTCGCTTCCGTAGTCATGGAATATATACTGACAGAATTTGGCAATGCCAGCAGTATTGACCATACCTATGGAGACAAAGCCGATCTCGCTGTCAAACAATCCGCCAAACAAGTCGCTGATTTAGTCGGAGCCTTACCTAGAGAAGTAATTTTTACATCGGGTGCGACTGAAAGCATTAATCTCGTGCTGCAAGGATTAACCCAAAAATCACCTAGCCCCCATAAGCTAAAAATTGCAGTATTACCCATAGAACACAAAGCTGTTCTTGATACTTGTGATGCCCTAGTCAAGAAGGGAATTGCAGAGATGATCCTTTTAAAAGTCGATCGCCAAGGCAGACTAGACCTCGAACATTTAGAAACAAATTGCTCTCAAGGCATAGATTTAATTTGTGTGATGGCAGCCAATAATGAGATCGGCACTATTTACCCAATGCCAGAAATTGGCGCGATCGCCCAACGTTATAACCTGCCCTTTCTTTGTGATGCTACCCAAGCCGTTGGCAAAATCCCTATTAACTTTCGCGATTGGGGCATTACCTACTTGGCACTATCAGGACATAAAATGTATGCCCCTAAAGGTATTGGCGCATTAATTTTGCGTAAAGGCTATCATCTTCAACCATTAATTTATGGTGGTGGACAGCAAAAAGGTATCAGAGCAGGGACGCTCAACGTCTCAGGTATTGCTGGTCTGGGTGAAGCTTGCCGCTTGCGTCAGCAAGAAATGTTAGCCGACGAACTAGTAATTGCGGCTAAACGTGATCGCCTCCAATCTTTATTACTAGAAAGTATTCCCGATCTAACAATCAATGGTGATCTCCTTAACCGACTGGCGGGAAACCTACATATTTCCGTCCCAAATATTCTCAATAAAGCGATCATTTCCAGAATTCGCGATCAACTGGCGATCGCTACAGGCTCAGCCTGTTCATCAGGTATTGAAGCTGCTTCTCATGTTTTACAAGCCATTAACCTACCCACACATCTTATTGAAGGAGCCTTACGAATTAGCATCGGCAAATTCACAACCGATGCAGAAATTGATCGCGCAGCAAACATCTTGATTACAGCAGTGCATAGTACCCAACAAATTATTCGGAGTTAAGTTACTCACAGACAGAAAAAGAGTCAAGATTCTTGAAAAGAGCAATCAATAATCTTGATTACTCTTTTCAAGAATCTTGACTCTTTATTAAAGATTCTATATTATGACTTCTGAACTTTCACCAAGATCAATAATGGCTATCAAGCTATCTGTCTTCAACATGAAAGGTGGAGTAGGCAAGTCAACAACTGCCTATAACCTAGCCGTAGGGTTAGTTAAGTTTCACCAAAAACGAGTTTTGATTATAGACATTGACTCGCAAGGAAATGCTGGGGCAGCATTAGGTATTGAAATATGGCAACTGCAAAAACAGTTAAAGGATGTTCTTCAGCGTCATGCTAAGTTATCTGAAATTATTGTTAAGACTAATTCAGGTGTCGATGTAGCGCCTTCCAACATCCTCCTTGCCGAAGAAGAAATTCCTATTTCAGGACTCCCAGGCAGAGAGTTGTTGCTGAGGAAAGCGATCGCCTCGGTCGAAGCGCAATATGACTTTATCCTGATTGACTGTCCGCCAAACATTGGCGTATTTACAATCAATGCACTCATGGCTGCGGAAGGTGTAATTATTCCCGTAGACATGAGCTACCTCGGCTTACTGGGCATCAAAGGAATCGAACGCGCTCTTTCATTAATACGAGACTCTCTAGAACATCCAATTCAGATCGCTGGCGCTCTAGCAACTCGGTTTGATGGACGCAACAACTTGAGCAAAGAAGTGCAGCAATCCTTACATAACCACTTTGGCGATCGCATGTTTAAAGCTGTGATTCCTGAAACGGTTAAATTGCGAGAGGCTCCTAGTCATGGGCTATCTATTTTTGAATACGATGCCAGTGGGACAGGAGCAAAAGCGTATCGAGAATTAGTTGATGAGGTAATAAAATGGCAGTAAAGCGATCGGCATTAGGTAATAATCCACTAGCTCAAGGGATCTTTAGTAAGACCGAACCTGAAGAAGAATCTTTAATCAAGAATCAAGAATCAATAACTATCAATCAAGAATCATCATTCTTGATTGATGGTGAAAAAGAAAAGATTAATCTCAGGCTATCACTCGAATTAAATGACTGGCTTGATAATTTGCTAAAACAAGGTAAACGCAAGCATGGGCAGAAGATTGCTAAGGAAGTATGGGTTCAAGCTGCTCTAGAATTATTTCGAGCAATGCCGATCAACTGGGAGGACATCCAGACTGAAGAAGAACTACGTTCAACTCTTTTGAAACTTGAATCAAGAATCAAGTTTCAAGATAATTAATAGATTCTTGGAGAATAGTGTTGCAGTTAGTTTGCGCTCGCAACTTCATTCAATGGCTTTGATCGCTTGCAACAACTAGCTAGCAAATCTTACTTTTTTGACAAGCAGAAGATAATTTGCTTCAGCAAATAGCAATTGCTAGATTTGTACAAGAAAAGAATCTTGTTTCAAGAATCTTGATTAATGACTCTTGAAACAAGATTCTTTTCTTGATTAGTAATTTGCTCAAGGAATAAACACTTAAAGATTGAAAATAATTCATGCATTAAGCGCGGACTCAATTCACAATAAACAAACCCATTTTGAGTAATTGATGATCATGGGTTAAAAGCTCTAACCTGAGAAATCCCTAGAATCAAGAATATTGAAACTTGATTCTAGATTACAGTTTCAATATTCTTGACAAGTTCAATGCCATACTCAGGCAGTGAAGCAAAAAATAGAGCCTGTAAAAAATTCTGTGTAAATAGCCTTGAAAGCTGCCAATTAGATACTAAAAAATTGATAGCCTCAAATCTGATCAAGGTTTTAATTCAAGTTTAAATAATCAAGAATATTGAGTCTTTAATCAATATTCTTGATAAGTAGGATAAACGACTAGCCTATGGCATGTCATCAATTAAACTAGGGGATAAGGCTAATCAGTCGTTGCAGAATAGAAAAAAGTAGGCGAAAAAAAGACTACGAGTTTTTCGGTCAAACTACTCAACCGTTTTAAGTCTGTCTTCCTAATTGATGACGCATCACTATGTCGTGTCATCAATTAAGAAGACACGAAAATAAAGAGAGAAATTACAAAGAGCCAAATAATTCAAGGAATAGTCAAATCTTTGATTTCTTTAGGCTCCCACTGGAAGATATTGAGGCAAAAGCAGAACAATTTATCTTGATTATTGAAACTTGATTATTGATTCAAGATAAATAGAAGACAAAGACAATGATTAGACAGGCAGTATTTCTCTACTATCAAGAGAAAATTTGTATTAATGATATATTTCCTGACAAATACTAAGGAATAAACGTAGCTAGTGTTGAAAACAATCGATTATGCGCTATGAGCGAGAGCTTAGCAACGACAAAATGATGTAAATATTGCGGAATATAAGAATTAAAGAACTCGATAATTCCCGCCAGAGTTGATTGAATCGATGCATTATCAGCTAGGAGTTTTTCTGTAGCCCCAGACCAAAACTCAACTAGGTCTTGATCATTTGAATCAAGCGATCGCGTATTCACTAGATCAATATTTTCAGTTAAATTTTGGATCGTATTGCTATAAAGGAAATTTAATAGCGGATCGATCCACTCAAAATTGCGCCTGAACTGACCCCACTTAATCCCCAGCCAATCAGCTTTTTGTCTTTGGGACATAGACAGTAAATCAATACCCTTAGCCAAGGCATCTTGGACAAGTTGTGTAATCTGAGACTTGAGAATTTCTAATTTACTCATCGCCTCAGGTGTAATGTCACTGGCGACAATTTTGGTATGGGGAATCTGCCCCAAATCAAAATCAGCCAAGAAATAAATCTGGTCGCCATCCTGAAAGCGATGTCCCGACTTGCGCCCAAAACATTGCTGGACATTAGCCAAGATACGGCGATCGACAAACTCAGCAAAAGCAGGGTCATCCTCATCAGGATGTAAACCCGTTAACACTGCATACTCAGATTTAAGAGCCGCAATATTCGGACAAGGCGTACCCGTCACCACAAAAGTTTTCGCTGTCGCAAAATCATTAGAGCCGCGAGAATCACGGAACCAAATCCCATCGGCATTGTCCGCAAACTTCTTAAAGTCAATCACCATTGTCGAAGGATCAATAGTTTTAAGATGAGTAGCGATCGCCTCCGCCTTTCTTTGTTGTTCAGCACCACGCTGCATGGTCATGCGTCCGATATCTGTCACTTGAAAAATCGTAGGCATCGGTAAAATCCCTGATTGCTTAACCAGATGGACATCGGCAGCCAACCGCATCTTTAAGTCAGCAACATTAATCGTGGCATCCAGATAAAGATTCGCCGCCGATCGCTGGGCAATGTCCCGCAGACGAGCATCAAGGAGAGAGACAGTCAGCTTGCCGCGATGAATATGTAGAGCGCCATGTTGAATCTTGCCAACCAGAATATCTAGAAATTCAGGGAGCCATTGCTTCAAAACATCACGGTTAACCATCTGCTCAATTTCCGTAAAACCAAGAGTAGTCTCTTGCTTGAGCAAAGCATTTAGCCGTGACAGTTCCCGTTTGTCTTTGCCCTTAACCTGCTCAAACTCAGAATCAGCAATGCCATTAACCGTATCTAGAATTGATAAATCAGGTTGAAGTACATCAGCGAGCAAAGTAAGATCGCCAACTTCAGAAATAAGCTCAAGAAGCTCTGTCTTAATTTTTTGAAAATTCAAACCATACTTAGACTTGTCGGCTAATAAATCATGCAGCTTATTGAGTAGATCAATAATTTGATGTTTATTTTCTAAATTAGTGCGGGAGATTTTAGCGATCACCTTGTCAACATCATCCGCATCAACCGAAATTTGGCGCATCATGGATAAACTTTCCGATACTTCCTCCCATATCAGCAAAGTTTTCGAGTAATCATACTGGTCGGGATTTGGCAAACTCATGGGATGGGAGCGCAAAATCTTGGAGTTAAAAGCGATCGCCCGTTCATGTCGAAATCCAAACCCATCACCCGAACTACCACGACAAGCCTTGAGTAAAGGGCAAGTCTCACAAATAATCTGAGTATCAGAGATCCCTTTTTTCTTTAGAGCAGCGATCGCCCCTGTACGAGAGCAATTAGCTCTGGTGGTAAGAGCTTCTCCCTGTTGGGCAAGGCGGAGTTTACCTTTCTTGTTCGTCAAGCCATTGTGACGCGCAGGCAATAATTGCCAATCTTGCAAAGTTGTCGTGGAGACATTACGAGAGTCACCATATATATAGATAATTTTCTCGATGCCATCACCAAACATCTCAGGACGTAGCGAACCAGCATCATGACTTTTGCCAGTACCAGTTGCCGAAGCATCGAGGACGTGTTTGTGAGATCGCAGAGAATTTTGCCAAGATGTTAATCTTTCCCCTGATGCATATTCATAGTCAGGTGCAGTATCAGGCGATCGCTTAACATCACTTTTCGACTTAGATTTAGGGAAAAGCTTATCTGATAACCATTGAAGAGGAGACAGTTTCGTTTTGGGTTGATAATTAGCAATTTGAAAAAACTGTTCAACCGTCAAAAGCTGAATCCCTTCCCTACTAGATAACTCATCAATGTCATCATCAGTTTTGGCAAACTGACCCCACCAAAGAATATCCACCGCAAAATCTAGCTCAGCCAGAAAATCGAGATTTTTCTCATGGCGGCGCATTACTGATGAGTTAGCAATATCCCCTGCATCGATCGCATATTCCAAACGAGTCAACTCAGGTTTAGCCCCAATCGCATCAAAGTAACTTTGTAAAGTTTCTTTACTAGCCACAAACTGACCACCCGAAGCCCCGATCGCCACACAACCACGCAGTTTAGAAGCAAGATAAGGCTTAACACCAGTACCCTCAACCAAAACCACACGCTGATGATCGTCCTGAATATCACCTTGAAAAGCAAGGGGTAACTCTCCATTTTGTTGTTGAGCCGAGATGCCAAAAGGCTTATGCCAACGATAGCGCCCAGAATCGGCATCGCGCAAACGGATTTGAAAACCGAGAATCTGACCCAATGGATTCTTAATTGGCAGAATATAGCCAGAATTAGTTGATTTAGCACCTAAATACTTAATCTCGAACTCAGACAAGCCACGGCTAACTAAATCGGCTCTATCTAAACTATCTAAATCGAGTTTCTGTAAATAATTTTGATAAAGGCGATCGCGTTGAGTCGTATCAGGCAACTTCGCCAAACCATCCCGCTTCGCTTTTTGTTGAGCCAGCCGCAGCCTTAAATTTTTAGTGCGACGCTCTTGGCGGTCTAATTCAGACTCAAGACGCTTGCGGACATACTTACCCGCAAAGTAACCGCCATTAGTTTCACCCAGATATTTCCAATCAGGCAGATCGGCATCACTGGGATGGGTCATACACAGAACAAAATCTTGATTGTCCGAAGCAGTTCGACATTTACCTGTGATGTCATCGCAGATCGGACAAGGATTATTTGATTTAGTTGGTGAAAACTTTCGGGAAGAATACTGGTTATTTAGGGAGATCATTATTTTTGACCTCCGATAAGCTTGTTAAGGACGATCTTTAGATAGATCTCCTCCAACAAGTCTTGTGACTTTAAAAACATCTAAATTGTCCTGATTGTAAGGTTTGTAGCGATTTCAATCAGGAAATAAACAGACTTTTTGAATTCAGTTCGATAATCAATAATTGCTTTTTGCAAAATTTTTAAAAATTCGCAGCAAAAACTGTTGCTAAACTTATATCTTGCGTTAAGATATAAGAAAGCGCTGAACAAAATTGCCGTCGTAAGCAACATCTGTCCATTCCTGGATATTAAATTTAAAAGCCTTCGGGTTTACAAGAAAGCTGGTGAGGTGGAAGTCACTGGCTTTTTTGTGTTTGAAGGGGAAAACGGGTTAAGTAATCTCCTGTAGATAAAAAACTGCAATCTAAGCATACAGCGATCGCTCTAGATCTGATCTATAAAAGATCAAAAAAAGATCAAAATTTTATAGATATCAGTCTGAATAGGTTTGTCTCGCTTACATACTGTCATCTATGACACTATTTTTGAGCAATAGCTGGGCTAACTCTTGGAAGCCAACAAACTCAGAAGCCTGAGTAACGTACTTGGGTAAATGCAGCATTTTGTCTTGATAATGGCGAACATTTGCCACACCGACCGAGATGGGAAATAAAGCAGGATCAAACATCGCTTCATCATTGGGACTATCGCCAACGGTTAGCACTTGCTGAGAATTGAGTTCAGGAAAATGGTTGCTTAACACCGAAGATAAACCAGTAGCTTTATCTTGATGGATTGGTTTGATATGACATTGAACATTGCTGTACGTGAAACTCCAACCCATTTGTTGACATTGGGAAGAGATAGATTGAATATCATCGGTTGATAAATCATTGACATCAAAAGTCCAATCAGTGATACGGAACTGATTATCAGCAGAAGGATGAAGATTCGGAAATAGCTGCTTAACGTGATGGAAAGTATTTTCTAGAAGAATACGATGTCTAGATAAATTGGGAACCGAAGAAAGCAAATCTTGGGTTCCATTTGGCTGTAAAAATATCCCTCCATTTTCCGCGATCGCCCCTTCGACAGGTAAATAATTCACCAAAGCACTGACCCAACCCGCCGAGCGACCAGTCACCAATAGGACTTTAATTCCTGCTGATTGTAAATTCAGAAGAGTCGAGATGAAATCAGAAGAGAATTTTCCATTTTGGGTAAGAGTGCCATCAACATCGGAAGCAATCAAGCGAATGTCGGACAAATCAGAAGAATTTATAGGCGATAGAGGCATAGAAGATGAAATTAAATCCAGAAAAAATCCAAAGCCGATCTAATATATCGTAAAGAATCTGACAAAAAATCTAGCGATTGTTCGCGAGTAAAGAAATTCCTATTTCCAGTCACTATAATATTGACAAGAGAGAAATCTCTGAAACCGATATTTTAGAGCCGTTTGACTAAAGAACTGTAATTCCGTACAAATAAATTTGGAGAGACATCAATGAGAACAAATATTAGCGCAATGATTAATTCAGGCTATACCTACGAAGAACTACTGAGCGAAGGACTAGCCAGTTTTGACGACATCGGACGCTATGAATCAAGATATTCCCTGTATGACGAAAACGCTGTACCAAAACCGACGAAGGAAAAAGTAGCAGAGCCTAAATTACCCGAAACTACACCAAATCCACAAGAATCAGAAATCGACTTTGACTTTTAGAGAGAGCAGATTAACTATGAACCGATGCTATGAAATTTAGACAAATTGACCTGAAAACAGGGCAAGAGCTACCAATACCACCAAAAACAGTCGAGCATACTTACCTCGAACTGAAGATTGGTAGCACCGTAGAACCCAGCAAACTTGCTGTCGGTAAAATGTACGATGGCATCACTGACCGAGACATAGAACGACTGCAAGAGCAGGGATTGCACATGATCCTTGCCAATGGTCGAAGCGCCTACTTTGGCGATCGCGCCATTGCCGAAAAAGTCAGCCAAGAAATCTTCACCAATCATAGTGATGCTGTCGCATATGGAAGTATCCCCGTATCCGAAGCCAAAACATCAATCTACAAAGAAAGCGCCAGAATCCTGATTATTGATGATGAAACCCTAAGCCAAGACCCAGCCACAGGAACATATACTGCTGATTGGGGACAGCAGCCCATCATTCTCAGTAATGGAATCACCCTAAGTGATAAAGCAATGGGAGCGATCGCCAGCAAACTTGGTGATTGCTATAGTCTGATCTCCCCAGATCTCGCTAACCAACTGCAAGCCGAGCCAGACCGTCCATTCCAATTTCGGGCGGGAGTACCCGAATGGCAAGGTGTTTTCAAAGGTACATGTCGGTCTAGCCTGCTATGTCAAGCTTTAGAAGTCGATGGAATAATTGCCAAATCAAGCATCAAAGGCGACAACAAAACCACGACTACAGGTATTCACGAAGTCAGCCTATTCTGGGCAAGAAAAGAAGATGCTAAATTCACTGAACAAAAACTGGGAACCCAGGCTCTAGTCTTCTTCCCCGAAGGAGTCCAAACGGATGTATTGCCCAAGCTCAAAATTAAAGCCGAACTCCTAGCCGAAGCCCAATCCGACCCACGCAAGGTAGCGCAACTATATATAGAGCGCCATGAAAAGCGCCAACAGCAAAGGCAAGAAGAAACCGTAGAGCGCGATAACATTTATCAAATCATTGAGCCAGAACTAGCTTTAGAACTAGGTTTGAGCATTCAAGAAAACACGAAAGCTAATAACTTTGAACAGCCAGACAACCCATCAGTAAATGAACAATATCAAGATTGGCTGTATGACATCCTCAAAGCCGACCTAGTTGATGGTGGTCATTGCCAAGTATTAGAAATGGAAGATATCGCTAAACGCTTGCGAGAATTTCTCCAAAGCGAATGGCAGGAAGTCGCCACAGGAGGGTTGTATGTTCCTAGCGCGATCGCCCAACCACACAACCAACTGCAAGAAGGCGAAGTCAGTTTCACTGGATTACCCGATGGATCTGAAGTTGCCATCTATCGCAGTCCTGTCGCCAATGCTGCCAACTTTGACGTATTTACGAATAACCTTACAGTTTTGCGTGAATTAGATCCTGAAGCCTATATGCAGAGAGGAGTCTGCTACCTCAATCCCAACGATGCGAAACGGTTAGTAATCGACTTTGACGGCGATCGCGTGGGCATAATTCCTAGTCAACTAACCCCTATACAGGAAGCCAGTTCCCAGAAAATCATTGAGCAGTATCCAACCCTAATCCAAGAAATCATCGATAAAAATCTGCCAGAGAACAAACCTATTCAAGTCGAAAAAGAAAAGAAGATTCCCCGCGATCTAGAACATGGATTTGTCAATCTTGCCAGCGCCGCCGTCAATGCTGCTGACAATCCCACAGGTCGAGTTGCCAATTTAGGAATGCGGCTAGAAGCTTTACGGTGGGAAACCCAGTATCTTCCTGATGTTGAAAAATCGGCATATTTGCAGAACATTGGTACACATTTCAAAAAATTACTTGCTGAAGATAATGACATCAAGAAACCCTTTCGCATTCTCAATGAAGAATGGAGAGACAAGATAGTAGAAATCAGCGAGACTTCTACTGCCATATCAAAACTACCTGAGCCTGAAAGAGAAAAAACTGTAGCAACAGGTTTAACGCAGACAGAGAGACTGATTTGGCATCTAGAAAGTCTGGCGGCGGTGAACTTGCAACGCGCTGTTGACACACCCAAAAGTGCCAGAAAAGTCAATGAAGATGAATATCAATTCTGTCAGAAAGTAGCCAAATACAAAGAAGTAGAATGGATTAAAGGCAAAGACAATACCTATGCCTACATTGGTGCTGAGGGCATCAAGACCAATACTCAAGATCCTGTCGGATGGATGGTAGAGCAAGCCAACCAGATTTATCAAGAATATAGTCTGATAGGCGATCGCAACTACAACCGCTTTGACCATATTTTTCCTAAAGACAGCCATACACCTGCTCAGACTGAATGGGCTAAGAGCATATCAACCCAATACAACGCCCTTATCTCGGATGCAGTCTCCAGTCGCAGTAGATTAGAACATGAAGAAGGCATTGCCCTAACCGCCACATCTGCTAAAGGCAACAAAATTGAAATTGTCAGCCTGATTAGCACTAATCCCGATGGTGACTCACCAATATGGGAAATGGCAAGGATAGGAGCTAGTGTCGATATTCAGGTTGCCAAAAACAAAGATTGGAAAACCGAAAAGCTATATCCATACAAAGCTGTCGCGATTATCGATCGAGAAAATAAGGTGGACATTGGACTGATCTCGCCAGCATCCATTGAAGCCTATGGCAAAACCCTAGAAACGGGCAAAATGTTCGCGAATCTAAAACTTGAGTTCAAATTAGGAATATCCAGAAATGATATAGATGACAAGTTTGCTGATGCAGAAAAGTATTTAGAAGTGCAGCGTGATGAGATTCCAGAACCAGAGAGAGAAACTAGAGCCTCGGCGCTGTGGCACAACAATAACCGAGCGATCGCGGGCAAAATGTTTACTGAGGTGGTGACCACGCGACTGCAAGAACTACGGGTTGATAAAATCAAAATCATTGGCTTGCAGTATGAAACCAATGAACTGAAAGATAAACAATGGCAGCAAGATGAAGGTACAGTATGCAGACTGGGCATAGAATCTAACTCCGACAGTCCCATTTATGATAAGCGGGTGCTACAGGTACAAGAAGGCGATCGCTGGAAAAATATGGGTGTACTGCACAGCGACGCAGCCTATATGCCAATCGGTACGCAGTTTATAGCAAATATTAACTTTTCGGCGACTAAGAAAGATGCTGACATCGTACTCGATCCAAATTCCCTGAAGCTGCCTGAAATATGGCATGGACTGTCACCAGAGCGAGTAAAGCAAGCGGTCAATCTTGATGCAATTATTCCTGCACTGAAACAAGCGATCGCTCAAGCATCTGAGAACCAACCGACCATGACCGAATTTGTGGAAAGGCTAGCCGCCGAACAGGTTGGTATTAAAGCTCAAGTGCAATCTGGTGGGAGGATTAATGGAATTACCTATCTTTATGAAGGGCAAGCAGTCAAGGCTAGTTTAGTAGAATTAACTTGGAAAAATCTCGCCGCGATGGGAGTGCGATACGATCCAGTTAGAGATCGTGAAGCAATTACATCAACTCCGATTCCAGCTATACCTCAGACCAGCGATCGCCTAGAAATCCAATCTGAGAATCAAGACAAAGCAATTCCTGAAGTTAGTATTGTCACTTCTATCCAAAGCGAAAAGCCAGAAAAACCAGTAGAAATAATCGGTAAACCGATCCAGATGGTTTATCCCCTGAAGATGCATGGAGAAGTGAATCGATTGCCCGTGGATACTTGTATTGAAGCAATGCGCGGACATGGGAGATCTCACACTACACGGCGATTTGAACCCTATGCTGCCTATAACTTTAAGGAAGGAGATATCGCGATCGCCTATGCAGGAGAGCAGAAAGTTGCCTTTCAAGTGGGAAAGCAGTACAAAATCTCACAGGAAATGTTGACTGATGGGGAATATCAAAAACAATGGGTGGGTATGGAAAAGCATGGAGCTAAGGAATTACTGACATTTCAAGGACATAGCAATACATGGGGAATGCACTTTCAGCCATTGGGAGATTTTGTCGATGGTAAGATAGTGCCGTTTCCGATCGTAGAGAGAGCCACAAATTCCATTGTTGCTGATATTCAGAAACTAGAAGCATGGAGAGAAACTGCTCAATATCTGGGTAAGAGCGAGAAATATGTAGATCGTATCCAAGAAATCATTGCAGGTGAGAGCATATCCGAAAAATCACAGCAAGCGATGTCTAAAGATGGTCAGTTACTGAGTCAGCACATTGCATCGCAGTGGCGAGAAGTATTGGCTACTCCGAGCGAATATGTGGGATCTCAAAATGGGAATCTTGTATTTGAGCGCAAAGGGAATGATGGTAAATATAGGGCAACGTGGGAGCAGTCTACAGATACGTTGACCTTAGATACAAAAGCCTTGAAGCAAGGAAATATCGAATATGTACCATTGCTGGTGCAAAAAGGTTTAGAAATTGCTCAGAGTCAGGTGACGGTGAAAGATGCTCAGAATGTTGATCGCGCTCTTAAAGTTATTGCTGAAAATCAAATGAGGAGACAGGAGCAAAGGTAGTGAGGGGTCTAACTAACCTTTAATGTAGATCAATTGGAGGCTTTAAAATTTACGCACATCCGTAAATTTTACTGTGCTGAGGATTCTGTGACGAAGCGATCACCTAATAATCCTCACCACAATTTCTGGTTTGAGAAATCGAGGTTGCTGTTAAGTGCTGCCCGAATCGGCGGTAGCCAACTCATGGCATCTTTGGTATGTGAATGCTCGATACCGAGAGTTTGCTCGTAAATATGAATGGCACTCTGGATCGAAGTCATTGCTTCGGAATATCTTTGCATCTTGTGATAAAGCACCGCTAGATTAAACAAACTTTGAGCGACATTAGGATGGTTTTCCCCTAAAAGTTCTTGCCTCATGGATAGGGCTTGTTTCAACAGTGGGTTTGCTTCCTCATATCTTCCTTGCGAAGAGTACAACAATGCAAGATTGTTCATACTGTTCGCAACATTAGGATGGCGCTCTCCTAAAAGTTCTTGCCTCATGGATAGGGCTTGTTTCAACAGTGGTTCTGCTTCCTCATATCTTCCTTGCGAACGATACAATTCTGCAAGGTTGTTGATACTGGTCGCGACATTAGGATGGCGTTCTCCTAAAAGTTCTTGCCTCATGGATAGGGCTTGTTTCAACAGTGGTTCTGCTTCCTCATATCTTCTTTGCGAAGAGTACAGCATTGCGAGGTTGTTCATACTGGTCGCGACAGAGGGATGGTACTCTCCTAAAAGTTCTTGCATCAATGATAGGGCTTGTTTCAATAGTGGTTCTGCTTCCTCATATCTTCCTTGAGAAGAATACAGCATTGCGAGGTTGTTGATATTAGTCGCGACATCGGGATGGCGCTCTCCTAATAGTTCTTGCATCAATGATAGAGCTTGTTTATATAGTGGTTCCGCTTCTGCATATCTTCCTTGCCAATCGTACAGCATTGCAAGGTTATTCATACCGTTCGCGACATCGGGATGGCGTTCTCCTAATAGGTCTTGCATCAGTGATAGGGCTTGTTTATACAGTAGTTCTGCTTCCTCATATCTTCCTTGCGAAGAATACAGCAATGCAAGGTTGTTCATACTATTCGCGACATCGGGATGGCGCTTTCCTAATAGCTCTTGCATCAGTGATAGAGCTTGTTTCAACAGTGGTTCTGCTTCCTCATATCTTCCTTGTGAAGAGTACAGCAATGCGAGGTTGTTAATGCTTCCAGCGATATCAGAATGGTTCTCTCCTAAAAGTTCTTGCGTAGCTTTCAAACACCTTTGATAGGGATCTTCCGCCAGTACGTAGAATCCTTGCCCTGCATAAAACCTTGCAGTTCCTGTAAATGCCCAATACAAGTCTTCTTCAAGACTTGGAATATCGCCTAGCATTTCACGACTCAGTATATCTAAATGGGGAATAGCAGGAGATACTCTTGCTATCAGATCTCGCGTTGGTGATTGGGGTATCTCTTTAGCTATAGTAAGCAAACTGGTTACAAATGCTTGCCGAAACTGATGATTTTCTTCAGCATTTAATAACTTGGCACGAAAGAACTCGCGGACTAACGTATGAATTTTATAAAATTCGCATTCTTCATCAATTGGCTGAATTAAATGCAAACTATCTAACTGCCCTCTCGCCTCATTGAGTTCTACTTCCGTAATTTTGGCACTTGCTCCAATCTCAGCTACCAACTCCCACAAAATCTCAACAGGAGCAAACAGTCCTAACAACATCGCCACTCTCTGAGAGCCAGCACTGATATCATCCCAACTCAGTTGAATTGCTGCTTCCACACCACGATGAGCATAAAACCTATACTTGCGTTCCCGTGCAATTGATTCATCGGCAAGATTTAACCTTTCCTGTAACTTGGCAAAAGTCAGAAAGCGATTTTTACTCAGATATTCACCGATTAACTCTAGACCCAAGGGCAAATAACCCAGAGTATTGCAAATCTCCTTGACGGTGACAAGTTCTTTATCTACCTTTGCCGCGCCAACTATTTTTCTTAACAGTTCCAGCGCTTTCTCCTCTGACAGCACATCCAGAGGCACAGACTCAAAACCCACATTCAATTCCCGTTCTCTTGTCGTTACCAATACCCGCACACGCGGATCGATCGGCATCGCCAGATCAGGAATGCTCTCCGCCTTCGGTACATCATCAAGAATTACCAATAACTTGCCAGTCTCAGGCAACCAGTTTTGCCAATACCATGCTGCTTGTTCATCTAGGCTAGCCGACTTCATCGATTCGGGTAAGTCAAGATAAGGACTAGCCATCGTCACCACTGCCATAGCCAATCCTATCTCACGCAATGACAACCAATACCGCGCCACATATTCCTGTTGATAGCGAGTCGCATATTGCAGCGCAAGTTCCGTCTTACCGACACCGCCCATCCCCTCCACCGCACAGACGATGACACCCTGTCCCGCTTGCAACTTTGAATGAATCTCTGCAAGTTCTTCCTCTCGCCCCACAAAGTTTTTGGAACCCTGCCTCACGTTGCTAGGAATCTGCTTTTGCAGTGACTTTAGTAAGGCTCCTAAAGCCTCCTGTAAAACCTCTTGTAACGTTTCCCGATTCACATCATTTAGGTGAATGCCAATATTGGCAATACCACCCGTAACCAAGGTTTGAAATCCTTTAGCATTGCCTTCATTGATTTGAATCAATTGGCGATCGCCTTGAATTGCCTCACCCAAATGTGAATTAGCATCAATGCCCTGCTTCACCAGTCCCACTAACCGTGCCACATCCGCATGAGGATTATCTTGCAGGATTTCCGCCGTTAGCTGACATAGTTGCGTAATTAAATCTGACATGAGCGATCGCCGTTAACTGTATTTCACAACTAAAATCTTTCTCAAGGATAAGCGATTACTCGTTTCTACGGATTAATCTTAATAAAAAGCGAGAGATGCGATCGCGATATTGGGAGAGCGTTTTCCTATAGTTGCTGTTGTTAAGTGCTACCCAAATCGATGGTAGCCAACTCATGGCGGCTTTGGTATGTGGATGCTCGATACCGAGGGTTTGCTCGTAAATCTGAATGGCACTCTGGATCTCAGTCATCGCTTCGGAATGTCTTTGCATCTTGTGATGAAGTATCGCTAGATTAAACAAACTTCCAGCGACAGAGGGATGGCGATCGCCTAACAGTTCTTGCTTCAGTGATAGGGCTTGTTTATACAGTGGTTCTGCTTCCTCATATCTTCCTTGCGAATCGTACAGCCCTGCGAGGTTGTTGAGACTGGTCGCGACATCGGGATGGCGATCGCCTAACAGTTCTTTAATCATTGTAAGGGCTAGTTTATACAGTGGTTCTGCTTCTTTATATCTCCTTTGCAAAGAGTACAGCATTGCGAGGTTGTTGATACCGGCGGCGACATCGGGATGGCGCTTTCCTAACAGTTCATGCTTCAGTACAATGGCTTGTTTATACAGTGGTTCTGCTTCTTTATATCTCCCTTGCGAACGATACAGCATTGCGAGGTTGTGGATACCGGTGGCGACATCGGGATGGCGCTCTCCTAACAGTTCTTGGCTCAGTGCAAGGGCTTGTTTAAACAGTGGTTCTGCTTCTTTATATCTCCCTTGCGAACGATACAGCATTGCGAGGTTGCCGAGACTGGCGGCGACAGAGGGATGGCGCTCTCCTAACAGTTCTTGGCTTAGTGCAATGGCTTGTTTAAACAGTGGTTCTGCTTCTTTATATCTCCCTTGCATACGATACAGAACTGCGAGGTTGTGGATACTGGTGGCGACATAGGGATGGCGCTCCCCTAAAAGTTCTTGCGTAACTTTCAAACATCTTTGACTGGGATCTTCGGCAAGTGCGTAGAATCCTTGTCCTTCATAAAACCTCGCAATTCCTACAAATGGCAAATACAAATCTTCTTCAAGATTGGGAATATCACCCAGCATTTCGCGACTCAGCATATCCAAATGGAGAATAGCTGGAGCTACCCTTGCAATCAGATCTCGCGTTGGCGATGAGGGTATCTGTTTAGCTAGGGCAAGCAAACTATTTACAAATGCTTCACGAAACAACCGATTTGTTTCGGGTTCTTGAGCGAGTTTCCATTGCAAGAACTGTCTTGTCAGAGAATGTATTGCAAACCGAGTGCGTTCATCATCGATCGCCTTGATTAAGTAGAAATTATTGAGTTGTTTTCTCCCTTCTTGCAGATCCTTTGCGTCAAAATTCAGTTGCGGCGCAACCTCTTCCACCAAACTCCATGCAATATCCGCAGGTGCAAACAGTCCTAACATCATCGCAACTTTACTAGCATTGCTACTTAGCTCTTTCCAACTCAGTTCAAATGCTGCAATAACACCTCGCGGTGCATTGATTCCAGTATCTTCTTGTATATCCATTGATTCATCAGCAATGGTCAATTGTTGTCGATAGTCGCTCAGCCGCAAATCTTCGTCTAGCTGTAAATATCTACCTGTCAACTCTACGCCCAAAGGCAAATAGCCTAAATATTCGCAAATTTCTTTTGCCGCAGTAAGTTCCTTCTCAACCCGTGGCTTACCCAACATTTTTCCTAGCAATTCCAAAGCCTCTGACTCGGAAATTACACCCAGCGTTATTTCGGAAAATTGCGGACTGAGCTTACGCTTGCGCGTCGTCACCAATATCTGAAACCGCTCCGATAATGGTCTTGCTTGCTTGGGAATACTTTTTAGATCGGTGACATCATCGAGAATGACTAGTACTTTTCCCTCTTGCGGTAGCCAATTTTGCCAATACCATGCCGCTTGTTCATCTAGGCTAGCCGCCTGCATTGATTCGGGTAAGGCAAGATATGGACTAGCCATAGTCAACACTGCCTGAGCCAATCCCATCTCTCGCAAGGACAACCAATACCGCGCCACATATTCCTGTTGATAGCGAGTCGCATATTGCAGAGCAAGTTCGCTCTTACCGACACCGCCCATCCCCTCCACCGCACAGACGATTACACCCTGACCCGCTTGCAGTTTTGTATGAATTTCTGCAAGTTCTTCCTCTCGCCCGACAAAGTTGGGCGAACCATTTCGCACGTTAATAGGAATCTGCTTTTGCAGTGACTTTAGTAAGTCCCCTAATGCCTCCTGCAAAACCTCTTGTAACGTTTCTTGATTCACATCATTTAGGTGAATGCCAATATTGGCAATACCACCCGTAACCAAGGTTTGAAATCCTTTAGCATTGCCTTCATTGATTTGAATCAATTGGCGATCGCCTTGAATTGCCTCACCTAACCGTGAATTAGCATCAATACCCTGCTTTACAAGTACCACCAACCGAGCCACATCCGCATGAGGATTATCTTGCAGGATTTCCGCCGTTAGCTGACATAGTTGCATAATTAAATCTGACATGAGCGATCGCCCTTAACTAAGCTTTTTTACTAGGAATTTGGAGTTTGACTATGCTGAATATGAATCTCGCCAATGTAAGCCGTACCACCCTCAACCTTAGTTTGCCAACCTCTAGCATTATCAGAATTATTCTGAGTCATCGTACTGTTATCTTGAATCTTGCCAGCTTGAATCGTCTGCGCTAAAAGTTTGAGTTCGTTTGCAAACTCTGGCTCATCATCCAACACCACATCTAAATTTTTAGTCACGGTATCAATAGCAGAGCGATCGCCCGATTCCAACTTCACCAAAGCCTCATCGACCTTTGCCGATCTTCCCTGCAACTTGTTCTTAATTTGCTGCCACAGTTCGGGGATTTTAGCGATCGCCTCAGTTGTAAATTTCTTAGCTAGCTCACCAGCACCAGACTCAACAAACTTTTGAACTGCCAAACCTACCAATACACTAGCCGTTAGAGGATCTGCCATAGCATTCTATTTATTTAACTAGATTGCAACTCATAATAACATTGCCAAAAGCAATATAGATAAAGAGCGCTTACGCTGGAAGTCAGTGACCGATTGACAAACTAGGAAAAGCAACCCTATGCAAGTAGCCATAAATCCACTGACAGGCAAGACAAAAGCACAAATATTCGGATCGAAAGCACGATGCTTGAAGACCACAAAACAGTTGATTGCCCTAGCTAAATCGATGAATGCAACCA
The DNA here is from genome assembly GCF_012863495.1 of Pseudanabaena yagii GIHE-NHR1. NCBI lineage: Bacteria > Bacillati > Cyanobacteriota > Cyanophyceae > Pseudanabaenales > Pseudanabaenaceae > Pseudanabaena > Pseudanabaena yagii. The sequence goes on from NZ_JAAVJL010000007.1 coordinate 44,586, forward strand.
TATCCGATTTAATTGATGGCACAAAAATCTTGACATTCTCCGATGGCACAAAGCGAACGATCCAATGTCAAAATTTGTTGTTGGAATCCGTAAGAGAAAGCGTCCAAGAACTAGGGGAATATCTCACCAAATATCCAGACCAACTCTCTCAGATTGGATCGGGAGTAATGGAATTGTTGACCAGCGCCGAATACTTTGCCAAAGCCGCGACGAATTCGTACACCACAGATCAAGGACATTGCCGCCGTGTAGTAGAGAACCATCTGGAAAGTCTGAATGACAGCTTTCCCCAAATCTTTTCTAAAAAAAACGCAGTAAGAGCATTGAACTAAAAATCAGTCTAGCGATCGCCTTTCAATTCGATTGGATGAGCAAAGATTGCTAGACCAGTTCTACAGAAGTATTGAAAAAAATAATAACTATTAGGAAACCTCATGAAGACACCATCAATTTTCGCGATCGCCATCGAGGCTCTAGTGACAGTGAGCCTGATCGCATTACTGGGATTATTGACCGCACTAATCTATGCCCTACTATCATTTCTAAGTGCTGAACCCACCACTCAGTCCCTTCTTTCTCAGACTCCAACCGATGTAACCACAGCAAAGACTTTTACGGTTACAGTAACATTGCTACCAGCTACAACATTAGCTCTATCCTCAGCCAAATCCGCACCAAAACTAGAAGTATGGGAACAGGATCAAAAGCCTGAAATCATTGCAGAAACAGCTACTAAGCCAATCTCGAAAATGACTGTTCAAGAACTAAGACCTTTAGCAAGAGAACGCAAAATTCCCAATTGGCGAACATTGAAAAAGAAGGAGTTGATATATCACTTGAATGTATAGGTCGAAAGTGAGCTTGTCAATGTGGATGTTCGTCAAAGAATGACATCTGTATTGACAAGTTTGAGAAGCAAGAAGAACGCTAGCGCGTAAAGTCCGTGAGCAATTGTCAACAACAACTTAAAGTCAGGAACCTAAAATCATGTCACGTCAACTAAGATTCGATACCCCCGCAGAATTGGCAACTAAAATGATTGCCAAATTGAGCCAAGACGAACTAAACGTAACCACCAGAGCCTTGATTGTTCACATCAATTCCAAAATCCCAGTCAAACAGATCGCACAAGCAGTAGCAGCCAGCAATACCAAGGCTGAATCAACTGGCCGTAAACCACAAACTCGTAAACCAGAAGTCATTGCATCACCAGCCCGCAAACCAGAAATCAGTAAACCACCAGCCAGTACAGACAAGATGTGGCTGTATCAAGCGAAGAATGGCTGGACGTTGACAAACATCGGCACGATGCAGATTAGCAAGGTCACAGAGCGTTTGGAAGAGTATTACGGCTGCAAGATTTTGGCAACCAAAGACGACAAGATCAACTTTCTGCCAACCAGACCAACCACGATCGATGCTCTGTTGGCAAAGGGATTGGTGATCTATCGTCCAGAAATGAATAAAATCGCTGCCTAAACTACCCCACTAACCCCATCACCATGAAGCGCCTAGATCCCACGATCTAGGCGCTTCACTACTTTGAGAGTACAAACAGATGCTAACGATCGCCAAGACCAACCTTGCCACAGGTGAAATTGTGGACAAAGATATCCAATTCCGTAACACTCTATTAGAAGCACTGCATCCCGACATCAAACTCAGTATCGGCAACATTTCCCCATTTTTGAACAAGATTGCCAAAGCCGAAAGCACCGCCAAAACTAGTAAATCCGCAAGCCAACGCAGCACCGCCGCCAAAAGCATTGTTCCACTAAAGAAACAGGCGATCGCCGCCCTCAACAAAGGACTGGGCAAATACCAACTATCAGGAGCATCAGGAGCGAGAAAACATGGAGACTTCTTCTTCAGCCACGAATTAAATCCCTTTGCCACCTATTTCCCTAGCGCGATGGGACAAATCAACTACGGCTCAATCCTGATGACCGAATGCCTCAAAATCTATGCAATCCCACAACTAACGATCCTGATTGTCCAAGACAAAGAACTTCGCACTGATGACTGTCATGGCAAAATCAGCCATGAATTGTTAAATCAACTCCGTCAAAGCGAAGATTTTGCAATCCCAGCAAATACACCATTCCAATTTCGGGCAGGAATAACCAACGCATGGGTAGCCAAAGGGACATTGCAAGTAGAACTAAACCTACCCCAAGGAGTGGACTTAGTAATGCCCCTATCATGTTTTAAAGGACATAAACTGACATTAGGAATCCAACAAGTAGCCAGCCTGAAATTAGGAATCGTCAACTTCGCCCAAAAGCGCAGCGTCAAGACCTCCTATACCGTCTGGCAATGGTTCAGCCAACATGCGATCGCCCATGATGTCTTACCGATTACCCAACTCAAAGCCGAAACATTAGTCTCAGCCCAATCTGATGTCAAACAACTCTGCCAACTAGTGCAAACCGAACAATGGGTGAAAGTAGATGAACCTGAAGAAGAACGCGAAGAAGAAGCCGATGGTAAAATCCTATCGGAAATCCTCAAACATGACATCTACGGACAACTGCTAGAACATCCCTATGTGGTGAGAAAGATTGAAGACCTAGTAAGAAGACGGTGGTTAACCCTCGCCACCAGTGGCGGCATCAACTTTTCTAGCTTCATGGCACAGCCCTGTCCCGAACTAGGAAAACTGGAAATGTGCATCCCTGAATTGCCAAAAGGCGAATATGTCGGATTTCGCTATCCCATCCGCGATCGCAACGACTTGCAAATCTGGACAAACAAGCACATCAAAGGACTAAACCAACAGGGAACGATGTATGTCAACCCAGACGAAGCGCGTGACTACTGTGGCATGGACTTTGATGGTGATACCTTCTGCGTCAAATCAATCAAGAAACTACCTGAAATCGCCAAAGAAATCCGTCAACACCACATCAAGCCCACCACCTATAAACCCGACAAAGTAGCAGTGCAAGGCACATTAGCCGAAGTTGCCCTGAGATCCACCGAAAACCAAATTGGACTGATCACCTATTACCTAGCTACCGCATGGGCGACAGGGCATCATCAGTACATTGCAGGCTTAGCCCAAGAAGTCCAAGTCGCCGTAGATCGGCTCAAATCCGACCTCAGCCATGACCAAGCCTTCCTTGATGAAGTCGGCAAAAGCTTACCGAAACTGGATTGGCTGATCGATCGCAAGAAGCAAGGCGTATATGGCAGCTACTACGATTCCAAACAGAGATGCAAAATGTCCGCACGAACCTTGGTAGCCAATGGAGAATACAACGATCCGATATCATTCCTGATTCAATCCGTGAATGCAATCTGGCAACCCGTAGATTTGCACGAACGTACCCTGCTCGAATTCCGCGAACTATTTGTCAAACCAAGTGAGATTCTCTACAAAAGAGCGATCGCCCGCCGCGATGAATATACCAGCAAGATTAGGGAAGCGATGAAACTATCAAGCGATCGGGAATCACGCAAGAAAATCCTCCGCGCCGCCGTGGAATGGGCAAAAGGCTTAGGTGAGAAACTACGGGAGAAAAGCGAGAAAACTGCCCAAACCTGTAGTGCCGCCATGTGGCAAGCCAGTCATAACGGCGATCATGGCACTGCGAGTGTTGTCTTCAATATGTTTTTACCCGAAGTATGCGATCGCCTCCATGAAAACCAACTGATGCGACTGCAAGTAGTCGGAGCGCAGTATGGAGAACTCGCATCAACCAACTGGACAGGTAATGGAGAACACGCATGTATTTCCATTGTTGTATCTCAACGTGAGCAGGATGGTAGATATCAAATTGAAGTCGTGAGAAATAGCAGGAAAAAGCCATACCTGTTAGGACTAGTCGCCAAGGACTCTGCCAAGGTCATCGTTGGGGAATATGTTGCATCCCTGACTACTCAACAAAAGACCATAGTTTGCGAACTAGTCACAGCCTAGAAACTAGGGAGGCTAGAGAGGATAGAGCCATATCTATCCTCCTAAAAAAAGTAACCGTAAAAAAGTTGCCATAAGTTACATATTTTGATAGGGTAAATGCCAATGAAAACCGACACTTTATTCTACCAACTCTTCCAATCTTTCCATTCGCTACTCTTTGAGCTAATCGAACGCCCGATCTCGGAAGCAGAGGGCTATGAATTTAGCTCAGTGGAAGTGAAAGAGAAAGCCTTTCGCTTTGATGGGATATTTATCCCAAAAGCGAAAGACAAACCGATATATCTGATCGAAGTGCAATTTCAGCAAAAGGAAGACTTTTACTGGGAGTACTTATCTGAGATATATCTATACCTGAATCAATACCGTCCTGAGCAAGATTGGAAAGCGATCGCCATCTTTGCAAGGCGTAGCTATGAGCCAGAGCCAAGAAGCCATGTGCAGGAGATGCTCAACTGCCAGAGGTTACAAAGAGTGTACTTGGAAGACTTGGTAGATCGGGAGACGGACTCCTTTGCGATCAATATTATTCAGCTAATCTTGTCTACTGAAAGTCAAGCCGTAACTATGGCTAGACGATTGGGCGATAAAATTGAGCAGGAAAACGATCCCGAAATCCAAGAGCAGGTATTAGAATTAATAGAGACAGTATTGGTGTATAAATTCCCGAAACTAAGTCGGCAGGAGATTGAGGCAATGTTTACATACAGCGATTTAAAGCAGACTCGTGTATATCAAGATGCAAAAGAAGAAGGCGAGCAACGTGGTTTAAAGCTAGGCGAGCAGCGCGGACTGGTCAAAGGACAAGCTACGATGCTGCTGCGACTGTTCAATCGCAAGTTTGGACAGATTAGCCCAAGTTTGCGGGGCAAGGTAAATAAACTATCGACAAAACAGCTAGAAAATTTAGCCGAAGCATTATTTGACTTAGAGACGATCTCCGACCTAAGTGATTGGCTAAAAACTCAAGGCAAAGGTAAATAGAGGATTTTTGAACCAATACTAAAAAAAGGCAAGGCAGCTAAAGTCTTGCCTTTTTTTTGCCTATGGCTAGCGCCAGTTCTCAAGAACAAACGCATAACAACTGAAAGTTTGCCAAAAGCACAAAATCCTATGTTTGAAATTACCCCAGAAATTGAAGAGCATTTTGATTGTTCTTTACGGATAAAAGCCGAAGCAACAGTAGAGGCGATCGCCCTATCGAAATCCATCCAAATTGGTGAACCAACCCAGCAACTAGAACTAGCCAAAGCATCGGGATGGGGAACCCTCACCGATATCTGGGTGGGAGCGAACCATCAGGGAAACACATGGCAGTACCGATGCTATGAAAGACTTTGCCAACTGCTCACTACCGCCGAAATCCAAGCCGCCAAATCAGCCACTGCCACTGCCTATCAAACGAGTTTTGAAGTCATCCGTGCTATGTGGGACTTACTCACCGCGATCGGATTTACAGGTAGATCGATCCTTGAACCTGCTTGCAATACGCTATCCTTTATGGGTTGCCAGCCTCAGAATATGAGAATTAGATCGCAATAGGTTCTATATTATTTTGTTGGCAAAAGCTAATCAAAGCACTTTTAACTGACTAGCATCATTTATGACTATCTCCAAAATATTGCCCTCAATCTGCTGAGGAATTACATTGTTTAGCTCAATTTTTTTGTTCTTAATGTTTAAGGGACTTCCAGCATTAGGAATTTGGTTTAGTAATGTTGGAGTTATTACAACCCTATAAATTTTTCCCTCTGGAGTTTCCACATTAAGCCAGATAAAATCCCTAGACGAATTTTGGTATCCATTTACTTTGCCAGTAAACGTGATTTTAGATAAGACTGTTTTTGTGCTTGTATTGGAGATACTGGGTTCAGGACAGAAAAAATTAACGGGATTTTTGTCAAAATCAGAGCATTGCAAAATTTCTTCTACCCTTCTTGCTATTCCTAAAAAAGAAGAGTAGTCTGGTTCTTCTTCAATTACATAGTTAGCTTTTTTCTGTATATCTTGAGGCGCTTCAGTTAATGCCTTAGATATTGAGTTTCGATCTTGTTCCAAAAGACGAGGCGATAAATATACTGATGCACCTGGAATATTACGACTAATTGAGATTATACGAATCTCGGCGGTATCATTTTTTATTGTGTCTCCAAAAGCACCAGCACCAATTTCCGCGTCTCCGTTCTTAACCATTTTGATGATATCTGAACCACGATTACCTTTTTTAATAGTTAATGTCTTTCCATAAAGATCATAGGCTGGCATAAAGAAGCTAGAAGCTGAAGTGATTTCACCTAATGCTATTGTAGTTGTAGGTTTTATATCTTTTAATGATTTAATGTTACTGTTTTTATTGCTAACAAATAAAGCGGACTGGTAAAATGAGGGTTGACTAGGAAACATCCTAGCTATGTATAAATAGCCATTATCTTTCGCTGCCACTGAGTTCATTGGAGACAGTGTAAATGCAATATCCCATTCTTTATTGACTATTCTCGATCTTGCTTCTTGATACTTAATCTTACGATCACCATCAATGATAACTTTGATTTTGTCGCCTTTTAGGAATTTAGAAAAATCTTCAGGTATTAGTATACTCTCTAAATATTCTTCCAAAGGTTTATAGTCTTTAGTATCAGTAAGGATACCAATGGTTAGATGCGTTGTTTTTACACGCAGTCCCGAAGAAAACTGAAAGTACTTCCAACCTAGCCAACCGAAACTTAGAATAGCAAAAGCAGAGAAGAATCCAATGCCAACTATCAAAGGGAATTTAGAGTTTTTTTTCTGCTGTTGATTATCTGCCAGAGATAACAGATAGTTGCTAATCTGTTCAAGGAGATTATCACTAGCGGAAGAGATTTTAAAAAATTGTGATACATCACTACTATATTTCAAATTCTTGATTGGAGATAGCAAAATCTTGATTTGCATATCACTTAATTCATCAACATTACTACAATCAATTTTAGTCCCACCCTTATTTAATCTCTTTCCAGCTTCCTTTAGCCCCTTATTACCTCTT
>NZ_JAAVJL010000008.1 GCF_012863495.1 Pseudanabaena yagii GIHE-NHR1
AAATTAACGAATTTAAAGATGCAAAAATTATGCTTCTGATCGACGAATTCTCATATATTTATGGAGAGATTAAAAGAAATCAGATTCCAGATACTTTTATGAAATCTTGGAAGGCATTGCTAGAAAAGCGATATTTTGGTGCTATTTTAGTTGGACAAGATGTTATGCCTCAATTTATTGAAAGTTTTCCTAATGAGTTTCAAGTGGCAGAAAGCCAGCGAGTATCTTATTTGTCAACTGATGATGCTCGTAAGTTGATTATTGACCCTATTCGTATTCTAGAAACAGGCGAAAGTCGATACAAAGGAGAAGCTGTTATTAGATTAATTGAATTAACGGCAGGTAGCCCTTACTACATCCAAATTTTTTGCAATAGACTAGTTGAGTATATGAATCGCAAGAAAGCCATATATGTTACTGATGCTGATATTGAGCGAGTTAAAGAGGATCTAATTAGTGGAAATAATTCTCTTGGAGACGCTGTATTTGACAACCTAACTAGTGCTGGTGATACAAGTAGTGATAGTATACCAAAAAAAGATGCAGAGGCTGTTCTTCGTGGTGTAGCTCATGGCTCTCGTAGACAACAATTCTGTGATCGCTCTGCTATAGTTGCAAGCACTTCAGTGCCCATTGATCAGGTCTTAGAAGATCTTGTTAAAAGGGAAGTACTTGAGAAAAGTCAATCATCCCTATTTCGTATTCGAGTGAGCCTTTTTAAGGAGTGGTTACTAGCACATCAGTAAAAGAATAATAACAATAGAATGACTACCTATCCTTTTTACAATCCATTTGCTGACAACGGTAAAATTATTTATGGAGAGCAATTTGTCGGTCGTCAAAATATATTAAGAACTATTCAGCAAATTGTTATTGATTCTCCTAGACCTGGTAATTTAGCAATTGTAGGCGCTCCTAGAATTGGAAAATCTAGTCTTGCTTATCATGCGCTGATTTATCCACAACAGTTATTAATCGAAAAACGTATTTTATCGTTTAGAATTAACTTGCCTGATGTCAACAATCATGAGCAATTGTTTCGTGAATTCATCAAATCATCTCTAGAAACTATAGAAGATACTGATTTATCTAATAATGCAATACTTTTGCAAGGGTTGAGAATTTTGGAAACAGAATTCCATTGGTTAGATCTGCAAAATGAGGTGCGAAAGTTCTTTAAAAAAATTAAGCGTGTTGGTTGGCGTGTTGTTATAGTGATTGATGAGTTTGATGAGGCTCGTCATATTTTCTCTGATGGAGTAGGATTTCAGGCATTGAGAGAGCTAGCATATCAACCAGAATGGAGTGTAAGCCTAGTTACTTTGTCAAGAAGATCATTAACAGAAATCTGCAATCACTGTAGAGTAGATATATCAAACCTTCCTGGTATTTTTAAAGATGAATATCTTCAATGCTTTGATCAAGAGGAATTAGTACATCTACTACAAAAATTTAATTTGATAAATCTTGAAGTTAGTCCTGAACTTTTTGAATTTATATGGATTAATACAGGTGGACATCCATATTTAGCCTCGGCTCTGGCTTTTGAACTTTCTAAATCTTGGTTAGACAACAAAGCTTTAGATTTAGATAAGGCACTTCAAATATCAGTCTCTGAGTTTTTAAAATATTATGATGACTTAGTTAACATTCTCAAGGAAGATGGCTCTCTCGATAAGTTACTTGAGATTATATTTGGTCCTGTCATTACAGCGACAAAAGTTGACGCTGAGAGACTAGTTAAGTATGGTCTTATTCAAACTTCTATTGATGGCTATTATACTGGATTCTCTTCTCATTTTACAGATTATCTGCGATTAGTTGAGAGGTCAGTTGAACTATGGGTTCTTTGGAGAGAAACTGAAAAATACTTGCGCTTAGTAATTACTGAGGTAATGGAAAATGAGTATCAAACAAACGATTGGGTGTCAAAATTGGAGATTAGTCGTCCGAAATTAAAGACAATGTTAGAACAATGTTATCAGGCTCAGGAGAAGGAAAGGAAAAGTTTTGGTGGGCGTGCTTCAGGAAATATTTTAGATTTTACTTATCCAATGAATCTGTATGACATTATTGCAGCACACTGGAATCAATTTGAACCAATTTTAAAGCAAAACAAAAATTACTGGTCTTTATGTTTTCAACTTCTTGCCAAAGTTAGGAATCCTATGGCTCATATTCGTGATCAAGTTATAGAAACACACGAAAGACAGAAAGCTGAAGGTTATTGCAGAGAACTACTTCACCTACTAAAGCGTTAGAGATAAATATTTTAGTGATTTGGTTTGTACTTATCACTATATATAATCAAGTTAAATATTGACAATGAGAATTATATTATGAGCAAACAGAACCTAGAGAATAATCATAGTCCAAAGATTCTGCCACAAGTGGCTGAATATATCCGACTGTATACCGAAGCGAACTATCCGATTCGAGATATTGCCAAACAATGCAAAACATCAGTCTCCACCGTATACAACGCAATGGTCGCCGCAGGATTTACAGAATTTAGATCGAAACACTCACGCGCCAGCCATACGAGAATGTCGATGGAGCAGCAGGCGATCGCCTTATACCAATCAGGACTAACGAGGTCAGCGATCGTCCAAAAATTAAATGTCGCCGCCAGAACCCTCAACAAAATCCTTGAAAAGCATAATATTCCCATTCGTCGGGGCATCGATCCCGTTACCTCAGCCAATCGCGCCGCCCAATACAACAAAGCCTACAACGATTACAACTTAACCCTGCGAGAAACCGCCGAGCTATTTGGTATCTCGCATCCGATCGTATTGCAGGAACTAAAGCGCAACGGCTACCCGATCCGACAAAGCGTAGACTCCAAAAACCGTTTGAAATTAAGACTAAAACATAAATTAGGCGGTATCGCAGGATTAGCCGTACCAAAACTGACCCCAAGGCAAAGAGAGCGCCGCCAGATTTTGCTACGAATCAGACAAAGGCAAGAAGATAAACTAAAGCAAAAACGATTGGAAGGCTATACCCGCGCCCAAGAATATTGGCAACTAGTCTGCGAGGGAGGACTAGACTTTGACCAAGTAGGCGCGATGTTTGGAGTCACAGGCAAAACCGTCGAACGGATCATTAAGCGCAATGGTATTGACATCAAAGAACTATCACGGAAAGAAAAAGCCGAAGCATTCAAGGAAGACGCTGTAATCGCCAAGCAATATTGGGATCTTTACAACCAGCCCATGAGCCTAGAAAATGTGGGCAAATTATTTGGCTTAAGCGATTCCACGATTAGGCTAGTGCTGCTCAAGCATGGCTACGAAATTCGTAAACGCGGACGATTATTCAACACTGCGCCCACCATAAGGAAACCCAAAAACCCTAAAAAGTCCAAGGTGGTAGTAGTATCAGAAGAAAGTGTCGTTGCAACTTCAAACGCTTTAGACTTTTTAGCACCGAATACACCGAATTTGCCTAATACAAAAGTCAAAAAATCTACTTAAACGATGACTTAAAAAGTAAATATTACGAAATTTTGAACATTTTTGGGCAGTAAAAGTTAGCTATTGTGTTTTTTAAGTCATGTATTGCCGCACCCGAATTAACGGCGATCCTCATAGACTCTCTGGGTTTCAGGCAATACCCATAGGGCGCATAAACCTTTAGTCACATACTTGCCATTGAGAATAATTAAAGCTTCCTTGAGGTTTTGCTGATCCCGAAGGCAGGTTTTCAAAATATCCTGATTCCAGTCCACGAGATTCCTAGCTAGTTTGCCGTTGTCACTTGCCACCCACTCCAAATCCCTAGCGGATTGGGCATTTAGACTGGGTGTAGGTAAAAACAGTTTCGCGATCGCCAAGCCCGAAACCAGACCCGCCGCTAAGCCAATCATCAACATCCCTGCACAGAAACCAATGAAAGGTAAGCTAATCGCCCGCCAATATCCTTGGGATTCCTGATGCTGTTTGTTTTTGATGATATTCGCGATCGCCTGACTAATCGCCACCTCTTGCTCCTTAACCGCAGTCTCGCGCAAAGTTGCCAGAAAGTCGCGGAACTTTTGGATACCAACATCGAAGCCTTTAGCTAAGGCACTTTGGAGTAGATTTGGCGCAGTGGCAACCGTTGCCGCAACTTGGGCATTAGACAAGAAAATCGCAATGTAAGGATCGTTCTGGGGAATGCCAGACTTAGCCACAATCTCGTAGATTTTGGCTTTGACCACGGGATCATAGTCATGGATGGCAATATCCAGATAGGTTTTGTGCAAGGGATCGCTATTCATACTAGGCTTTCAATCCCTGTGGTTGTTTGGTTTTGGCGAGAAGCCCAGTGGACTCAAAAGCTTTGTATGCTTCACGTAAATATGTTTTGATTTGATTTCTGCCAATGAGTCCAAATTCAGAGTAATTTGAAGCATCCTCGAAAGTAAGATGCTTAGCATTAATTTCGATTCGCCTACCATCACTCAACTTGGGAAAGTCAATCACAGCAACGTTGTATTCAGCGATCGCTTTCTGGATCTCTTCGTGAGCTTTGAAGTAATCCCATTCATCGCAGCGCCCCCAATTTTTGATAAACACATGGGTGATATAGCCTTGATAATGTTCTAGCGACTCAGTGAATAGCTTAATTGAGTCACTTTCACCGTCACTGACAAACCACTTGATAAATGTCACGTCATGTTCCTTACCCAAATCTAGTAATCCTTTGGTGTCAATCCATTTCGCCACTGCTCGGTGAGCCTGAGCGGGTAAATTGACGACAACCGTTTTCTTGAGTGCATATTCAAAAATGGCATCAGCGACATCAGCCATTTTTTCATTTTCTGAGAAAACAGCAGTTTTAGATTCTTTGTATATATCGAGGACAGTTGGGTTACTGCGATCTGTTTCAATACTGGTGAAAGAAATTTTGTTATCGGTCAGGTATTGCAACATGGTGCGTGCGACCCAGCTTTTGCCTACACCACCTTTTTCCCCATCGATCAGGTTGATATTTGCCATAATGTTGTCTCCTATTATCTATTGAAGTACTTCAATATTTTTTGTTGTGCCAAATCATCATCGTAGTCATCATCGTCCACGGGGAGAGACTTTGGGACAATGCTTTGTGGTTTGATGGTTGCCTTACTGCTGTTTGGCTTTACTACTGAGATTGGTTCGGAGCGATCGCTATTTTCTAAATCAGCAAGCTTTGTTAATGTAGGCGGCGTATTTGGATTGGCAATACGATCCGACACGCTCATAGCCGTTTGTGGACTTACATTAGACATTAACGATTGAGTCTGGTGTAATGCTCGAACTGATTTTGCGGCGGCGCGTTTTTCTCTAGATTCAGCTTTTTTTTTTCTTCAGAGATTTTCTTGAGATACTGTCTGAGAGTCGGATTAGAAATAGTGAAATGCAGTTCATCTTTCAGCTTTTCACAGACGGCATCATAGGAATATCCCGAAGCAACTAAAGCTCTAATCCCTACTTCAAGGGTACGGATAATGTCTATCTTCTTCCTTAGTTTATTGCACTTTTGTGTGGAGTTAGCCCACTGATCGGATAAGGCTACCAACTTATCAGCGTCTAGCTCCACAAGTGTGGAATCTGAAATATTTTCAGTCATTGTTGTAACTATATTTTTCTTTCATGGTTGTTTTAAATTTAGCTAGCGCATTTCTCAGATATGGCGATCGCTCAGCAAGTTTACTAACATACTGATTTTATAAATACCTAAATCTATTAGCGCCTTTATCATAGCTATAAACAGAGAATAGTGGGTATTTTTTTGTTTTTATTTTTTTAGTTGCGAATATTAAAAGACTTTTTAAAGATACTTAATTTAAGAGTCGATAACGTAGAAGTGATGAAAAATTAATTTTTAGTATAGAGTTTTCTTGCTTTTAGTAAGAGTTTTTTTATGCTGCGATAATATATTTTTACTATTAATTTCCAAAGAAAATAACTACTGACTCCATATTTTTTGTTCGGAGTAGATATTTTTTTTCGACAGGCTCATATAATTTTTTCGACAATTTCTCACGGATCGACAACATTGAGCGAACGATTTTGCGTCGTTTGCGGTATATGTGTCGATTGCGGCAAGCTATGTTGCTTGTCGGACAAGAAATCGCACTAACGTTTGATTTTTGTTCGACAGCAACATTAACGCTTGCCAAAGGGGAATTCCCCCTTTGGATTCCCCCTTTAACAAAAAACAAAACTGTCAATTAAAAAAACTGAACCGTAACTAATTGTATGCAAATTATTTTTTGCAGATCTAAAACATTTTAAAATTCAAGTCTGCGTGAAAAAATGTAGACTATATTTGTGGCAGGCGAGTATATCTCGTCGAGTTTCTTGTTTTTGAATATTTGTTCAACAACATTTGTACAAAATAAACTTTAGGAATAGCAGTAATGACTTTATCCGTTAGATTTACGGTACGCATGACTGAAGATGAAAAAGCTTTATTGGAGGAAAAAGCAAGCAAACTGAATGTTAATTCAAGCGAATTTGTCCGATGTGCAACTTTTAACTACGATCCACCATCACCACAAATCCAAGTGGCTAGCGTTGACTGGAAGATATACCACCTGTTAGGGCAGGTTAAATTTGAGTTGAATAAAATTGGTACCAACGTTAACCAGTTAGCGCATGATGCCAATTTAAGCGTAATAATGGGGAGTCCCATGCAGTCACAACTTGAAGAACTAAATGAGTTCTCTGGCTGTCTCAATCAACTTATCGGCTTAATGTCCGAGATGAGATCTCAGATTACGGATAGTACAGGCGTAAAACCTAAGTAGGAAACAAGGATGATTGGTAAAATTATTAAGGGAAGTGGCTTTCAAGGTTGTCTGTGTTATGTGATGGGGAAAACTGGCGCAGCGGTGATCGATACGAATATGGATGGAAATAATCCATATAGTCTAGCGACTGAGTTTTCTCTATCATGGCAACTGCGCCCTAAACTAGGGCATACAGTTTGCCACATAATCCTCAGTCTCAGTCCTGATGAGCATCTTAATGATGTTTCTTGGCAGAAGGCGATCGCGCAATATCTTAAAGAAATGGGATTCACTAACAATCAGTACATAGCTGTAAAGCATACTGACCAAGAAAATCACGAACATATTCATTTAGTAACCAGTCGAGTGAAGATGGATGGTTCCGTTGTCTCAGATAGCTGGGACTGGATTCGTAGCCAAGATGTAATCCGAAAATTGGAAAAAGACTTTGAATTAGAGTCAGTACCTTCAAGTTGGGAAAGCGATCGCCAAGAGCAAACTAAAAACCAGATTGAAAATGAGAAACAAACGGGCAAGTCTACAGTCAAGAGGCAACTTGCAGACAGGATTGACCTAGCCATAACGAACACCACAGCACTGCCAGATTTTATTGAGCAGTTAAATCGTGAAGGGATTGAAGTCAAGGTTGACCGAGATCGCAAGGGAAAACCTAAAGGTATTGCTTATAAATTCGATGGTGTGAGCATGGCTGGCTCAAGCGTAGGCAAGGCTTATTCATTGCCGCGTATTTTAAAACGGCTGGATAATGTTTCTGAGCGGGGAATCCAACTTAGTACTTCTGACTTTGTATCTCATATATCGCTGGTAATCAGGGAGCAAGTAAAAGCAGGAATGACCATGCCCCAGTTTGTTGAGCAGCTTCGACAATCAGGAGTGGATGCTCATGTCAAATACACCCGCAATAAGAAGGTTAAGGGTATTTCCTATAGTTTTGGAGATAACAGCATTCAAGGTAATGAATTGGGAAAAGAGTTTAGCTGGGGCGGACTCCAGAAGCATTTACAGGTAAGTTACGATCCAGTGCGGGATATGCCAATTATTCTGGAGATGCAGGGAGCTAATTCTAAGGCGACAAGTCAAGAATCTCTTCCTCAAGTATCCGAAGGACTACCAGATAGTTTATTTGCCGAGCTTGCGCTGGAACTAGAAAGACTGCGATCTCTACGATTACCCAACCCAATTCAGCCCGAGAATGTGATTGAGAATAAGCTCTCAATCACCCCAGAACATGAAGGCATGGATAAAGCTCATCTGGTCGCCGCGCTCTGCCATCAACTTCTTAATGAACTAGGGGCTGATAATTTTGGAGAAACGGGCAAGAATTCTTACAGTATCCAACGAAGTGGAGATGCTCTGACAGTTGAGAGTTTACGAGGCGATCGCCAGATCATCTTGCAGGTCAAGGGACAGGAAATTGAATTTGCCAATTTAAGCGAATTTGATATCCAACAATTTGAGCAGGCTTGGCAGTATCGATCTCAAGCACAGCAACAAAGTATTGACTCACAAGCCAAAATTGGATGAGCTACCATGAGACAGTTTTGCGTCTTGCTAAAGCACGGTACAAAATAGAGATCGCCCATTCCCACGTCTGATGATCAAAAATTCACTATGCATATAGATCCCAGCACAACATCCTCCCAAGACAACTACAAACTATTAACAAATCTGGTAGTCCCCCGCCCGATCGCATGGGTAACCACCCAAAATAGCGAAGGAGTGATCAACCTTGCCCCCTTCAGTTTCTTTAACGCGATCGGTAGCAATCCCCTATACCTCGTCATCAGCATAGGCAACAAAGACGATGGCAGCCCAAAAGATACCGCCGCCAATATTATCGCTAATCGAGAATTTGTCGTTAATCTCGTAACAGAAGATTTATTAAGCGCGATGAACATCTCCGCCGCCAACTTCCCAGCCGAAGAGAGCGAACTCACCGCCGTTGGACTCCATGAAGCCGAATCGAAACGAGTCAAAGTTCCCCGCATCGCTGAAGCGAAAGCAAGTTTAGAATGTGTACTGCATAGCCAACAGCCATTAGGAGCCTACAATCTAATCATCGGTGAAGTCGTGATGTTTCATGTGGATGACAGCATCATTGGCGATCGCTACCATATAGATGGATTTACGCCCATCGGTAGAATGGGTTCACCTGCCTACTATTGTCGGACAACTGATAAATTCGACCTCCCACGCATTTCCTACGAGCAATGGCAACAAGAGAATCAAATCGGTTAACGTAGAGCATTAGCAAACAAGAAACCAACCAATGAAAACCAGAAAACTAGGCAATCAAGGACTAGAAGTATCCGAACTGGGACTCGGCTGTATGGGAATGTCTGAGTTTTATGGCAGTGGGGATGAACAAGAAGCGATCGCCACAATTCACCATGCTCTTGACCTCGGTGTGAACTTTCTCGATGCCGCCGATATGTACGGTCCCTTCACCAACGAAAAGCTAGTCGGTCGAGCCATCAAGGATCGCCGAGATCGCGTCATTCTCGCCACTAAATTCGGTAATGTCCGTAGTGCTGAAGGAGGATGGCTCGGTATTAACGGGAAACCAGAATATGTGAGACAGTCTTGTGATGCGTCACTACAGCGCTTAGGAGTAGATGTCATCGACCTCTACTATCAACACCGTGTTGACATAACCGTACCCATTGAAGAAACCGTTGGCGCAATGGCAGAACTAGTCCAACAAGGGAAAGTCCGATATCTAGGGCTATCCGAAGCCGCCCCCGCTACAATCCGCCGCGCTCAAGCAATCCATTCTATTTCTGCTCTACAAACAGAATATTCCCTATGGAGTCGAGATCCTGAAGATGAGATCCTACCAACATTGCGAGAATTAGGAATTGGCTTTGTACCCTATAGTCCCTTAGGTAGAGGATTCCTCACAGGAGCGATCGCTAGTCCTGATGATTTTGCTCCCGATGACTTTCGGCGGAGATCGCCACGCTTTCAAGGCGAGAACTTTGCCAAGAATCTCGAATTAGTAGAACAGGTAAAAGCGATCGCTAATGAAAAAGGAATCACCGCAGGACAGTTAGCCCTAGCATGGCTCTTGGCTCAAGGCGATGATATTGTGCCAATCCCTGGAACCAAACGCCGTAAATATCTCGAAGAAAATATCGGTGCGGCTACAGTGACTTTGACTGCTGAAGATATCCATCGCATTAATGCCGTAGCACCTCAAGGTATTGCCGCAGGCGATCGCTATCCTGTCCAAAGTATGAGTGCGCTCAATCGTTAAGTCTACTTGCTTGAAACATAGACGGGACAGATCGCCATGTGCCTTCTAGGGCTAAAGTCTGTCCTGCTTGAATATTGGCAAAGTTACCGACTACGGTGATTAGGTCTTGAGCCTTGGGTACTTTTAGCCGCGCTACGGTATAGCCTGTCTCTTCGGAGTGAAAGGTGAGGCGTTCGATGATGCCTTGGAGGTAGTCGGTGTTGTCAGGCATGAACCAAAAGGATGGATAAATGTAGCGATCGCTTTACCATTATTAGCTAAAATGTTGTAATGCTACAATTGATTGGCGATCGCTCAAATTAACCAGCGCAAACGATTATGTTATAGACAATCCAAAGGTAGTGAAGCAAGACAAACGACTCTCTATCTATCCATTAGATTCTGATGTGATTGAGAAAAGTGTCAACCTCACTTCTATCAATGAGATGCATGATCGCCAGATTGTATCAACGGCTTTGGTGGTAGAGGAGCAAGGAAATCAGGTAGCTCTTTTAAGTTGTGATCTCAGTATTTGTGCTGCGAATTTAGTTAGGATTGTTTGGTAGTTTGGCTAGGGCGATCGCTGTCTCGCCCACAATACAAGTACATTCAATAGTTAAGGCTAATTTCTCGAAAATTAAGATAAGTGCTACAAATTGTTCAGCTTTTCCAGTATCTCCTCTTTTTCTTTTTTTAGGTTTTTATTAGTAATATCAATTGCTGGTTGAAAAATATTCATATCCATTTCAAAATGATTGAACTCATTGAGTAGTGTTTTTCTGGAAAGAAAGAATACACGATTTTCTGTGTCAGACAGATTATTTGAACCTCTTGGAAATGAGGCAGTAATAATATTAGTCAACATATTGTGCCTATTAGTATTTATTGAGAACTTATCGACAAGTTTCTTTTCTACTGAAAGTCTTAAAAATAAATATGTTAAGGTATGCATTAATGTTTTGTTTAGCAAAGGAAATCTATCAACTTTTAAGATTGTTTCAACACCATCTACGTCATAGGAAATAACATCCATTGCTGAAATACTATAATCGTTTTCAATCACATCTGTTTCAAACAGATCATTATATATACTTGCAATGTTAACAATGTTATTGTTGTATCCGTGCATAAGTTTGGTCAGTTCATTTTTTAGTGTAGTATTTCCAATTATTTGACAGTAACCACGCATGAAGGGGACAATTGCAATTAGAAATGCACGTTCATTGATAATATATTGTTTAATATCACCTCTTAATAAGTTGATAAACTCATGTAAATATAATATAATTTTTTGCTCGTGTTGATTAATAAAAATGAAACCATTTTCTTCACCATTTGTATTGTTTAAAAAGTATAAATTAAAACAATTTTTTCGTTGATGTTCTAAGAGCTTTATTAAATCAGTATTATGTGTCAAGATTATAGTCTTCTTAGAATCAAGAATTTGCAGAATAGAATATGCAATTTTATTTTTATATATTGAATCAAAGCTAGAAATTGGATCATCAAGAATGATAAAGTCTTCGGAAACTTTTTTGGCTTTCAATAACTCAAATGCAAGAGAAAGAAAGTTTTGTTCTCCATTACTTAACATTAAAGATTTGCGTTCCTCATTTAGAAATTCTCTACCTCCAAAAAGTAATTTCAAATTTTCATTTTCATCCCTTTCTAACGAGATTCTTTTATCGAGACAATCATTCAGAAACTTCTCAATAAAGATAATGTCTTCATCTGCAAATCTTGGTCTTTCTTGTACAAGATTGTTGTATTCATCAAAAATGGCATTGAGATTGCTTTCTCTTACTTTATTAACAAATAAGTTGGTGATTAATATTCCATATGCTTTCTTGTAGTTATTAATTTCTTCATATACCTCTCTTAATCTTTCGACTGCACAGTTTTTTAACGCTTCTTTTAAACATGAATTAATTCCAAATAAATCATCATTATCATTATTTTTTTGAATGATTTTTTCGATGATTTTTTTTGCGTGTTCAGTTAAATTTTCAATAAAATGCCTCTTTTGTGCAGCCTTTTTCTCAATAAGCGTTAGTGTTTCAATTTGTGTTTCGCAAACGATACATTCATTTGAGTGTTGGTACTTTTTGAGAATGTGAATTGCATCGTCACTTTCTTCTATTTTTTCAATATTTTCTTCTGTTGTAAATAAAGACAAATCAACTTCTGAACAAAAATTTTTAATGATTGATTCATTATTTTTACTATAGTCACTGATAAACAATGCTAGTTTTTCTTCCCTAATTGGTGGGATTTCAATTTCTTCAAGACTATTAATATAATTTAGGAAATCATCTCGACCAATAGTTTTACCTTTTGATTTTGAATTAGCAATATCTGAAATATATCCCTTTAGTCTATCGTCCGTTACTAGCTCCTCAAAATTATGACTCTTAGTCTTAATTTGATATTTGTCTTTTAATTCTTTTACTAATAAGTCGAAAAGATGCTTAAATCCTTCTTCAAGTTGCCTTTTAAGTTCGTATTCTCTTTTTATGTTGTCACCAAGAATAAAATCTTCCGTACTTCCCTGAATTATGTTGCGACCATTTTGGTCATTTATAACATGAAATACCTTTGTCTCTCTCTCAGTGTGTGTTGTGCTGTTAATTTCAATAGTGTACTCGGCTTGTTTATCCTGATTCAATACAAGTGCTAGACTGGTTTTTCCTGTACCGTTGGGACCATATACAACAACAAATTTCTTTGAATCAAATGATATTTCATTATTTGCTGATAAATTTCCGAAATCATCAGTAAATATATTCTCTCTAATAATTTTTTTGATGTTTATTTTCATTTAAAATTCTTTATATTTGGTGATATATGGGTATTAGGTGATTCAATGTTTCAGTTTATACACTTTGTAATTTAATCACAAATATGTCAATCAGGAAGCCTTCTCTAAATACTAAGCCTATTTCCCGTAATTACTAGAGATCATCCTTATTTTCCTGAAAACTAAAACAACGACTACCCTAAACTCGTCTCAAGCTCGATCGCTGAAAACTTAATCTCAACCTTCTGATTGAGAGCGCCAGCAATTTTCTGTAACATTGACAGCGAATGCCCATCATAATCAGCATCCTCAAGCAAGAGCGATCGCCGATTGCTTAGGTTTGATGAGAGGCGATCGCACTGTAGATTCAGCGATCGGCAGTATAAAATATAACTACGATAAGAGGATAATCATCATGATGATCGCAATACCAAACGCACTAACAGATAACCGTATCCGCTACGTCACCAACATCGAAGGCAAAACAATCGATGTAATTGTCCCCGTTGAACTTTGGCAACAAATCATTAATTCCATCAACATTGATAGCAACCTATCTCAACAACAAGAAGATAATCTCGAATCCTTCTCTTTACAAAATTTAGAACAATGCTATGGAGAAGACGAACCTGAGTACTCATTGGATTTAATCAAAGAACACAACAGCAATTATGCAAGAAAGTAAAATTATTCTTACCCCTATTCCACAATCCAATGGAGCCATCAAAAATCGTCCTGCACTAGTTCTCAGGAAAATGCCAAAATATCAAGATCTTTTAGTTTGTGGAGTAAGTACCCAACTAAAGCAATATATCCCTAATTTTGACGAAATCATTTCTCCTAATGATGCTGACTTTGAATTAAGCGGCTTAACTAGTCCTTCGGTCATCCGATTAAGCTTTCTAACCGTCATCCCTAATAAAAATGTAATTGGAGCGATCGGCAATATTTCCATAGAGAGATATCAACGCCTTATCGCAAACCTAGCTAACTATTTGACTCAAAATGAACACAACTTTAAGCAACTGTAACGCCCTTATCAAAGAAGGTTAGATAATTCAATGGCAACCACAGATAAAACCCTAGATTCATGGCGCAAAACCCTAGAAACTCTGCTCCAATATTATGCCGATCTTCCCTATCGCTATGGAGACGTGAATGCTTACGTTGTCGTTAGCCGCGATCGCAACCACTTCATGCTGATGCGCGAAGGATGGGAAAACAGTAGACGAGTACATGGATGCGTTGTTCATGGTGAAATTCGTAACGACAAAATCTGGATTCACTATGATGGTATCGAAGATGGCATTACTGAAGAACTGGTTGCCGCAGGAGTTCCCAAGGATCATATTGTCCTAGCTTTTCATCCGCCTCAAGTAAGAGCGCATACTGGATATGCTTTGGCGTAAGCTCTGAGATGATCACATCGTAAAACAGCGATCGCCTAAAGCTCAATTCAAAAAACAGCCCAACCACTCAATCAAGAAATGCACCTGCTTATCCCCAGGGAGGAGAGCCAGACTCGTGATCTTAATTCTGCCCTTCTCGAAAGAGAAACGATAATAGAACTCAATCGGGATCTTCGCATGAAGCAACTCCCAAAGCGAATCCGTCAGCTTCGATTCTAGAAACAGATCGCGCCCATCCTCCGACGCATAAATGCGAAACACCCCAACCTTACGCGCCACCAACTTCAGTTCCATCACCCTGAGTAACACCTGAGTTTCTTCAGGCAAAGCCCCATACAGACCCTCCCAAACCGCAGCCAACTTGAGAATCTCCTCCTTCGACTTCACCTTCGCCAAAGTCAAATAAGCATTAATCTTCGTCTCATTGTCCTCTATGTAAGTGTCAGGAATAAAAGCAACCAAACGAGGCAACTGAAGCTCAGTATCCGCAACTTCAGGCAAAATCTTCCCCCGTAACTCATTAATATATTCCTGAAGCAAATCCATATATAGCGCAAAGCCAATCACATCCGCCTGACCCGACTGCTCCTCACCCAACAAATCCCCCAACCCACGAATCTCCATATCGCGCATCGCCAGTTGATAGCCCGAACCAAGCTGACTAAATTCCTGAATCGCATCCAATCTCCTCTTCGCTGAATCTGTCAACTCAAGATTAGGCGGATACAGCAAATAGGCCTGAGCCTGAATTCCCGCCCGACCAACGCGACCGCGTAATTGATAAAGTTGCGCCAAACCCAACTTATGAGCATCCTCAATCACAATCGTATTCACACGCGGAATATCCAAACCCGACTCAATAATCGTCGTACAGAGGAGAATATCCGCCTCATTGTTATTAAAAGCAACCATCGCCGACTCTAACTCCGACTCCTGCATCTGCCCATGCGCGATCGCTAATCTCACATTCGGTAACATTGTTTGCAAAGAAACAGCGATCGCCTCAATCCCCTCAATACGTGGCACAACATAAAACACCTGACCACCACGGTCTAATTCATGACGAATTGCTGTTTTCACCAGTGACGCATCATAAGCAGACAAATGGGTTTGAATCGATCGCCTTGAGGGAGGAGGAGTCGCAATCACACTCATTTCCCGTACCCCAGAAAGCGCTGCATAGAGAGTACGCGGAATCGGCGTAGCACTCAGAGTCAATAAATCCACATCTCCCTTCATCGCCTTGATTTTCTCCTTCTGCAAAGTCCCAAAGCGTTGCTCCTCATCAATTACCAGCAAACCCAGATCGTGAAACTCAACATCCTTAGACAAAAGCTGATGCGTACCGACAATGACTTGCACCTTGCTATCGGCAACCTGTTGCAACACCTGCTTGCGCTCCTTCGCAGGGCGAAACCGATTCACGATCTCCACAGTGAAAGGATAAGCCGCAAACCGAGTTTGGAGCGTATGGAAATGCTGCTGTGCCAGAATCGTCGTCGGAGCTAACAGAGCCACTTGTTTACCCGCACAAACCGCCTTAAAAATTGCTCTTACCGCCACCTCTGTTTTACCGAAGCCGACATCACCACAAACCAGCCGATCCATTGGGCGATCGCTTTCCATGTCTTGCTTCACATCTTGAACAGCCTTGACCTGATCTGGTGTCAGTTGATAGGGAAAAGAATCCTCCATTTCCTGTTGCCAATCGGTATCAGGTGGAAAAGCATAGCCGACTAAATTGGCGCGGCGGACATAGAGTTGCAGTAAATCCCTTGCTAACTTGTAAATCTCCTTTTGACATTTGCTCAGGGCGTTATCCCAGCCCTTTGTGTTGGCGATGCTATTTAACTTAGGAGGCTTGTTAGAAGCACTACGATAGCGGGAGAGGATCTTCTCATTTTCTGGCGCGATCGCCACCGCAGTTTTACCATCAGCAAACTCAACGATGTAATGCGGTTGCTTTTCTCCCTTCACTTCAATGGTTTCAAAGCGCGTAAACTTGCCAATCCCATACTTACGATGCACGACATAATCACCAACATTTAGCTCGTCAGGATTAACTGACTTAGCCGTATTCAATCGTGAAGGATGCACAAAGGTTGGTGATGCTAGTAATTGCTGTCCGAATAATTCGCGATCTGTCAAGAGGGCAAGCTTACAACTAGGCAAAACAAAGCCTTGCATCTCCATCAGTCCCGAATATTTTAAAATCACTGGTTTACCAGCTTTCTGAATTCGTGCAATTGACTGTAAATCATCAGGATCACTGACAAAGTTAGCAATACAGTCATACTCTTTGAGCAAGGTTGCCACACGCAAAGGTTGCGCCGAAATCAGGGTGACTTGATATTCTGAGTTGAGATATTCGCGAATCAGGGCTGCAATCTGGTCAAACTGATGGGGAACTATGGGAATAGAGGCACTGGCAAAATCAAAAATATTGGCTCTGGGTTTAAGCGATCGCTCGCTAAGTTGAAGCATCTGAAACTTCTTCGCCTCAGTCATGCACTTAGTAAAGTCCCAATGCAGTTTCGGTGTATCGGCTTGCGATTGATTTTGATAAAGTTCTTCCGCAGCTTCGTACCAGCGATCGCCATAGCTCTGACATTGTTCGGGTTCATCAATAGCGACAATAAAATCCTTGGGTAAGTAATCCAGTAATGTGGCTTTATGAGTATAAACAAACTCATACAAATCGACAGGGGCGATCGCTATGCTGGATAGGTCAGTGAAGCTTTTAGGATTAGTTGGGTCAAACTCTCTGATTTTCTCGACAGTGCCGCGATTGCAGCTTAGGCGCACTGGTAGATTTCGATTAACTGGAAATACTTCAAAACTAAATCCTTTGTGGCTCCATTGTTTTGATTCCTTTACTTCTTTGACTTCTTCATATCCTAATCTTGCCAGAGCCTCGGCAAGTAATTTAACTGATTGCGAATCACCGATATTGAGATAGAGGCTATGTTTTTGGAAAACTTGAGTGGATGGTAGATGGGGTTGTAGAGCGTTAATGGTGGTAGCGATCGCTAAGTTATGCTGTGGTTTGGCAAGCAGCTCTGCTAATATCTCAATCCTTGTCCAAGCGGTTTCTAAATCGATTTGAGCGGATTCGTAGGGAAATGTATCAAGGGGTTGATATAGATAGACGCGCCATGACATGGACTGGAGTTGTAAAGCCCATCGGGTTGCTTCTTCGACTGTGGCAGTGACGATGAGTAATGGTTTGGTTTGTTGTTGGCATAGGTGGGTGCTAATCAGTCCTTTGCCTAAGCGGGATAGTCCTGACAGGGATATGCTTTTGGCTGTTTTGAGTTTCTCGCCTATTTTTGTGGCGATCGGCGATCGGGCTATGTTCTCTAGGACTGATGTGAAGGTCATGGGTATAGTCATGAATAGACTAATTCAGGTTCATTGATAAGGCGTAATAGCTTGACAGGTTCGATTGTTTCCATAGCGAAGGTATTGCCTTTTTTATCGGTAAAGTCGATTAGGAATGCTTGGTTATCAAAGGACATTAAAACTGTTCCCATTTGTCCTCGTCGCAGTAGGATTTGCTGATGAGTAACTTTATGCGTAGCAATCGCTTCTTCTGTTAAAGCAACAAGGTCATATTCTTGGATGTCGTTCATAGTTGTTTTTCTAAATCAATAGGCTAATTTCATTGGCTATGGTTTAAGGGTTGCGGGTCATGCTTATTGTAGCAAGGTTGTTATAGGCGATCGCCTGAAAGTATTAGAATAATTGAGACAATCTGCAATAACAGCAATTACTACAATGACTAAATATAGCCAATTTCCTAGTGATGAAGAGTTAGAAACGCTCTTGGAAGAAGAACCTGTGTACAGTGTTTATTGGGATACTGAATCGCTTGGGGCTGGTGCTGATCTTGAGCAGGTGTATCGTTGGGGCGATAAATATATTGTTTGTCTCAGCAGTGACGAAAATACAACGGTATATTCATCACTGTTAGAGGCTATCGAAAGTAATGATCTCTTCAATATCGGCGATGAAACCAAAGAGATCGATAGCTCAGAGTTGTCTTCAGAAGAAATTGCTAGACATCTACGCGCAGTTGAAAACAATCACTGTAAAGTTCTTATTAATGGTGAACATTGGCAATGTTATGAGACAGGCGAATTTGACAAGATTTAACACAAATTTTACACATGACTAGCTATCGTATCGACAGCGCTCATCTTCTCTTTGACATTCTCCATCAACTGAAATGACTCTAATTTGGTCTTGAGTAAGCTCAAAAATTGCCCTTTGTTCAAACTTTTGGGCTAATTCGCAGGCATCTTTTGTGCTTATACCTTCAATAGCAAAACTAGCCTCAGACCATTTCCCATTAGGAGACTCACCGAATACTTCTTCAAATTTTAATTTGCGAGATTCCAAAATAGCATGAAGACCTCGGTGTCTTTGTTCATTCTCATCAGTTGACAATACTTCTTCTAAAGGGTTAGCTACTGATATCACATAAATCGGAAAATTCATTGGCAAATTAGGCATGGCATTATTTCCAGCCCAAATTTCCCTGATATTTATCAACTTCCCAATCTCTTTAATATCTATTCGCTTGACGACATGAGTCTTAACAAATTTCTCCCATACATTTTTTCTCTCCTTGATTAGAGATCCGACATCTCTTAAGAGAGATTCAAGTTTATTGATACAGTCAATAGCTTCTGATATGTCATTGTACTCATCTACAATACTACGACCATGAGCCAGAGCATTACGCAAGTCTATAAGATATTTTGTCGATTTTCTGAAATATTTGTCACCCAATGGAAGGTTAAGAGCAGTTTTCAAATCTTTGGTTTTGTTAATCTCATTAATTGTTCTAGGAAAAGTGTCTCCATATTCTGGAGCAGCATCAGGAATTTGAGTGTCAGTGTATGAACCCAAAAGTCTTCTGAGACCAGACTCCAACATTAAAAGATTAGACAACAAGTAAAAAGATACTGTAGGCTTACCCAAATCTGCCAGAGTAACAATTCCCTTTAATTCACTATCAATCCCGACAAAGAACCATTTCTTTTTTACTAGTTCTGTTAGTGCATCTTTAATCGACACATCAGGATGAACCATCTTAAAGTTTATTGGTTTCATACGATTTGCGATAATTTCTCCATCGGCAAGATCTGTGAGATCTTTTCCCCTATCAATAAAGAAAGATTTCTCCCCGTCTTTTTCCACAGGAACAATATCAAAGTTATGCGCTTCCATCCAAGCAAGTACTTCTACAGCGAGATCTTGTGAATCTCTACACTTCAATTCATCACCCATAGTTGCAAAATGCTCAACATGAAGCGCATCTGCTAATTTTTCCAAGTCTTTAAAGTATCTGAACATATTAGTAATCTCCAATAATTAATGAATATTATTTTCGTGAAGTAAATCTTCTAGATCTTGCTGCATTAGTTGTGCAAGACGCTTGCTTGGCGTTTTCTCTATTTCCATTACGAGTTGTACTGCCTGTTCATGCCATTCTTCCTCTAGATTGGGACAAGAAAATTCATCACGAGGTTTATCCATCCTCGCCATAGCCGATATAAAGCCTGATTTTGCTGGCAAGTTACGCTCAACTAGGCATTCAGCACCGCAGATATTGCATTCTAATGATTTATAAGCGTTTGGCTCAGTAATAAAAAAGCCATATCCTTTAGTTTTCATATATCCCCCTTGATTGAGACTTGGAGTTTAGTCATAACAATATACCCATACCTCATCAAAATCGTCTTGTATAGTAAGGAATGTTTTTACATTTGATGAGCATACACAAAACAAACTATGTGGCGATCGCTGTTTGACTGATTTTTTTGAGAGGCGATCGCTTAAATCCCCAGTTATAAATCTTCTTCTGCTAAAACCTGTAAAACATCCCTTGCAGCATGAATAATCCTAACAATCTCAATACAATCATTCCGATCTAAATAGAAGATGAGATGCTTATTAAAACCCTTCACTGACCACTTTCGCAAACCAACCAGACGCGGATTTTTGACCTCGTAAATACTTCCAATGCTAGGCAACTGCGCCAACTGTGAAAAAGTCTGTCTTGCAGCATCGAAAAAATTTAAGGCAGCATCAAAATTATCCTCAGCAATATAAGCAAACTGCTCATCAAGGTCAACACTAGCCCTCGGTCTAATTAAAATCCTTCTAGTCATTACTTTTTGCGAAGTCTCTCTAGAAGTTGAATCCGTTTTTGTTGCCACCAATCATCATTTATCTCGATCGCTTCACCACTATCCAAACCCTCTAACAGCAGAGTTTCCAAACGCGCTTGAGCAACCCTCTCCGCCTCTTGATGCAGCAACTGCCGAATATATTCACTCGTAGTACTGTAGCCACCTTTAGAAACCTGCTCATCTATAAAAACTTTCATAGAATCAGGAACAGAGATATTTACTGTAGTCATAGCTAGTAGTTATGTATATTTCTGACTATTCAATTATGGCAAATATTGCCAATTTTTGTCAAACACTATAATCAAGGCAACTTTTTCGGACTAGGTTTAGCCACTTTACTCGATCGCTTCGGCTTTCCCTGAGCAGCTTTCTTCTCCTTACCCTTTGAAGCTTTACCCAAATTCGGCTTAGCCGCCTCATCCAGATCACCAAACTTCTTCGACCACCACCTCTCCTGAGAAGACCAGAAAAAGACCACATCCGCATGATCCTTGCGTTGCCGCGCCTGAACATCCGCACACTTCAACATTACCTTATCCACACCATCCTTAGTATAGGGAAACTTAGCCAAAGGCTTACCACAAACAGGACAAGCAAAACTAGTCGCCTCCGCCGTTACTGCATTCTCACCCTTCGGTTGAGGAATCTCCCACTGATTACAGCGATCGCTCCAAAACATCACCAGATTCTCACAGCCATGCTCACACTTGAGAAAATGCCCACCACTCACCTTCTTAGAAGGAATCTTACTGAGCGGATGACTACAATCAGGACAAGCCACATCTGAAAGCTCATTTTTACGATTACTTGGCTGTAAATCCGCACCGAGATTCGTATAAGCTCGCGCCAACATCGGCTGAAAATAGGACTGATGCCAACCAATCAAATAGCTTTGCCACTCCAACTTACCCACCGAGATTTCATCCAAAGTCGTCTCCATGCCTGCGGTAAAATCGGCTCTGAGCAGATCAGGGAAAGTTTTATGCAACACATCATCCGTAGACATTCCCAAAGCCGTAGGTTCGAGAACCTTCCCTTTGAGTAACACATAGGTTCTATCCTTAAGCGTCTTGACGATCGCCGCAAACGTACTCGGTCTACCCACACCCTGACGTTCTAGCACTTGTACTAGCTTCGCCTCGCTATACCTAGCAGGAGGTTGAGTTTGCTTCTGCGTAAACCCCGCATTTGCCAAAGCCAAGGTCTGACCGCTCGTTAACGCAGGAATATGTTTATCTTTACTCAAATCATTCCAATAGCGCGTATAACCTGCAAAGGTGAGAATACTGCCCCTAGTTTGCCAGAGCGTCGAACCTGCCTGAATAATCACCCGACTTTTTTGAATCAAAGCATTCGCACATTGAGAAGCAACGGCTCTGCGCCAGATTAACTCATAGAGTTGATGCTGTGTCGCACTGAGATGGTCTCTCACCGTTTTTGGAGTAATACTCAAATAGGTAGGACGAATCGCTTCATGGGCGGATTGAGCATTAGCTTGTTCACGATAACGAGTAGTTTTTTTAGGCACATTATCAGGATCGTGTTTCGACAGCCATTCCTTCACCTCAGCACAAAACTCAGGCGCAAGACTGGTGCTATCAGTGCGGTGATAGGTAATCAAACCCTTACGACCTTGAGGCAAATCGACACCCTCAAACAACTCTTGAGCCACCTTCATTGTCTCTTCAGGTGATAGCCCTAATCTCACGGAAGCTGCTTGCTGGAGCGAACTGGTAATGAAAGGCGGCAACGGTGATTTCTGAGCAGTGACACCCGTAGCCTCGCGAACGACATGGGGATGATTACGCGCAACTTGAATAATTCTGGCTGCTTCCGCTTCCGACAATACCCGTTTTGATTCAACCGTAGATTCCGTATTCACTTCCGCCGCATCATCGGTAACATCCTGATCGTCAAGCACAGGCTCTATCTCACTACTACCCGCATAGAAAGCCGTGAAGCCTTCAGCATATTCCGTCCATACAGACCAGTAAGTAATCGGCACAAAGGCACTAATCTCCCGTTCACGCTGACAGACAATGTGCAAAGCCACCGACTGCACCCGACCAGCCGAGCTACCGCCACTTGTCCGCCGTACTAAAGGCGAAACCTTAAACCCAATCAACCGATCCAAACATTGTCTAGCGCGTTGCGCCGAAATCAAGTTCAAATCTAACTGATGAGCATTGGCGATCGCTGCTTTAACCGCCGTAGGTGTAATCTGGTTATAGACAGCACGTTTGGGATTACGAAGATGCAATTGCTGTTGTAAATGCCATGCAATCCCCTCACCCTCGCGATCGCCATCAGTGGCAAGCACCACTTCTGAAGCATTCTTCACAGCAGCGCGAAGTTTAGTGACTACCTGTTGACCTTTGCCTTCAGTCAGTTGATAGCGACATTCAATTTTGTTGGTATCTTTGTGCATGGTAAAACCCAAGCTATCTTCACCATCTTTGGCAAGTTCTGTAAAGTGTCCAAAGGAAGCTTCCACTTGCCATTCATCGCCAAGGATGGCTTGAATGGTTTTGCACTTGGATGGAGATTCAACGAGTAATAGCTTTTTCATATTTTTATACCTGTGTAAACTTTATCTTGAATCTGGCTTAACTTTCATTTCTAGGATTGGGGTATACTGTCATCCCAGACTAAAAGCTAATTTATGAGTGATCTAATCGATTCTTATCAGCAATTAATCGATCGCATTGGTGAATGCTTGGTACAGGGGCAGCAACGAGCCTTTGAGCAGGTTAATACGCTTTTGGTAGAAACTTATTGGCAAATTGGGCAGTACATTGTGGAGTTTGAGCAGAAGGGGAATGAGAGGGCAGAATATGGTTCAAGGTTGTTAACTCAATTATCACGGGATTTGAAAACAGCTTATGGCAAAGGGTTTAGTCGCCGTAATGTCTTGGATATGCGCCGCTTTTATGTTAGTTATCCAAAATGGCAGATGGTGTCTGCCAAATTAGGTTGGTCGCATTACACGGAGCTTTTGGCGATTTCGGATGATTTAGCGAGATCGTTTTACGAGCAGCAATGCATACGCGATCGCTGGAGCGTGAGGGAACTAAAACGTCAGAAGGATTCGGCTTTGTTTGAACGAGTTGCCATGAGTAAGGATCGAGCAGAGATTTTGGCTTTGGCTCAGAAAGGACAGAAAATCGAATCAGCGCGGGATGTGGTGAAAGATCCCTATGTGTTTGAGTTTTTAGATTTGCCAGATCGCAATTACCTTGAGAGTGAATTAGAAAATCGGTTGATTGTGCAGTTAGAGAAGTTTTTACTAGAACTGGGGAAGGGATTTGCATTTATTGGGCAACAGTACCGAATTACGTTAAATAATACGCATTTTTATGTGGATTTAGTCTTCTATCACCGTATTTTGAAATGTTTTGTCTTAATTGACTTAAAAACAAGGGCAGTGCGGCATGAAGATATAGGACAGATGAATATGTATCTAAACTATTTTCGTGCCGAAGAGAATATGGAAGACGATAATGAGCCGATTGGAATTGTGTTGGCGCGAGATAAGGATGAGATTTTAGTGGAGTATGCCACAGGAGGAATTTCCAATCAGCTTTTTGTATCGAGATATCAGCTTTATCTGCCTGATGTCGAGGCTTTAAAGCAGGAGTTGAGGAGGCTTTTGGATGAGAGCGATCGCTCTAATTAACTTGTGTTGTACATGATACAAGCCTCAGTGTGTAATTGGAATTTGGTAAACATTGTTATTTCTGATTTTCAAGAGGCTTAGTTTGCTGTGCATTCAACATGGCGATAGCCCTACTGATATTGACTGCATCTCGATCGGTAACATTAGATTCAATGATTTTCCCCTGCGACTCCACTAGAATCGGATTAACAGGACGATCTTTTGCCTTTAAAGTCATCGTATCCGAGGCTTTTTCGAGACTGAACTTGTAATTCCCCTTGCCATCAGGACGCTCAAAGATAAGATTATTGCCATCTTCTTTACCCTGAACTTGCAGCAGTTCTCGACAATCACGCGCCAGCTTGAGGTCACGTTCATCATTAGCCGCCTTGTCAGTGGAAGTCTGCGAAGGTTCTTGCTCATTACCATCGCGTTTATTTTCGGTTTTGTCTTTACCCAGTTTAGCCAAACCATCAAACATCGACAGAGCGATCGCTTGAATCTGTGCTGCATAATTAATCTGATTCTGCTCTTGAATAGCAACACTCACCAGTTGAGATTCATTACTATCGGAATCGGGATTACTGCTTGGTGCGTAAGCCAGATCCCATTCTTCATCGAATACATCGTCTTTATTTTCCATCGTAAAATCTGTCAAATTAATTGGATAATTCTCTCGTTCAGCGATCGCTAAAATGTTGACCATGTGAATATCAACAAGCTGGTTAAAAGCCGTCACAAACTGGGCGACATCAACATCAGGATTAGCGGTAATCATCGTGTTTTCCTAGCGTTCTAGCTGGGGTTTAATAGGCTCTATTTTCAAGCGAGGCAATTTATCGGCAACTGAGGCAGGTTGACCCATGCGTTGAAAAATCTGCTTAAAACTAGCCAAATCCTCTGGAGTCATTGACTGAGCAGTGATTTGTCCTTTGTCAGTCCTCAGAATGTTTTCCCCCCTATCGTTGGCGATCGCGATATCGCCGTCTTCATTCCTTTGCAAGGTATAGTTCTCACCTTTAAAAGTCTCTCTTCCTGTCTGACTGAGAAAATTATCGACAACGACAACCCCTCTAGAGCCAGCAGGAGCCAGATCTCCCATCTTAGCAATCGCATCGGGATAACCTTGCTTTTGGGTTAGGTCAGCCAGATCGATATTGGTGGTCTGCACAGCAGTCTGTGTAAAGTCGATTTGCTGGTCGAGCGTGGTGTAGTCTGCACTAAACACAGCACGATTGTTGGCTAACTCAAACTTCGCGATTTCACTACCACCTTGCTCAGAGATCGCATAGACATTATCTTGAGACTGAATCCTATAGGCTTCAGCTTCATATTTGCCATCAACACCCAACTTAGTAACTAGAGCCACCGAGACAGCCGCCATCACCTGTTGCCGAAAATCATCAAACAATAAAGGATTAGAACGTCCCAACTCATCGAGATCGCTTATACCATCACCATCCGTATCACGACTTCGAGGGTTTAACCCCATGCGGATTTCATCCACATCCTTAATGCCATCACCATCGGTATCGCGACTGAGCGCGGCTGATTGCTCTTGTTTAGTAGTAATCTCGCGTGACTCAACATCGATGTAGTTTTTCTTAGCCAAGACTGGCATTGGCGGCTGTGATGATTGTGGAAGTGGATGGCGATCGCTACCAGATAAAGGCGATGGTTTAATTGGCGAGTTAGGCAACATCGCAAAATCAGGTTCATCTTTATCGCGCGGATTGGCGATGACAATACTGTTATCTGTCGCAGTAGCCGCAGTATTGGAAAGATCGGGTGCAGCCTGATATCTGCGCCACCAATCATCCATGATGTCCTGATCCCATTCCTTAGCAACCTTGTCCCACGCCGCATCACTAAAGCCAGATGGTTGCGCCTCAGCTTCTTGTTTACCTGCATCGCCTTTTTGCTGTTCATCCTCTTTCTTGGCTAGTAAAAGTTTTAGTAATTCGGCTAAAGCCTCAATCGTAGTTTGAGCGATCGCTAGTTGTTGGGAATTTGCTTGTGATGCTTCTGATGATTGAATAAAGACCATAGTGTACTCCTATAAACCTTCAGCCCAAGCAGGAACAGTGGACTTAGGTGTTGCAGGAGTATCCTTCGCAGGTAAAGGAAAGTTATCTAGAAAGTAATCCTTACGAGCCAAGATCGCCGCGTCGGTAATGGGGATTTGATGCCCTTCCTGTTCTAGTTCGACTTTTAGAGCCTCCCATCTAGATTTACTGTTTTCCGCCCGATCCGCATCAACTTTAGGGATTTTGATATTGCAGCGACGGGGGACATTCGCTTCTTTCTTGGAGCTATAGCCAGGGGAAATGAGAATACAGTTACCTTGCGGTAATTTGAGAAAATCCTCTGGTGCAAATAGTTTGCGAGTTCTTTCCTGATCCGATGTACTGGTGCTAGTCTTACCGCCGCCCGAACTCCGCGATTTTGACTTGTATTTGAGATGTTCATCACCGAGATAGTCCGAGAAAATCTTCGCGGATTCAGGTTCGAGGGGATTGAAAATTGCTTTAGTGGCACAACCACCGAAAATTGCCCTAGACACCTCTTTGCCATAGGTTTCTTCTAACTGGACGAGGTTTTGGAAACCCAACATACAGGAAAGTCCATCTTCACGGTGAACGTTCAGCCATTGGACAAGGCTCGGTAAATAAAGGGTCGGCAACTCATCGATCGCCACAAGGAGAGGATCTTCGCGTTTGCTGGTGACATTGCGGGTGACGATCATATGCAGGACAGTCGCTAAGAGCGGGGCAACCACATCTTGCTTTTCCCGTTTCATGCCAATTACCAGCAGATGTTTACCTTTCAAGTTCATCGGAATTGTGGTCTTGCCACAAAACACGCTGAGAATATCAGGAGACATGAAACGACTGAAGAGAATACTCGCCGTCGAGATTACGGAAGCAACCGTTTTTTCAGAGTCAGCCATCGAAATCAACTGTCCAAAACTGGTTTCTACCCAAGTCGGTAGATTTGCATTTTGGACTCTGGCGGGAAGATTATTCGCGCCCAATGCTTTGGCACAGAAAATAATATCGGGATAAGGCGTTGTCTTGGCTAGTAACAGCACTGCTTGGATCAGTTGGTCGCCGCTATTGGTAAAGAAAGGATCTTCATTACCTTTGCCACCTGATTTAAAGTTGCGATTCAAGACGATCGCCACCTGTCTTGCCATATCCACATCCGTCGCATCGCGAATAAAGTCAAGGGGATTACAGATCCCACTCTCTGGAAAGCTAGGGGCAAAGATACTAACTTTGTATCCCGCATCCGCCGCGATTCCTGCAATCCGTGAGGACTGTTCAGCATATTTGTAGTCGTAGAGAATAATCGGAAATCCTTGATCGATCGCACTCCGAATTGCAGGATCGATCACCCCATAGGTTTTACCCGAACCAGTGCCACCCAGCACGGCAATGCCGCGATTAGCATCGGGTAACCAAATTGTCCGATCTGTTTTTGATACCTGAATGACTTTAGGCTTTTCGCCCTCAATTGGTTTTTCATGATTCGGTGTCGCCACGCCTGGGCTGGAGATTAGTTGATCGGGGAAGACTAATTTGGGCTTAACCACAAACAAAGTCAGCTTATTGCGTTCGCGACGGTTAATTTGCTCCTTAGCTTTTTTTCGCGCCGCCGCGATCTCCGTCCCACCAACCCAATGGGCATGAGCCAATTTGTTTTTGCTATTACCGCCTGTCCGCCCCAGTAAAACCATGCCGACAATACAAGCCGCAATAATTCCACCCGTGGGCGTAAATAGCTGACTGGTAATGAAAGCAATTTCGGGCGGTAATCCTGTGGAGTTAGACTTTTTCTGTTCGACGGGAGCAGCACTATCAACGGTTGATGATTGAGCAGAAACAGATGGACTTACACAGGTTGCCAAGACGGCTATCGCCAATAACAACAGATGCTTTTGCCAATTTAATAATTTCAAAATATGCATGACTATTTGTTTTTGTTTTTAGTAGTCGAGAGCGACAGGTTGGCGGTGGCGTTACTAGGAACGACGTAAGGAATCGTATTCTTTTCGCGCAGGACTAGAAATGGCAAGGGCGGCGTAATGTAGGGAGTACAACCTAAGTCCACAAACCAGCCGCGTTGACACCAACGAAACCGTAATCCAAGCGTGACCGTGCCTGAAGCTTCATCCAAAGACTCAATCGTTACCCGAAATGCATCACCAAACGGATGATTGCCAGCCGGTCCACGATTGCCAAACAGACCACCTAAAAATCCATAACCATCAGGAACCTTTTGCGCTGCTGTCATCCATTGTTTGCCCGTATAGTAACCACCTAAAAAGTCGGTCACTTCTATATGCGGACATTCTGCATAGGAATCATCACAGGCTACCGCTTGAAATCCCGATGCAGTCATGCCACCACTGATTGGATTGACTCGATTTTTCTCTTTAGTGCCAAGGGCAATATCGACAATGCCAAAATGGACATTGGGTAACAACGTCGGTGCATTGGGAAATTGCGAAAGGCTGAGTTTACCCAAACCCGCCGCATTCAAATTGGATAGGAGAACACTTGATGCGCCCTCAATATTTGCTAGGGGCAATTGGGCAAAGCCTGGAATTGCATCAAGGCTGTAGGTATTAAGCTGAGAACCAAGACTGCTCAAGGAGCTATTGCCAAATTCGGGAAAAGCATTGACTAACTGCCCGACCGTAAGTTCACTGCCCAGACTTGCAAGGTTGGCAACTCCAGTCTGTTGTAGAGCCAGATCGAGAATTGGTTTGACTTGGCTTAGAGGTTGGTTACTAAGATCAGGCAGCGATCTCAACAAACTACTAATCGTCAGTTGTGAAGCGAGATCGCCGAGTTGT
Organism: Pseudanabaena yagii GIHE-NHR1; assembly: GCF_012863495.1. NCBI lineage: Bacteria > Bacillati > Cyanobacteriota > Cyanophyceae > Pseudanabaenales > Pseudanabaenaceae > Pseudanabaena > Pseudanabaena yagii. The sequence goes on from NZ_JAAVJL010000008.1 coordinate 28,939, forward strand.
CCGAGACTGACATTACCGATCGCCACACCCGATTTATCAGCGATCGCCTGTAAACTCATCTGCTCTAAACCCATCGACTGAAACGAACCCACAGTCAGATATCGATCTGGACTGACCAGACTCCCAACTGTGAGATTATTCAGAGCCGATGGCGAAAGTATCTGTGATAGTTGTTGACGTAGCTGAGGGGTGACTGGAACCTGCGGCAAGTTTTCCAAACTAATTCTCGTGAAATCGGGAATCTGCGGAGATTGTACATTTCCAGTATTTTGAGCGACCTTGGACAAAGATTGCGCGTAAGCGATATGGGGATTGAGAATAGCGATCGCCACAAGGGGAATCGCTAAAGCTGTCAGTGGCAAGATATGTCGAAACATATTAAAAATCCAGAGAGGTTTTACTAGATCGATTTAGAAGTAAAGGTTTAAGCGGTGTAAGGCGAGGAATTTGGGCATCAGGCACAACTTCTAAAATGCTGTAGGCGGGTGTCGGTTCGTTCAGCACTAATTGAAATTGGTATAGATTTCTTCCCCCACCTGCGCCTGTGGTAATCACGGTTAGGGATGTGAGATTTCCCCTTGCGGAATTTGGTAAGTTCATTTCCAAATCAATCGGTTGGGCAAGTTGCCGCAGATTAATTACGGTTGCACCACAATTGCTATCCTTTGCACCGTCTCTACAGAGAGGACTGTCATAGTCCATGACCACTTTAGAAGGATTGCCCAGCCAGACTTTTTTGATAATCTCGCCCGTTTTGATGAAGCTGATATTCAAAGACTGCATCGGCGATAGGCTGACCGCTGAGGTTATGCCACTCACACCCATCGCTTGACTGACCCCGACCTGACGCTTAGCAGGAAATATGGGATTAGCCTGAGCGATCGCGGGCAAGGACAGGACTAGCAAAGCGATTAATCCTGAGATGGAATATTTTTGACATGGTAAAAAGCTCATAACCATAGAACTCAACAACTGATAGAAGTTAATTAGAAAGTCACAGACTGATTCACAAATACCTGTAGTTCTTTACCTGCGGGGATAAAGAAGACATTAGGACGGGTTTTGATTTCTTCGAGCGCCTGTTGACTGCGACGATTCAAAGTTTCCGAGAGAATGCCAAAGCCACCACTGAGCGCCGCCCCAAGGTAGTTCGGTGGTGGTGCAGTATTAACCGTAGAACTCCCCCCAAGCGTAGATATGCTGCTGGTACTAGTCGGACTATTGGTGAGTTTGCCGACTTCAGCAAGTGCCGAGGTCAGAAAAGTGCCTACGTCCATACCACTAATTTCCGAACCGCGATCGAAGTATTTGTCCGCAATCAACGGCGCACCATCCGCACCACGAATCGTAATCGCATTGGCGGGAGGCGTAAGCTCTCGACCATTGATCACAATTCCAACCACATCTAGTTCTGATAATCCTGATTTAGAATCCAAGGGACGCGCCACCACAATTAGAGAAGCATTTGCAGGAATGGCAACTTTTCCATCCGCCGTTGAAATTGCTTCTTGGAGCGTGACAATAAATTTCGGAATCAGACCAGGTGCAGAGCCAATCACACGACTACCATCGGTGGAGAACACCAACGCTGTTTTCAATGATGCTCTTGCGGTAGTCCCCACTAGCAAAGTGTTGGCATTGGTAGCCTGAAGTGATTTTTCGGATTGGGCGAGATAACTGGTTAAGGAATCGGAGCGCGGTTTCTCAATCACAAGGCTTTGGGTGCTGACATTACTAGCGATCGCAGGATTGGGCGCGATCGCTTTCGGCATTTCACTGGGAGCCGCCAGATTTCCGTAGCTACCAATGCTTGCCAATCTCTGCCATTCTTCGGCGGGATTTTTGACTTCCGCAGGTGGACTCGCTGCAAAAATACGCGAAGGCATCACCATCGGTTCGACTGGCGACATGATTTGTCGTACAGGATAGATGGGCGCACTTGCCAATGGCGGCGCTGATAGGTTGCTCATTACAGGCGACTCAAGAGCGCGATCGCTAGATTTCGCAGCATTCGGGTCTAGTTTGTCCTTATCTTTACCATCGAGTTTAGAATCTGACTTCGGTAAAACCGATGGACGTAATGTTTTCGATTTACCTGCGGAAAGCTGACTGCCCAAAGCCAAATCGGTCTTGAACTTAGCGATTTCTGCATCTTTGGGATCGAGGGTAGAGGCGACAACAGCATTCGCATCTTTGCCACCAGATTTAGCATCTAAGGGCTTGGCATTGGATGACATGACGCTATTCATGAATAGTCCGACTAGTAAAAAGCCAAATAAGCCCGCGCCGCCGACTAAAGCAATTTTGGAAAAAGGACTACTAATCAATCCCCGTATAGTGCGATGCTCCTCTGGATCGAGATCGTCATCTTCATCAATATCGTTGGTTTCACCGCCCGCATATGGCAGTACATCAGGCTGAAAACCCGTTAAATAGGCAAAGTCAATTTCATCAGCTTTTACATTAACTTTTTCAGTAGCTTTTACATCAACTAGTGGCTGTTCGGCAATTTCCGTAATCATGGCAACTCCTGTCACATATTTAATCCAATATCGAGAAAATGAGAGAGCCTTATTTCAGATCGGTTCTGGCAAGGTCGCGCATGGCATAGATTTCTAAGCCAGAGGCTCTAACTTTGAAAATGGCTTGCTCTAATGGCGAAGCATCAGCTTTGAGATTCGGGACATCGATCGCCTGAATGAAGATTTCTTTGTTAAAGGGAACTGATTCACCAACTTGATTACTGGGACTAAAAGTAACCAGATTTGCCACGAGGTTTACTTTCCATTTCCCCTTTTCAATCTCTTCAGGGGCAGTAATGGGATGTAATCAGGATACGTGTAAAACAGTGCCACGAAACGCTGAAACATTTACTGAGATTACTCTTGAACGATCTCAATTGGCAAGCTAACTGCCAGATCCAACGGTTCGGGAATAGTCGTCAGATCGACAACATAGTCGCCATACCGCTTTAAATGTCTAGTCAGATAAGGACTCAAAGTAGAGAGTAACTCGCGGTCAATCTTATGACCATCCTCAACCAAACTGCGTACCGCAGCAGAAATATCCACAGTATTCTGAAAAATCACCGCGCTGGCAACTAAGTCGAGATACTTGAGCCGCTTCTCTTGCTCTTCAGGATCGTGGTCTGTAAGTACCCCCTGCTTACCAAAAAATAACCAGTCCAGAAAATTGTGATAGCCTTCAACAATATTGGTGCAAGCTGTAATCTCCTGACGTAAAGCGCGGTCGGAAATATATTGCAGCAAAAACAACGTTCTAACAACCTGTCCCAAGGCTTGAAAAGTTTGGTACAGGCGATTCTTGCGACTATTACTCCCTAATCTTCGCAAGATCGTTGAAGGCATCAACTTACCCGCCTGAATAGACAAAGTTACACGAATTAAATCCTGCCAATGAGTTTGAATCAACTTCCAATCCACCACATCCGTAAATAACGGATCGATGTATTTATACACAGCCTCTGGACTCGGACGAAAGAACGTATAATCCTGCCAGTTCCGAATCCGAGGCATCAGCTTGATTCCCAATAGATAGGACAAAGCAAAGACAGGCAATGATTGACCTTGAGTATCCGCATGTAAGGTATCTGGTTGAATATCCGAACTGTTCTTCAGTAACCCATCCAAGATATACACTGCCTCCCATACTCCACAGGTAATAAAGTGGGTGAACAGCGCAATGTAAGTATCTGAGACATGATGGTAAGCAATCCCACCATAACCGCCATAGCGGATATGGTACTCTGACATCAAACTGTTTTCATGAATCTGAAACTTGCTTCCATCAGCGGCTGCGCGTTTCCCCGTTCCCCAACACTTGGGCAATGGGAGTAAATTGTAAGCATTAATCAGCTCCCGGATTGCTGCTTCGATTTGGCTGGTTTGAATATGTAGCCGATTGATGCGCGACAACATCTGTCCATTGATCAGTCCGCGTGTATGACGTGCTGTTTGATAGGGACCAAGGTTACACCCATAACCAAACACAGCCAGAATATACCGCTCAGTGGGTTGGTCTATTTTAGCCTCAGAGCCTGAAGCTAATCCAAAATGCCGCGTCCAGTTGAGCCAATATTCCACATTGCACAGGATGTCCAATACGCTCCGCTCTGGCAAACGTTCCCAAATCTTAGCTTCGAGTTCATCGGCACCAGACGGTTTCACTTCTGCTACCAAACGTTTGAGGACGGGTGCTCCAACTTCGTTAATGGTAATTTGACTACCATCTTGACAGATCTGGTCAACTGTCTGTGCCACCTCTGTTAATTGCTGTTTTAAAGCAGCCACAAAGGACTCAGCGGTTACTGGTAAACCGCTTTGTATTCCATAACTTGCCAAGTCGTGTTCACATTCTTCCCATGAAAGTAACTGTTCGCGAAAGTCGGCGTATTGCTCGGAACCAGCGACAGAGATATCTCCTGTTTTCAACTCAGCCGCTAAATAGGTGAAGATGCATACTTCGAGATGAACTCTCGACAGTACTTGCTCTTCCCCACGCTGTTCCACCACCAATCGTCGCCACCGCTCGCTAATGAAACTCAAATCGAGATCGTCGCTGGGTAAATATTTACTGCGCCGCTGTTCGTGCTTCAACACAAACGCCAAAGCTACAGGTAACGATTGATCTTGAGAGGTCGATTGAAGTTCCAAAGATCTGACCAATTCAAATAGCAACGGACGATAACGACCGAAGAAATGCCGAATTAATGGTAAATAATTATCGCTGTTGTAAGTCGTAATTGCCTGACAGCGTTCGAGTAGCTCGGCGGAACCACCATGAGACTGTAGTAGGGCTTGCACTTGATTTCCGAAAGTTTGTTCGTCAGGATGATCGACAGATACCTCTAAAATCTCTGCTAACACCCCTAGCATCACTTCAGTTTGCTTGAGATGTTGTTCTCTGAGTTCCACCAATCGTTGGCGGGCAAGGTAGTGAATTTTCCGCATCCGCTTGAGAAACAGATCGACCAAATAATCTCTGGTTTTAACTTGCGCCCGATAGAGCAAACACACCAGTAAAGCGTTTCGTTTATTAGTTTTGATATCTCGAAAATCCGAAATGTCCAGCGCTTTAGCTTGAGCAGCAAAAGATTGAATCTTACTCTTAGCAATCCCCGCTAACAACCGTTGGGCATTGCCAAAAGACATCAGCTTGTCAAATTTAGATTGCAACTGAATGATGTGGGAAAGTCTAACACTCTTGGGCGGAGATTTGAGTAAATTGAGCGTGACCTGACCTTCGACGGGTTGAGATAAGAGTAGCTCGTCTAAAAAGGTCTGCTCCGCAGGAGTTAACTTTGATGCCACCTGTTGAAATAATCTGTGATTGGTAATCGAACGTACATTGCCAGCTAGGCGATCTAAGGTACTAAACGCTGGTAACTCATAACTTTCTTTGACCAATTCCTCAATCGCCACATTAATTAAATCGGCGTTACGATCCATAGTTGTCGCCGCCGTTGCGATAGCAATAGCGATATGTTGACGTGCGCCAGCATCAAAGATTTTAACTTTTAGAAAAGTCCGAATCGCTCTTTCATAGCGACGTAGTGACCGCAGGGGGGCAATGGCATCAACTGAACTGTTTAAATTCAATAGCTTCCGTAAATGCTCAATGAGTGCGGTTGGAATTGATGCCGCATCTGGAAAGTACCCTAGACGCTGAAAAGCTTTCAGAGATATCAACAAGCGAAATCGACCTTCTTTACTGGCAGTTTGGACACGAGCAAAAGCTAGCTCGGATTCAGTTGGGGTATAGAGTTCGGCTAATTCTTTGAGATTCGGGAGAGATTTAAAACGAGGATAGGCGGTGCGTTCGATTGCGGTCATTAAATTAGGCGATTACCGCCGATTTTCGGTCACACCAACGGTAATTAGCGTTAGGCTCATTTTCCTAGTTGAGAGTATTAATTATACTCCTAGCTCAAACCACTTATGGATTGATAAGGTGCTTGATAATTCTCAGAACGCTCGAAATTCATCATCCAATTTTAGTAACTTATTTAAAGCTGTTTGAGCAGCAAGTTCGGCCCGCTCGGAAGTAACTTTTTGATATCGCAAAGTGGTCTGAATATTTTGGTGTCCCATCAATGCTCTTAGTTCTTCAATCCCGATTAATCCGACTCTTTCTGTCGCAAAAGTATGCCGCAGATCGTGAAGGCGAATACCTGCTATTAAGGGGAAAGGATCTGTCAAGTCTCGCCATCGCTGATGAATATTTGGATAACTCAATCGCACCACTTTCTTACTGAGTCGGTGTTGAGCTGTCCACAGATCTGGATGCCCTTGGTGTCGGTAGTATTTGAGGTATTTCTCTAGCAATAGTGCTGCATCCTCACTGTAGAAGCACCAGCGGGTCTTATTGCCTTACCCAACGACCTGAAACCTCTGCCCTTGCAGATCTAGATCTTCTAGATTTAAAGCTAAGAGTTCGGCAATTCTTGCTCCACTGCGGTGTAAAAGTCGAACTACAGCATTCAGGCGACAATCGGGTGTAATCGCCTCATACATTTGCTGGAGTTGGGGGGTACTCAGATAGCGGATGACGCAATCTGAGGCATGTTCGCCTTTACTAAAATCTGGCTTACGCCGTCGTAAATGAGCTATTGGATTGACTCTGATATATCCTTGTTCGACAGCAAAGTTTAGGAGGGCTTGAACGATGGATTGATGTCGGTGGTGAGTTGTATAGGCTAGATGGTTCAAGCCGTTGAGATACTCTTCTATTACTGCACGACCCAGAATCTCAATTGGATATCGTCCATACTTTTGTAGTAGCGGAATCAGTGTCAGTTCGTAAGACTTTTGGGTGGCGATACTCAGTCCAGGACGCTCTAAAAATTGAGTAGTAACTGTTGCTAAAGTCAGCGACATATACTACCTCCATCAGTCTAAACTTAAGGATAAGATTATTTTAAAAGTATATTTCTTTATTGATACTTTAATCTAGACTTATATGCAGCTTCTTGATTCTTTACTTGCGCCTAAAGCTGATGAATCACTCGGTCAATATCTTCGACGGCTCAGACTACACAGAGGTTTGAGTCAAGCCGATGTGGTCGAGCTTGCAGGTATTCATTTGCAAAGCTTGGGTAAAATCGAACGAGGGAGAACGCTTAAACTCAATCACAAAACTTGTAGTGGGTTGGCTTATGCTCTTAATGTTCCGAAAGAGTATCTCGAATCGGTTGGCAGAGGTGTTGCCGTGGATGTCCCATCTGCGCTCAAGTTTTGTCCGAGTTGCTGGACTGTAGGAACGGCTCCTGAGTCGATGTGGTTGGATTTAAGAGCGAAGTGTTGTTTTCTCTGCGGGATGGAGTTACGTCATCGCTGTGTGGGCTGTCAGGAGCCGATTACTTCCCTGAAGCATCGTTTCTGCCCTTTTTGTGGGACATCTTATCAATCTTCTTCATCTTTAAAAGTTTAATAGCTGAAAGCATATCACAGTCAGGGTTTCAGGGCTTCGTGGCACTGTTTTACACGTATCCTGACTATACCCCAAGGTTTGCTGGGGAGGTTACTCCTAGATGTTCGCCGCCATATAGTTTTGAAACGGTCAGTTCTCCGAGGATATTGTGGAATTTTAATGGGCTGCTAGTCATGGGCTTTTTCTCAATTTAAAAAGCACCTCATTCCATAAATGAGGCGCTGTGCAACTTTTGTGGGGTGAAATACTCCCTAGATCTGCCGCTAGGCTACTTAAAGAAACGAGATATTAAGCCTAGATAAAGTTTTGACAACAAACTTATCTATGGCTGCAAATCTAAGCGATATTAGTTACAGATTTGGATACCTTACCGGGTAAATAGAAAAACCAACAAATCCCCATCACTTTTTGAAGCGACGTTACCGCAATAGCGATCGCTTTTTTATTGGCTAAAGTTTATCTGGCGATCGATTCACTAAGGCTAAAATTTTGAAGTAGCATCAAAGGTAATGTTATGGCTTCATGGTTATCTATGGTTGAACCTATTACGATAACTGATATTTTCTAAAGTATGGCTATTTATCTATCCCCTGAGCATCGAATCTCTATGCAAAGCCACGCCGAAGCAGCTTATCCAGAGGAATGTTGCGGTTTGCTTTTGGGTCTAATCCAATACTCAGATCCTCCTATCAAGATTGTTAGTGAAGTTCAGGCGATGCGTAATATCTGGAACAAAGAATCGGCTCTTAATTTTCAATTGCCTTCGGGTTCTGATCCTAGTTCCCAAGAAGGGCATGGTGTTAGTAAGATTGACCGCTACAGCATCGATCCTCAAGAAATGCTCGGCGTTCAACAAAAGGCACGGGAATGCAGTTTGGAGATTATTGGCATTTATCACTCCCATCCAGATGCTAGGGCAGTTCCTTCTGCCTTCGATGAGGCGATCGCTTGGCCACTATACTCCTATGCGATCGTTTCTGTTTTTCAAGGGAAAACAGACGATCTGCAAAGCTGGATGCTTGATGACAAGGGGAACTTCCAAAGTGAGCCGATTCATCTCTTGGCAACTAAGCAGATCCTTTAAAAATGTTATCCTGCTGGCACTAACCCAACAACTCTTGACCATGCGCCGCTGCCGCCCTTTACTTTGATCGGAAAGCACAGGATAGTACTACCAACTGGTGGAAGCTGGCTCAAGTTGGTTAATTTCTCGATTTGACAGTATTTTCGCTTTATCCCTGCAAAATGAGCCGACCATAAACGTTTTGGGTCTTGAAAAGTTGCCCACTCATTGCCAATCATTGGGTAGGGACGATCCAAACTCCATGCATCAGTGCCAATCACTCGTACTCCAAGGTCTACAAGATAAAGAACCGCTTCCTCTCCTAATCCACACCCGTAACCAAAAAATTCTTCTGTACCCCATACTGCATCCGCTCCTGTACAAAAAAGCACTATCTCGCCAGGGGTAATGGTGTGGCTTAATTTCTCTAAGCGCTTCTCTATGTCTTCGGGTTCGATCAAATAGCCTGTGGGTAGATCCGATACGTCTAAAACGATAGCTTGCCCAGCGAACCAATCCAGTGGAATTTCATCAATTGTCCAAGCAGTCTGTCCCTCCGAGGTTGGAGCGTAATGCCACGGTGCGTCTAAGTGAGTACTGGCATGAGTTGAGGCTTCAACAATTTCACCCGCAAAGCCAAGTCCATTAGGAAGAGCGGTTGATGGTATGCCAAACATAAATTCCCACATCTCGGCACAGTCTTGATGCGAGATGCGTTGTATACGGGGAGGAGTGGGTTCGCTTACTGTTGGTTCAAGTGGACGACTGAGGTCGATTAGTTGAACGTGCTGCCCCAGAAGTGCGACAGTCTTTTGATTAATCAAGGTGCGCTTCTCCTGCACAAGTAATACTTACTTCACTTTTTATCGTCTCACAGATAACTCTCAAATAGGGGGAAGAGTCATACAATTGTGAGAAATCATCTTTAACAGATGTTCTGATTCCGCAATTTCGATGTGCAAGTAGTCATGGATTTGTTCTCAATTAAAAAACGAGTCAATCCTCTTAAGAATTGACTCGCTCGGTAGTTTTGGTGTGGTTACTCTCTAGCTCGGTCGCTAGGCTGCCTCTACAAACCATTGGTTAATCATGATTGGCTCCTGATTGACTGTGTGGTTGCCTGATGGAACTGTCTTTACCCAATCAGGATATTTGTAATTTGTTCGATTCATTGCCATCTGTTCAGTTTCTGTGAGTTTACGGAAAATAAGAATATCGGCAACTACTTCTGTGTTGGCAAATCTCTTAAAGGCGATATCTGGCAATCTAATGGCGGTCACTAGCTCTAACTTACTCGCTAGATATCTCCGAAAGCTAGTATTAGCTGCATCAAGAGTGAAACAACTGGTAATTAGAGCTATCAATCCATTTTCTCGCACGAGGTCAGCACATTTGGCTAAAAAATAGTTGTGAATACTGAGGTTCAAGTGGGCATAGCGTGGATCGTAGAGTTTGTAATTGCCAAAGGGAATGTTGCCGATCGCTAGGTCAAAACTGTTATCACTTAGGCTCACTGTCTCAAATCCCTGAGCGTAAATCAGGGCTTCTGGGTATAGCAATCTCGCGATTTGGGCAAAGATTGGGTCTAGTTCTATGCCTACCCATTGAGATCGCTCTCTCATCAGTGCGGGCTGGCATCCCATAAACGATAGGGTGTTGCACGCTGGTTCGACGATCGCTCCACCTGTGAAGCCGATATCACTGAGAATATCCCACATGGCGCGGATTACTTCAAAGCTCGTTTGGTAGGCGGTTGCCGTTGCGGATTTGGCGGCTTGGATTTCGGCTTTGGTCAATAGTTGGCTCAGTTTTTCATGGCATCGATGCTGCCATGTGTTGCCTTGATGATTGGCTTTCACCCAGATATCGGTGAGGGTTCCCCATCCCGATGCTTTGGCGAGTTCTACCTGTTGTTGCTGTGTTGCTGTTGATATTGATTTGCTTAGGGCGATCGCAGCGACGGTTGCTTCTGCTTTTACTCGCAATGGGCTATCAAAATGCTGCTCGATTTCTGGCGTGATCTCAAATATGGGTTGGTACATGATTGGCTTTTTCCCTAGTTTTTGTTCTTGCGAACAAGCGCTAGCCATAAAAAAGGACACGACTTTAGCTGTCATGTCCTTTTTTAGATATTGGTTCAAAATCCTTTAGTTGCCTTTGCCTTTGGTTTTTAACCAGTTGTTTAGGTCGGCGATCGTCTCTAGGTCAAATAATGCTTCAGCTAAATTTTCTAACTGCTTTGCCGATAGTTTATTCACCTTGCCCCTCAAACTTGGGGTGATCTGTCCAAACTTGCGACCAAGCATCCGCAGCAACATCGTGGATTGCCCTTTTACTAGTCCGCGTTGCTCGCCTAGCTTTAAGCCACGTTGCTCACCACGCTGTTCGCCTTCTTCTCTTGCCTCTTGATATACTCGCGTTTGCTTTAAATCGCTGTATGTAAACATTGCTTCAATCTCCTGCCGACTGAGTTTTGGGAATTTATATACCAACACTGTCTCTATTAATTCTAGTACCTGCTCTTGGATTTCGGTATTGTTTTCTTGCTCAATCTTTTCACCTAGTTGTCTTGCCTTAGTTATAGCTTGACTTTCATTAGACAAGATGAGCTGAATAATACCGATCGCAAAGGAGTCTGTCTCTCGCTCTAGCAGGTCTTCTAGGTAGACTCGCCGTATCCTCTGGCAGTCGAACATTTCCTGTACATGGCTTCTTGGCTCTGGTTCATAACTGCGCCTCGCAAAGATGGCGATCGCTTGCCATTCTTGTGCGGGACGGTATTGGTTTAGGTACAGATATATCTCGGATAGGTATTCCCAGTAAAAGTCTTCCTTTTGCTGAAACTGGACTTCAAGTAAATATATCGGTTTGTCTTTGGCTTTTGGGCTAAATATGCCATCAAACCGAAAGGCTTTTTCTTTCACTTCTACTGAGCTAAATTCATAGCCTTCTGCTTCAGCAATCGGGCGTTCGATTAGCTCAAACAGTAGGGTGTGAAAGGTGTTGAATAATTGAAAGAAGAGCGTATCAGTTTTCATATCCACTTAGTTTATCAAAGTTTGGGATTGGGAAATTCTTTTTTTCTAGAAGATAGATAATCAAGGAGATAAAGCTGCTTTATCTCCTTTCTAAGCAGCGACTAGTTCGCAAACTATGGTCTTTTGATGTGTTTTCAGCGAAGCTGTGTATTCGCCCACCAATACTTTGGCGGAGTCTTTGGCTACGAGTCCTAACAGGTATGGCTTTTTCCTGCTTTTACGGATGACTTCTATCTGATATCTGCCATCCTCTTGGCGTTGTGATACAACAATGGGAATACAGGCATGTTCTCCATTTCCTGTCCATTTGGTTGAGGCAAGTTCTCCATACTGAGCGCCTACTACTTGCAAGCGCATCAGTTGATTGTCATGGAGGCGAGCGCAGATCTCTGGCAGGAACATATTGAAGACTACACTTGCAGTTCCATGATCGCCGTTGTGACTGGCTTGCCACATCGCAGCGGCACAGGTTTGGGCGGTTTTCTCGCTTTTGTTGCGTAGTTTCTCGCCTAGTCCTTTTGCCCATTGCACGGCGGCTCTGAGGATTTTCTTGCGAGATTCCCGATCGCTTGATAGTTTCATCGCTTCCCTGATCTTGCTGGTATATTCATCGCGTCGGGTGATCGCTCTTTTGTAAAGCGTTTCGTTCGGTTTGATGAATAGTTCGCGGAATTCGAGTAGGGTGAGCTGGCGTTGCATAAATGAGGGATGAATGAGTAAATATTAAAGATAACGAGTTTAAGCAATGAAAAACAATGAAATGTCCAAAGTGTGGTTCAACACATATTCGTAAAAATGGGAAACGAGGAGACAAACAAAATCATATTTGCGCTGATTGCGGTCGTCAGTTCATTGATCATTACCTGATTGACTGACAAAAGTGGTAAGAGAAGTTGCGAGAAAGTATACAGAGATTGAATTTGAGTAAAAAAGAGGCGTATGCTGTTTTTTGAAGAAAAAGGAGCATAGGACAAATGACCCAAAACGCCTCACGTATCTATAATGAACTAATAAAATTCGGGAGTCAATACAGCCAGTGGTCAGATGTGCGCCATTTGGGAGTAATGGCGTGGATGATGGTGGGAATGATCGCCACAGGGAGTGTGAATTTAACGAAGTGGTTAAGCCATATCAACACAAAAGCATTGATCGCCCAAAGCACGCAAAGACAACTATCAAGATGGCTGAACAATCCGCGCATAAATCCAGCTAAGCTATACAGTCCAGTAATCAAAGAGTTAATCGCTAAATGGAAAGAGCCAGAAATATATCTGAGTTTTGATACCAGTCAACTGTGGGAAGAATACAGCATGATCCGATTGTGTGTAGTTCATCAGGGAAGAGCTTTACCGTTATGTTGGCGTGTAATCAAACATCGCAGTAGTAGTGTGGAGATGAGTAGCTATCAAGACATGCTCAAACGCGCATCGAAACTGTTGCCCGTGAATGTCAAAGTAGTTTTATTAGCAGACCGAGCATTTGCTAATCCAGAACTGGTGCGCTATGTGTGGGAATTAAAATGGCAATGTCGGATTCGGATCAAGGGTAATTTCTGGATATATGCCCCCAAGCATGGCTGGCAAACAGTCAAACAATTACATCTTCGTCTTGGTGAAGCTAAGTTGATCCACAATGTTAAAGTTCACAAAACTGAGTCCAAGCGTCTTACCGATGTGCATATTGCGGCGGCTTGGGAATCTGGGAGCCGAGAGTATTGGTATATTCTCAGTACTGAACCTACCACACTCCAAACTTTTTGGGAGTATGGTCTGAGATTCGATATTGAGGAGAATTTCTTGGATGATAAATCTAATGGCTTTGATTTAGAATCTTCGCGTTTACGTTCGGCTCCTGCCATTTCTCGCCTTTGTTTTGTGATAGCACTGACCACCTTGTTTTTAACGGCTCAAGGACTGGCGGTTGCTGATTCTGGCTATCGTCGTTTGGTTGATCCTCATTGGTTTCGTGGGCTTAGTTATCTCAAGATTGGCTGGAACTGGATTCACACCGCTATCACTAAAAACTGGGCTTTCTTGCCTTTCTACTCTTTTACTTCTTATCTTGACTCTCACCCTGCTATTGCTTCTCGTCGAAAACATCTTCAGAAATTATTCCGCATTGAGTTCTATGCTTCTACTCTCGACTATGCTTCATAGACTTTTGTCAGTCAATCAGGCCTTGAGGACGCATTCTAATCGAACAAAAATCGCTTTTGGGTGTAATACCAATTTTTCCTATATCAACTTTTTCTATAATCTTTACTGTATTGTCTAAAAAGGCTTCGAGATGAAAACCTTCATCAGGATGCCAAGTCATAACTCCTCGTCCTTGATAGAGACTACCTTCATAATGAAAGTAAAGTAACTCCAATATAAATTTAGTCTCTTGAAAGTAATTGTCCATTGGTAGATAAGCTATAAAAAACTATTAATCGGTAAGCTCTTATTTTTGGTAGTGTTAAAGAGGTAAGGATGAGTTGTAATGGTGAGCAAAGAAGAAAATAGCACCGATATGATTTTCTAATTTTTTAGAAAACGAAAGTGTCTTTCTTACTAGTCGTCCAACTCTCTGCCTCAAAGTGCAGTTAAGTCTCTCAATATAGGAGTATGACCAGTTTCTTTGCCAACAGGACGATGACGCTGAGCAGGGAATACAAGAGCATAAGCAGTCCAGAAATCAGTATAAGCTATTGAACATTGGCGATAAACGGCAGGTAAAGAAGCCCATAAACACCTAGCACTATTTTCATCTCGACTGCCTACATAAATTCCAATAATTTCTCTAGTCAATTGATCTATGGCAATCCAAACCCATTGTTTATTGCCCTTGTTACCAACAAACGACAGTTCGACAAGCTCACTGACCACCACATTTCATCACATTGAATGGTCAACTTGCCTTTTTTTTGACACTAACATCTAAATTTCGTGCTACTCCACGAAATTTACCATTTACATAGCTTTGTAACCATTGGAGTGAAACACCTGTAATCCTTACTATTGCTCTTAGTGATACTCGTTCTAGCATGAGCTTTTCAATCAATGCTTTTGTTTCATCGGAGATTGGCTTATTCTTGGGTTCTAAACTAAATTGACGATCACAATCACGACATTTATGATTTTGCTTACCATGTCGAGTTAAGCCATTAAGCACGATATTCTCACTTTCACATCTAGGGCATCTCATTTCTACTTCTCATTTCCTTACTTTTTTCTTTCCCTTTTAGTCTATCCTTACCTCTTGATCACTACCTTATTTTGTAGTGCAAATCTAACATATAAATTTGACAACCCTCATAAATCTCATTTGTGATCGCTTTTATCTACAAGGCTCCTTTAGCGATCGCAAAATTATTCAGTAGCAATAACTAAGCGAAACCCAATATGAGTAGTTCCCGTATCGGGAGACTCGGACTCCCGCGCCGTAGGACGATAACGACTACAGTAATTGGGAGCGCAGAGATAGGAGCCACCCTTGATCACATGTAACACTGACTCATCGGGCTTTTTTTGGTCAAAACTTTTATGGCGATCGCTAGCGATCGGATTATGCTGATGCGCCATGCGATCGTGTCCAAACTCAAAGAAATCAGAAGTCCATTCCCAAACATTACCTGTCATATCATAGAGACCATAAGCATTAGGAGGGAACGAACCAACAGGCGCTAAACCCTTATATCCATCAGCTTTAGTATTAAAAAATGGAAAAATCCCCTGCCAAGTATTCGCTTTCTTCTCTGAGTACTGATCGCCCCAAGTATAGGTCGTACCATCTAATCCCCCTCGTGCTGCATATTCCCATTGCGCTTCTGTAGGAATAGACTTGCCAATCCACTTCGCATAGGCTTCTGCATCTTTATAAGCAGTATGCACAACAGGATAATTATCTTTCCCCTTAATAGAACTATCTTTTCCAAAAGGATGCTGCCAATTTGCACCCACTGTCCAACTCCACCAACTCAGAAATGGTACTTGCTGAGCATCTTCCTTAGGTGGTTGAAAGACTAAAGAACCTGCTAAGCGTTGCTCATCAGGTAGATCGGGAAATTCTTCTTTTGACAAAGGAATCTCTGCAATAGTCTTGTAACCAGTGGCCTTCACAAATTTAGCAAATTCAGCATTGGTGATTTCATGCTGATCCATACAAAAACTGCTCACGCTGACATTATCGGCAGCTTTCTCTTCAGGAAAGCGATCGCTATCCGACCCCATCCGAAAAGTGCCACCATGAATAAACACCATCCCATCAGGACAAGAGTTAGCAGCAAAAACTGGCGGCGCGATCGCGAGAAGGCAGACAAGTAAAAAGTAAAAAGTAAAAAGTAAAAACCTATTTTGCACTATCAATCATCCAAAACCCAATCACCAATTACCCAAAAGCCAAAAGCCAAAAGCTAATCGCTAACAGCTAAAAGCTATTACCCAATTACCAATACTGCGTTGTCGGACGAATCAAAATCTCATTTATATCAACTCGTTCGGGTTGACTGACGGCATAGGCGATCGCATTGGCAACATCTTCCGCTTCTAGAGGCGTAATTGATTTGCGAAGGGCTTGACTCTTTTCGTAGGCAACGGGATCGGAGATATGCTGATCGATTTCTGTATTCACCATTCCAGGTTCTACAACCGTAACGCGGATGTTTTGTGGTGTCACTTCCAATCGCAATGATTCAGAAAAGGCATTCACACCCCATTTCGTTAAGTTATAAAGCCCAATACCTGCGCGGACAGTGCGACCAGCCACTGAGGAGACATTCACAATATGTCCCGACTTTTGTTCTAAAAGTATTGGTAAGACAGCATGAGTGGCATATAAGACCCCAAATATATTCACATTGATCATTTTGCGCCAATCATCGGTATTCGCATTGGCGATTTGTCCAGCGATCGCAATTCCTGCATTGTTCACCAAAATATCAATACGTCCAAAAGTTTCTTTGGTCTTTGCAATTAAGTTTTGAACTTGCGCTTCATCAGTAACATCGGTAATTACTTGGAGAACTTTGCCGCCCGATGCTTCAATCTTTTGAGCAACTTCATTTAATTTATCTGCGCGTCTAGCAGCGATCGCTACATAAGCACCTTCCTCTGCTAAGGTGATCGCAGTAGCAGCACCGATACCTGTGGAAGCACCTGTAATAATTGCGACTTTGCCTGCTAATTTTTGGGTCATGGGAAATCCTTGCTTATAATTTACGGTATCTACATATTAATACCGTAGTATTTTGGATTTAGTATGTCACTAGGGTGACAAAGAGCAATCAACAAACAATCAAAAAAACATAAAAGTTTAGACAGCAGAATATTTAGTTAAACTAATAATTAGGTTTCCAGAAAAATGTAGTCTGGATGACATTGGTTTTGAATAGGTCTATGGCAGACTGATAGCAATAATCTACGGTAAATCAATCGGGAAACGAGAGTATTGTCGATAGTAAGGAGTTAACAAAACTGTGATTGAGCTTGTCAGTGCTACCCGTTGCATCCAATGTAATATCTGCGTCTCTGTATGTCCTACGAATGTTTTTGAGCGTGTTGTCGATGCTCCTCCTGCGATTGCGCGACAAAGTAATTGCCAAACCTGCTTTATGTGTGAGTTGTATTGTCCTGTCGATGCTCTGTATGTAGACTCGAACGCCAATGAGCATGTAGTCGTGGATGAAAAGACTCTGATTGCATCGGGAGTTCTCGGCAGCTATCGCAGGAGTGTTGGCTGGAGCAAAGAGAAGGTTCCCGCTTTAGCTACATCGTGAATTTAGTAGAACCTTTGATCAAAAATTTGAGAGGTGTGGGTAATGCAACCCAAATCTGGACATAGAATTTTACTTAAATGGACAAAATCAGCGATCGCGGCAATCGCTATTCTTTCTTTGACCCTAGCTACAAGTGGCTGTAGCACAGGCACGGTGCAAGCAACTAAAGATGCCGATGCACCCAAGGTCGCCGCCGCTAAGCAAACACCTACGGAATCCGTGGTACTTCGAGTTGGTTTTATTAGCTCTGAAAGCAAGATTCCCATTGGACCTGAAGGTTGGGCTTTAGAAAAAAATTGGTTAGTTCCTGAACTCAAGGAATTTGGAATTACCGAAGTAAAATTTGTACCCTTTGTCGGAGGTCCCCCTCTAAATGAAGCGATCGCAGGTAATCGTCTTGATTTAGGAATGTATGGTGATACTCCTGCATTAGCTGGGCGATCGGCTGGTTTAAAGACAGTAATTATCAATCAAAATCGTGTTGGGAATGATGCCTATTTAATCACCAAGAGAAATGGTGCGAAAACCGTAGAAGAGTTAAAGGGCGAGAAGGTTGGCGTTACCAAAGGAACCTATTTACATCATTATTTATTGGGTCGCTTAGAGAAAGCGGGTATTGCTAAGGATGTCAAGCTTGTACAGGTTTCTACTACGGATTCTAAAGCAGCTTTGGAACGTGGTGACATTGCCGCTTATCCCTTTTCGATCGCGATCGGCTTAGAGTTAATCGCTCAGGGCTACCCTGCGATCGATCAAGCCAAAAATCATAGGGAACTAGTTGGCTCAGGTGTCACGGTGGTAACTGAGGATTTCTTAAAAAAGAATCCTCGGTTTGCCGAGAAGTGGGAAAAGATTCGTCTCAAAGCCCTAGAGGATATCAAAGCAAATCCTGATGCTTTCTATAAGTTTGCATCTAGGGCAAGTGGATATTCTGAGGAAATTTCTAAACAGGCTTATCCCATTGATCTATTTACCAAAGAAGCGTTTCCTGCGGAAGGTTTGCAACTACTCAATTCCACTAAGCAGTTTCTCGCCGATCAGAAGTTGTTAAAAACCAACTTTGAGATTAAAGAATGGCAGTCGCCTAGTTCTTAAATCGCGACTTACGTCGAGGAAAGTCTGCCCTCATCCCCCAGCCCCTTCTCCCAAAACGGGAGAAGGGGAGGAAGATAAATTTATAAGATTTTCTTATTCCCCTCTCCCTTAATGGGAGAGGGGCTAGGGGTGAGGGTCTTCTCTATCTAACTCGTTTTCCAAGTTATTTATTAAGGAAAAACATTATGTCTAGCCAAACCAAAACTCTTTCTGAAATCAATTTAGAAGCAGATGTATTAGTCATCGGTGGTGGACCCGCAGGTACTTGGTCAGCATGGAGTGCTGCTCAAAGTGGCTCAAAGGTGATTCTCGTAGATAAGGGCTATTGTGGAACCAGTGGTGCAGCAGCAGCAGCAGGCAATGGCGTATGGTACATTCCCCCCGATCCTGAACAGCGCGAACAAGCAATGGCAAGTCGGGAAGCGATGGGTGGTTTCCTAGCCGATCGCAATTGGATGCAGCGTGTACTCGATCGCACCTATGACAATGTCAATACCTTGGCTGACTGGGGCTATCCTTTTCAACCTGATGTCAATGGTCAGCCAATTAAGCGATCGCTGCAAGGTCCCGAATACCTGCGCCTGATGCGGAAAAAGATTCGCAAAGCAGGGGTGGAAATTCTGGATAACAGTCCTGCTTTGGAATTGTTGGTTGATAACGAAGGTGCAGTTGCTGGCGCAAGAGGAGTTAATCGTCAAACTGGTGAAAGCTGGACTGTGAAATCATCGGCGGTAATCATTGCCACAGGTGGCTGTGCTTTCTTGAGTAAATCCCTCGGTTGCAATGTGCTGACTGGTGACGGCTACTTGATGGCAGCCGAAGCAGGAGCCGATTTTTCAGGGATGGAATTTTCCAATGCCTATGCGATCGCCCCTAGAGATTCCTCAGTTACCAAAACGCGCTTCTATTCATGGGCTTCCTTTACCTACGAAGATGGCACGATCATTGAAGGTGCAGGATCGGCGAAGGGTCGCTCTGTCATTGCCAAGACTCTAATCGATCAGCCTGTCTATGCCCGTCTCGATAACGAAGTTACCGACGAGATCAGAGATTGGATGCGAGCTTCTCAACCCAATTTCTTTATCTATTTCGATCGTGCTGGCATCGATCCCTTTACCGATCGCTTCCCCATCACCCTACGTCTAGAAGGCACGGTACGTGGTACGGGTGGTATTCGCATCGCTGATTACTCCTGTGCCACCTCCGTAGCAGGACTCTATGCCGCAGGTGATGCCGCGACCCGCGAATTAATTTGCGGTGGTTTCACTGGTGGTGGTAGTCATAATGCCGCTTGGGCAACCTCTTCAGGCTATTGGGCTGGACAGTCGGCAGCAGAATATGCAGTGCGTTTAGGTGCAAAAGTTAGCGATCGCCAAGTTCGTGCGGTCGGTGATGCAGGGCTACAACAGGATGGACGCAAAGCCTTTAATCCTGAAGAAGCGATCGCCGTCACCCAAGGCGAAGTCTTCCCCTACGATCGCAACTGGTTCCGTTCAGAAACCACTCTCAAAGCTTCTCTCCAAAATCTCGACCATCTATGGAATGAGATCCGCAACAGTGGCGCACAGCAAAAAGAGCAAGTTGTCCGCGCCCGTGAAGCAGCTTCAATGGTGGCGACAGCAAGATGGATGTATAACAGTGGTCTTGCCCGTACCGAAACTCGCGGTATGCACCGTCGCACTGATTTCAACAAGCAAGATACCACCCAGCATTATCGCTTGCTTAGCGGTGGACTTGATCAAGTTTGGGTTAAGCCTGATCCTCAGTCGGTAAAGGTTGAGAAGAAGGAATTGGTGACGGTTTAGCCCTCACCCTCTATCCTGACTATCCTGTAAATTTCCTAAGTTGCTATAGATCCCCCCAGCCCCCCTTAAAAAGGGGGGAGAATTTTCTCTTCTTCCCCCTTTTTAAGGGGGATTGAGGGGGATCTACACCTTGAAACGTAGACAGAGAGAATAAAAGAGAAAGCAATGACGATCGCACTCGAAAAGCCTAATCAACAGAGCGAAATTAATCAACCCGTTGATCAAAACACCGTTCGCCGTCGGGGTATAGGACTTCGCGCTTACAATCCTGCTAAGGCTTTCAATGGCTATACCCTATTCACTCCCCTAACAGGGCAAGGCGAAATCTATCTAATTGATATCGAAGGTAATCTTGTCCATGAATGGAAATTACCCTATCTGAGATCTTGCACCAATCTAAAAAAAGGTTGCAAAAAAAGTAGAGATGTGAAAAAAAGGGCGTAGTAGAAAATTCAATAACGATTATGGAAAGCATCGTTAAGTACGCCCAAGGGCTAGTGTATAGCCTAATTTGTCTGATGCCAAGTGTGTATCAAAAAGCAAGTCTGAATGCAATATTGGGACTATTCCTCGAAGCACAAGGGCATCCATATCCAGAACATACACAGATAAAATCAGCCAGTTCGTTAAGTCGATTTCTCAATCACTATAACTGGTCAACGAAAGGGTTGATTCGAGAAACAAGGCAGGCAGTTTTGGGACAAATCGCCAAGTATCGTCCATCGAAACAAGTGCCATTAAAGATACTGATAGACTTGACCACCCTAGAAAAAAGCGGCAAGTTTTTACATTTGAGTAATCCCCCTAAAGACGAACCTGACCCATGGGTGAGAATACTCAACGGCAAGCGAGGACTACATTTGGTTGTACTGTATCTGGTCTATGGAGAGTGGCGCGTACCGTGGAGTTTTAGAGTATGGCGAGGTAAAGGATACCCCAGTCCCTCTGACTTAGCCTGTAAATTATTGGGGACAGTCCCGAAGCAACTAACCCAAAACAGAACTGTGATTGTCCTTGCTGATACTGAGTTTAGTACCATCAAGTTTTTCAACTCTGTCCGAGTCAAGTCTTGGCGCATTGTTGTCGGTGTACGCAACAATCGTAAACTTCAAGATGGACGTACTGTCAAACAACTTTATCGCCATGGCAAACGTGGACAACAAGAGATGCTCGAAGGGCTAACTACGCCTTTGAGCATCTCTTGGTTCTGGCTCAAAAGAGCCGATAATAAACGTGAGTTACGCTTTGTTGTCTCTTCTCATCCTTATTCTGGTGCTTATCTGGTTATATTGGGGCGTAAGCGTTGGGCAATTGAGGGTTTCTTCAAAACCATCAAACATCGTTTTGGTTTGCATTGTTTTGGACAATCGACAAAACTTGGTGTTTACCGTTGGCTTATCCTCTCTCTCCTTGCTTATCTTTTGGCTCATTGGATTGATCAATGGTCGAGTCCTCCTATCTTGGATTGGAAAGCTACATCTGATTTAACTCTTTCAGTTTTATTCCCTTCTGTCCTTTGGTTGAAGCTTCTCCGATACATCCGAATTAATGCCGATATTGCTGCTCGTCATGGCTTTGAAATTGTTCTTAAACCTATTCCCATTTAGAATATTCAGGAATGGTGCAAGATCTGAGCTATGCTCCTGGACTCTATGCCTATTTTTTACCGAATGGGAATCTATTCTATAACGGCAAAACCGTAGAAAATCCACCAAGGTTTCCTGCATGGCAAAACTTTAAGGGTGGTGTAGTTGCTGAGGTTGAGCCTTCAGGGAAGATTGTTTGGGAATATCAACATCCCGATCATCACCATGACGGGCGGCGCTTGAAAAATGGCAACACGATCATTTTAGCGATCGAGAAGGTTCCCGCAGAGCTAGTTCTCAAAATCCAAGGCGGAGTTCCCAATAGTGAAGTCAATGCCACAGACATCTATGCTGACGTACTTTATGAAGTCACTCCCACAGGTGAGATTATCTGGACATGGCACGCCCATGAACATCTCGATCCTGAAACAGACATCATCACAAAACAGGACTTGCGCCATGAATGGAGTC
>NZ_JAAVJL010000009.1 GCF_012863495.1 Pseudanabaena yagii GIHE-NHR1
TTCCGCCCAATAGCGATCGGTTTTATTACGACCGCTTTTTTTAATGACTGCATTGACTTTCTCCACCCCCAAAATTGAAAGTCTAGACATAGAGAAAACCTTATACCTTAATTAAGCCGTAGTATTTGATTTTACATAAATACAATCAAGTAATCTAGTCTATTGCAGACAATTGCTATTTTATTTTGTCAATTTTTAGGCAAATATTTAGACAAAAAACTGACAAAAATTTTTCTGGGTTTTTTTCTATATTAAGTATAAGGTTATCAATACGGGGTGGAATTTAGGCAAACTGTTTTACATGGGTAAAGTCAATGTAAATACTTTAATCACTAGGTTAAAGATTATTGACCTTACAAAATGAAGTATTTCTGTTGCTTCGACCGATATTTGACTGAACATCCGAGACATCACTGGTAATTATGAACAAATTTAATCGTATTCTTCTGGCTTCTGGATTGGCTGCAACCGCATCTCTAGTGGCGAATTCACCTGCATTTGCTGGCACTACCGCCACAGTTAACTTGAGTGGTACTGTTTCTTCTAATCTAACAATTACAGTAACTCCAAATCCTTCTGCTGCTAGTCTTGTATTATCACCAGGTAGCTATAGTAATGTTAAAGTTGGTACGATAACTGGCGCTTCAACCAACAGTGCTAATGGACTGAAAGTTGTGTTAAGTAGTAGTTGGGCGTTAACATCGGGTGCTAATTCTATAGCCATCACCAATATAGGTGATGCTCCTAGTACTACCGCTACATCAGTCACGGGTAATCAACCTTTCCCAGTTGGCAACTATACTGTCATGTCCACAAACACTGCTTCATCCGGGAGTGCATCTGATTCAAGTATTTTCATTGCTTATACTGTACCAAATGGTCAAGCTGCGGGGACTTACACAGGAAGCATTACTTTTACTGCTAGTGATAAATAATTAACTAAACATCTACAGGACAAAAATCAAAAATAGAATGCCCAAAAAATTTTATTCAGAAAGAATGTAAGGCAATTACCTCAAATCCTTTCTGAGTAACAGTGGCAATTTTTAGTTCTGTAGCTAACATCACTAGTAATTATGAACAAATTTAATCGCATTCTAGACATCACTGGTAATTATGAACAAATTTAATCGTATTCTTCTGGCTTCTGGCTTGGCTGCAACCGCTTCTCTAATGACGAATTCACCTGCATTTGCTGGCACTACCGCCACGGTTAACTTGAGTGGTACTCTTGTTTCGACTCTAAGCCTTTCAGTAGATGCACAGACTTCTGCTTCTGCTCTTGATTTAACACCTGGTAGAAATTATTCTGATGTTAAAGTTGCTTGGGTATATGGTGGGAAAACCAACAATCTTGCTGGGCTTAAAGTTTTGGTAAGTAGTACTTGGCAATTAACATCAGGTAGTAATACTATACCGATCACCACAGTTGGTGATGCTCCGGATTCCTCTTCAGTAGCCACGGTAAAGACTGCAACTAACAGCTCCGTTCCTTATACTCTCAACGTCACAAAGACTACTACCTCGGGGAATGCACCTAGTTCAATGGTTTTCATTGATTATAGCGTACCACTTAGTCAAGTTCCGGGGGCTTACACAGGAAGCATTACTTTCACTGCTTACGATAATTAACGAAACATCTACAGGACAAAAATCAAAAATAGAACGCCCTAAAACTCTTGCTCAGAAAGAATGTATGGCAATCATCTTGCTTCCTTTCTGAGATGGCTTTTTGAGTTTTTCTTGTTGAGCTATACATCACTGGTAATTATGAACAAATTTAATCGTATTCTTCTGGCTTCTGGCTTGGCTGCAACCGCTTCTCTAATGGTGAATTCACCTGCATTTGCTGACACTACTGGCAAAGTTAACTTGAGTGGTACTATTCCTTCTAATTTATCACTTACGGTAACTGCTACGAGCGAGGCTAGTGCTATGATTTTTGTCCCTGGCAATAATACTTATGATCTTAAGATCGCTAATATAACTGGTGCGGCAACTAATAGTTCCAGCGGACTTAAAGTTAGTGTACTTAGTAGTTGGAGGTTGACATCGACATCGACTACTGAGTATATAGTCATTACGGGTTTTGGTGAATCTACGAGCACTTCGAGTAGCATTGCGACAGCGAATAGGAAAAGGATACAAGACAATAACCTCCAGTCCAATGTTCCTTTTGACCTCGCTATCACAAATACCAATGTGGCAGGGGCTGCACCAGATTCAAGTCTGTACATTAGTTATAACGCCCCAAACATTACCGCAGGTATTTACTCGGGAAGTATTACTTTCACTGCCACCGATAAATAACTAAACATCCTAACTACAGGACAAAGATCAAAAATAGAACGTCCAAAAGCTGTTACTCTGAGAGGATCTAAGGCAATTACCAAAATCCTTTCTGAGTAAAAGTTTCTATTTTTTGTCCTGTAGCTAGACATCACTAGTAATCATGATTAAAGTTCATCGTATTCTTTTGGCTTATAGTTTGGCGGCAACCGCCTCTCTCATGACGAAGGCGGCGGCATTTGCTGGTCCTACCGCCACGGTTAACTTGAGTGGTACTGTTCCTGCTGCTTTACCAATTACATTATCTCCTGCGCCTGATGCTGGCTCTCTTACTTTGACTCCTGGTAATGCTTATACTGGCATTAAGATTGCCGCTATATCTGGTTTATTAACTAACAATAGGAATGGACTTAAAGTTACCGTAACTAGTGCTAGTAATTGGAGATTAGTATCAGGTTCTAATTTTATAGAATTTGGCGGATTGGGTGAAGCTCTAGGTGCTAACTCAACATCGCCCACGTCTATGCAATTGCCCAACTATTATGATTCTAATCCCCTGCAATTATCCAGAAGCTCTAGTACTGGGAATGCATCTGATTCAAGTATTTTCATTAGTTATACTATACCCCCCAATCAAGCTCCAGGGACTTATACAGGTAGCATTACTTTCACTGTCACTGATAATTAGAGCATGTTTGAGAAGTTTTTTACCCTCTCTAACTCCCCCTTTGCAAGGGGGAATTAAAGGGGGTAAGTCCGACTTGTGTGTACACGGTAGCTTGTAAAGGAGGGAGAATTAATTAAATTTTCTTCTTCCCCCTTTACAAGGGGGATTGAGGGGGATCATTAACACGCTCTTCGCTAAATCTTTCTTTGACTACAAATATGAAATTACAATTTTCTCAACTCTGGCTGACGTTATTTCTATTACTGGTAAATATTCAACCCAGTTTCGCCTTTAAAATTCAGCCCATTTCGCGGACATTTACTCCCATCGGCACCGAGGCAAGCCAATCCTACGATCTGATTAGCGATAGCAACGAACCAGAAGCCGTCCAATTGTCAGTGGTTACTCGTGAAATGGATATAGATGGGAACGAAAGCTATACACCCGCCGATGATAACTTTTTGATCTATCCACCGCAAGTAATTCTCCAACCAAATACCAAGCAAACCGTACTCGTGACATGGGTGGGCGACTCAAACCCAACTAAGGAGCTTTACTATCGCCTAGTGTCCGAACAAGTACCGATTAATCTCACCAAGCCTGAAGCTGGCAAACCCAGCAAAGTAACTGCTAAGGTCGAGATTTTGCTTAAATATATGGGTTCTCTCTATGTCCGTCCTGAGAATGCCGAGCCTAAACTAGTTTTAGATAATGTCGCTGTCCAAAAAGAAAAGGATAAACCTGTAATTGCGATTACCTTTAACAATCAAGGCATAGCTAGAGCAACCTTGGCAGATTTTAAGTTAAGCCTTACCAGTGGCGGTAAAACCGTGGCTCTCTCAACTGAACAACTTAAGGAAATTACCGGTCAAAATATTTTGGCAAATCATAAGCGCCGCTTTGTGATTCCCTATCCTGCGGATTTACCCCAGGGAACTGTGACCGCGACATTTGACTATAAACAATAGATTTCATGGGTTTTGTCAGCCAGATTTTCCTTGCTGTCATCAGTCTTATTTTGTTAGTTCCCAGAGCCGCACTAGCCCAAAAAATCGCACCCGATCCTCCCGAAGACGGGCTTTTTCAACAGGTATTTAAGCGTCCTCAGTCACCACAGGGCAATCAGAGGCTAACGGTTTCTTGGTCGATCGATGGTCAAATCAAGGGACGGATTCCTATTTTATTGGAGGCTAATAATCGCTCAAAAATCAGGATCAATTCCACAATTCTGCTTGACAGCTTGAAGGAAGTGGTGCGTTCAGAAGTCCTCGACAAGTTGCAAGCTGGGCTTGATAAAGAAAAGAACATTGCGATCGATCTATTGCGCCAAAATGGCTTAAAAGCTATCTTTGACGCGCGGAAATTGGAACTATTCATCGAAGTCCCTCCAGCGCAGCGCAAAGTCAATGTTTTGAGTTCGCAATCAGGGGATCCCGAAGCAGCAAATGCGATTTTGCCGAGTCAATATAGTGGCTATTTGACAGTTCGTGGGGGTGAGAAGTTTGTCTTTGATAATGAGGGGAACTCCAGTAAGACGGCAAGGCAGCCGCTAAATCTCAACTTTGATACGGCTTTTAATTGGAACGGTTGGGTTTTAGAAGGTAATCTCTCCTTTGTCGAACGGGCTAGTTCGGAATGGACAAGGGGTAATTTTCGGATTGTCCACGATGACATCGATCGCGCTGTCACCTATGCGATCGGCGATCTGGGGGTTCCTACTGTTGGCTATCAACTCAGCAAACCCTTATTAGGATTGTCGATCGCCCGAAATTACAGCTTGCAACCCTATCTGATCACCCGTCCTGTCAGTCAATACGAATTTTTTTTAGAAAACCCCTCCACCGTAGAAGTATTTGTCAATGGTAGACTGCTGCAAACCTTAGAACTAAAGGCAGGTCAGCAAGATATTCGGAATCTGACCCTTGGTTCTGGGGTGAATGATGTGCAGTTAGTAATTACTGATAATGTGGGACGAGTGCAGCGTTTGGACTTTAGCAATGCGATCGCCTCCAATCTACTTGCTCCCAATGCACAGCAATTCGCCTATATCTTTGGTTTTCCCAGCCTAACTAGCGGTAATGGCACTAGTTATGATTTCACATCGCCGACTATTTTTGCCACCTATCGTCAAGGAATTAATAATACCCTCTCAATGGGCGGCTATCTCCAAGCCGATCTCCGTCAGCAAATCATGGGATTAGAGGGATCTTGGGCGACAATATTAGGTAATATTTCTTGGGATACGGCTATTAGTAATGCCGAGCAATTAGGGCTAGGGCTAGCGGCTCGTTTGGGTTACGAATTTATCAAGTCAGGGGAAACCAATCCTTTAGATCAGTCCTTTGGCTTCACGCTCGAACATCGCAGTGCGAACTTTTTATCTTCTAATTTGTCTTCCAATTCATCGAATAATCTATCTAGAAATTCATCTTCTAGCCTTCAGATGACTAACCCCTCTCGGCTAGATTTCACCGCCAATTATCGCCAAAAATTATTCTGGGAAATCACGAGCAGTCTAAATTTTCGTTATCAATTGGGACGCGATCGCCCTGACAGCTATCAAATAGGCTTAAACCTCAATAAATACCTCGGCAATGGCTTCTCAATTTCGTTGAATCTCAGTGAATCGGGAGATGGTATCAAGCCTAAAGAACAAAAAATTTTAATCGGCGTAACTTGGTCAGGCACAATTCCACAAACTCAGCAAACGCTCCAAGCTGCAATGGATATAACTAATAAAGATGCTCCCACCACAAGGGCAAGTTGGACTAATTCATCCCCAAATTTAGAAGGCATTGGTATGGCTGCGGATATCACCCGCAACCCTTCAAATGACAGTTTCACAGGTAAACTCAACTATCGCGGTTATCGAGGAGAATTCACATTATCCCAAAATACTTCGCTTAATCGTAAGGGGCAAACTACAAATACCACTCAGTTGGATTTCGGAACGTCTTTGGTATTTGCCGATGGCTATTGGGGGATCTCGCGCCCCGTTACGGGTAGCTTCGTTTTAGTCGCGCCGCACCCCACTCTGCAAGGTCGTGTAATCGGTATTAACCCCAATGCGATCGGTGGTAATGCCGCGCAGATAGAAGGAATTGGACCAGCTATCTTACCCGATTTGTCACCCTATCAAGTTTCCAAAATCCGTATTTCTGCTCAAAATTTGCCTATGGGTTACGATTTAGGTCAAACCAACTATGCGATTTTACCCACTTACAAAAGTGGAACGGCGATCCGTGTTGGTACTGATGCAACTATCTTTTTACGCGGTACATTACGCAATAACAAAAATGAGCCGCTATCTCAACTGTCTGGAGAATTTATTTCTCTATCCGATCCCAATTGGACTCCCTTACAAATATTCACGAA
Organism: Pseudanabaena yagii GIHE-NHR1; assembly: GCF_012863495.1. NCBI lineage: Bacteria > Bacillati > Cyanobacteriota > Cyanophyceae > Pseudanabaenales > Pseudanabaenaceae > Pseudanabaena > Pseudanabaena yagii. The sequence continues at coordinate 6,332 of NZ_JAAVJL010000009.1, forward strand.
TAAGGCAGGAAAGTTTGTCTTAAAAGGAATTAAACCAGGTCGCTATGAGTTAAAAATGTTTAACGATCCCCCCGCCATCTTCTCCATTGACATTCCTGAAGGAAAAACTGGTGTTTATGACTTGGGTGCGGTGCGATCGTCAAGCGATCGCTCTCCGATCCTCAATGGCAAATGATCAACCTCTTTACCAATGGGGCATTGGTCAGCTAAGCAGGGATAGTGGCTGAAACGTCTATTTCATGACACTAAAAAAATGCAAATACGTCGATCACGCTTTAACTGTCCAGTGCCAACCACTAATTCACCAACTTTGCGTTGGGTCTTTCAATGTTTTATGGCGGTTCATTTGGTTTCTTTTCAGAACCTGACTCAAGTTGCAAATTTGTCTCCTCTTCACCTTCACATTTTGAATTTCTTTTCTCCCTCCTGCCAACGCTATTATTTGCTTCCTGCTCCTGTTTCCTAATTGTTTTTTCCCTTCCATTACGAGCGGAATATGGGGTCATTAACTCTTGCACAGGTTCCAAATTTGTAGAGACAAATTCAGTGTATCGCCCCTATTAGGTCCTATTAGCCAAATAATAACCAGTTCAATGCCTGTCTATATTCCGCCACAATGCGATCGCCAAAAAAAGTAACAACAGTCGTCATGAATTACCCACTTCCTATTAACTAACATCAGTTCGGGATAAGAAAGGCTGAATCCTATATCTATCAAGTAATATTCTCCAGAGCGATGCTGAAGCAGTCAAAAATCGTGGCTTTCACTTTAAATTCTTTATTGCTAAGTAAAAAGCACTGTGGTTTTATAGATGTCTTTTCTCCTTGCAGGGACTACTATAGAGCGTGATATTGGGTTAAATCCTTATCCCGAACTCATGTTAACTATACTAATTGGAGATAGTGCCGCCGAACAATTCCTCTAATCTAACCGTTCAGCCGCCTTTAAAAAAGCACGTTTCGCCGCAATCTTATTCTTGCGATTGGTATAGCGCCTAAAACTCCTAACATCGGTTTTGCAGGTGGAGTCTGCTGTCCCAAAATATAGTGCCATCAACCTTATTCTAGAGGAATGCAACGTTTCGTCTAACACCTACTACATAAATTAGTAAAGCTGTTGACCAATTTCGGTGTATCATACAGGGATGTAACACGTTGGGGGCTATAGTTATTTATATAAAAGGTATTGAGGCTTTAATGGTTTTAGGAGTGGTGTCGCTAGACACCAAGGGCAATACTTCTAGATTTTGCTCAGCCTGAGATGTTACTCCAGAAATTCTGGGCATTTTTCCATAAAGTCGATCAAGCACTCGTTTTACGGAAATACGCTGCCACAGTTGACCTCGTTTGGTGGTGTACCCATTTTCATTAAGCCAATCGGCAATCTTCTGTAACGATTTCCCAGATTTGTGATGGCGGCGAATTAGTTCAATTACCTCTGACTCTTCTGGGTCATTCACTAATTCACCATCTACGGATCGTTGCCCAAACGCAGGCGATCCGTAGCCCGCATAACCACCGTTGCTTGCTTTTGCTTGCCTGCCTAGCTCTAGGCGCTCCCAGGCAGATAAATTGTTAGAAGGAACTGCTGTCATGGTGGTTTCACTTCAATGACTTGCAACAACAGTGTATCCCAACTTAACGCCTTAAATTTGTTTTGATTAGGAGTACCGCATGGCAACTTACAAAGTAAAACTCGTGAATGACGAGGGATTAGATGTCACCATTGATGTCCAAGACGATCAAACCGTTTACGAAGCCGCATGCGAAGCGGACATTGACTTACCAATTTCTTGTCGGGCAGGGTCTTGTTCTAGCTGTGCTGGCAAACTGATTTCTGGTGAAGTGGATCAGTCGGATCAATCATTTTTAGATGAAGACCAAGTGAATGCTGGGTTTGTGCTGACCTGTGTTACTTATCCCCGATCCAATTGCACGATTAAAACGCACCAAGAAGAAAATTTGTGCTAAGTCACACAGTACTAAGTCACACATCATCAATTTGGAGATATAAACATGGGTACGGCTGCATTTATTCAAGATGAAACTGAATTTGATTCCCTATTGAGCAATGAATCACTCATGGTTGTAGATTGCACGGCAACTTGGTGTGGTCCTTGCAAAATGGTTGCGCCATTAATTGATCGACTGGCTGAAGATTATAGCGATCGCGTTAAAGTCTTCAAACTCGATCTGGACAACAACAATAACAAAGCCGTAGCCAAACGCTTTGGGATTAGAAGTATTCCAGCCGTCATGGTCTTTAAACAGGGCGCATTGATGGAAACGTTAGTTGGGGTCAAATCCTATGAAGAATTTACGGCTGCGGTAGAACGACAACGATAGTCTTCCAAAGTGGTTTACCCCTTGCTTTTGAACATTTCCTTCTCACAAAATCATTCAATTTTGAGGTGCGACGATGAATATACGCATAGAAATTCGATGTCCTAACTGTGGCAGCGTGGCTCAACGGCTCTTGAGCGATCGCTTAACCATTGGCTGCAAGTGCCCAAGCCTACAAGTGACTCAGACCGAATGTCCAACTTGCGACTATTTTATGACAATGTGTTCGCAAAATGGTGCAGTGCTTGAAGCCTATGCACCTGGCATCTATGCACCTAGCATTCAGGAGAACGATGCAGCGACTACCGCAGCCCCGCACAAAATCAGCGATTACCCTCTTACTTCTCTACGATCTGTAATGAAATTGCCACCCAGCAAATTACTTTCTGGGAAATACTAGCCAGTTTTTGAGCATATTCCACTTATCCCATTGAATAAAATTTTAAATTCCTATGATGAAAGCCGAAGAAATTATGACCCCAAACGTTGTCTCCATTCGTGGCTCGGCAACGGTTGCAGATGCTGTGAAGTTGATGAAAGATAAACGCCTACGGGGACTGATAGTCGAACCACGCAATGAACAAGACCCCTATGGGATGGTGACCGAAACCGACATTATCTACAAAGTGGCAGCCTTTGGTCTCGATCCCAAGATCGTGCGGGTTTACGAAATTATGGTCAAGCCCTGTGTGATCATCAATCCCGAACTGGGTGTGGAATATGTGGCGCGGTTATTTGCTCAAACCCACATTCGTCGAGCGCCTGTGGTTCAGGGTAAAACCTTGATGGGCATTGTTTCCGTCAGTGATATTCTCTTTAAGAGTGACTTTGTAGAAAATCCGAAACGACTGTTTATAGAAGACGAAATCGAAATTGCCCGCGAAGACGCAAGGACTATTTGTATGGCTAGAGGAAGCAACTCTCCAGAGTGCGCTGCGGCTTGGGATTTTGTTGAGAACCTCCAAGCGGGAGCCGACCATCAACTGGTCAAAAAAAAGGAACAGAATTCACTCCAATCATACTGCGAAGATAATCCTAATGCTTTGGAGTGTCGCGTTTATGAAGATTAGATCCTTCTCCCCCAAAAGTGTTTATGAATTTTTGCGATAAGTTGGGCAAGGCTATGACGCGCAATCAGAGTTTACTCTCTGTTGAACTCGCTCCTAATCCTCAAATATGGCCCCAACACTTAGGTGGATGGGAAGAAGCCCATGTTCATATTTGGGAATTAGAGGAATGGTTGCAATGGTTGATTGTTGAAACGGCTGATTTAGTTTGCGCTTACACACTAACTTTTGAGTTCTATCGAGCATTGGGGGCTTCGGGACTAGGATTATTGAGGCAGATATTAGCAACTATCCCACATCACATTCCAGTTATTTTAGATGCTCAGCATAGTGACAGTCATACCAGCAGAATTTTTGCCCAGATGATCTTTAAAGTCTGGCAGGTAGATGCAGTTACCCTCAATCCATACATTGGGCAAGATGGCGTGACTCCCTTTCTCATCTATCCAGATAAAGCTGTATTTATCTTGTGTGCTACGGACAATTCTTCAACAGCAATGTTGCAGGAATATCCGAGCCATCAATCACCGTTCTATCTGAATTTAGTAGAGCAAGCTAAAACTTGGGGGATTGCCGAGCAGTTGGGGCTAGAAGTGGCTGGCAGCGCTGAGGTCTTTGCTCGTATCCGTGCGATTTCGCCTGAGCGGTTGATCTTAGCAGATGACATTTCGCTAGAGCCAACAGAATTGAAAGCATTTCTGAAAGCAGGGCTAACCTCCAATGCTGATGGGCTGATTATTTCTACTCCTGATGATCTGTTAGGCTGTGAATCTCCCAGAAATGCTATCCGATTGTTACAGAATGATATCAACCAGATCATAGCTGACATGAATCAGGGAAATCCAACCTGTTCAGTTTGGTTCCCAAATGTTTGCCTGCTGCAAGAACATCCTCATAAAGATTTGATTTTGCAGCTTTATGACATTGGCTGCATTCAGTTTGGGGACTTTGTCCAAGCATCGGGTGCAACATTTCCCTATTACATTGATCTACGCACCATCATTTCCCATCCTCAAGTATTCGAGCAAGTCCTCAAAGCCTATGCCAATATTCTCCAAACTTTGACCTTCGATCTCATTGCAGGCATTCCCTACGGCTCATTGCCCACGGCAACGGGTTTGGGATTGCGCCTCAACTACCCTATGATTTTTCCCCGCAAAGAAGTCCAAGCCCACGGAAGCCGTCGTTTAGTTGAAGGGAAATTTCGGAACGGTGATACGGTTGTGTTGATTGATGACGTTCTGATCACAGGTAAGAGTGTACTAGAAAGCATCGAAAAACTGCAATCTGTGGGTTTAATGGTGAAGGATGTAGTTGTATTGATCGATCTCAAAGAGGATGTGAACCAGAAAATAGAGCGCCAGGATTACCAAGCCCATGCAGTGTTGAAATTTTCTGAAATTGCCGAAACCTTATACAAGGCTGGTCGTTTAGACTCAGCCCAATTCGATATTTGGTAGTGCTAAAAAGGAAAGGATGGAGGAAAATATCCAGATGGTTGTTACAAAGTAAAGCAATGTCAGAGTCAATGCTATCGTGCCCATCCAGCCAGTCGGTATCAGTGGTTAAAAAGCGTATCCAAGACACTTATGACCTTTTAGAGACACTACTACTAGAAAAAATCCCTCTAGCTGGAATTGCCAGCGTCCTCAAGGTGTCAGAACGATGGTTGCAGAGCTACGTCAATCATAAATATGAGAACGTTCCTCAACCTGTTGAGGTAGAACCCAAAACAACACACCGTTTGACCATACAGATGGATGCATTATGGTCTTTTGTGGATGCCAAAGGCAATAAACAGTGGGTATGGCTTGCCATTGATACCGAGACTCGTGAAATAGTAGGTTGTTATATCGGCGATCGTTCTGGGGACTCAGCTCAGAAGTTATGGGAAGCGTTGCCTAGTGTCTATCGACAATGTGCGGTGATTTACACTGATTTCTACACACCTTATCCAGTTGTCCTGCCCAGCAAACTTCATAGGGCTGTCGGTAAAGACTCTGGAAAGACCAACTATATTGAGAGATTCAACTGTACGTTACGACAACGAGTATCAAGACTAATTAGAAAGACCCTATCCTTTTCTAAAATGTTGGAAAACCACATTGGTGCGATTTGGAATTTTATTCATCATTACAACGCTTCTTTGCCTGCTCGTTCATCCTTTCCTTTTTAGGACTACCGAAAAATCTCCTTCCTAATTCAACATCTCCGCCGCCTTTAAAAAAGCACGTTTCGCCGCAATCTTATTCTTGCGATTGGTATAGCGTCTAAAACTCCTAACATCTCGATGTCGAGTCAATTCCATCGCCAACGATGGATCTAACTCATACTTCACAATCAGATTCGTCGCAAAAGTATGCCGCCCACGATGAGAATGCAAATCGATTCCCGTTTTCTCAGCCAAATCATCCATCACATGCCGAATCCCCCAATAAGTCAACCGCTTACCCTGACTCCGATTAGAGCAAGACACAAATAAAGCACTATCATTCGACAACTCCCCTTCTTGCTCCCTCCGCCAAACCAAATAAGCATCCAAATCCTGAATACCCAACTTCGTCAAAGGCACTTCTCCCTTACTATCCCATTTCGCCTCCTTAATCACCAATTCCCTATTCACATAATCCTCAATATTCAGACGACAAACCTCCTCCGCTCTCAAGCCATGCAACAACACCGAAAACAAAGCCCGATCGCGTAACACCAATTTACTCAACTCAATCGCCTCATAAATTCGCAACACCTCTTCATCTTCTAAATCCTTTGCCACAGGATCGGGCAATCGCTCCTGCTGAATCCCAATCGTCGGATCGGCAACCACATATTCCGACAGCAACATCCATCGATAAAACGATTTCAGAGTTCGCAACACCCGATTCACCGAACTCAGAGCCAACTCACGTTCCTTCAGCAAAAAAGTTTTAAACTGTGTCACTTTACGACGACTCACATCCACCCAAGCCAGATCGCACCAATTCATAAATATCCGCAAGTCTGCTTGATAAGCCTTACGACTTTTGGGCTGTAAAGACCTCGATGCTAAAAATTCATCAACCCTTGCTTGGCGTAAGTCGGTAGTGGCGATCGCTTTGGGCGGTTCACCATAAATAACTAAAGTTGGCTCTGGTATTGACATAGCAATTAGTCTTTAGCCTCGAATCACAATGATTTCTCGCCCTGCGGGACTAATCACATTCTCCGTCGTCGTGCGCTCGCTTAGCGGCAGCAAACCAGAACGGCGATCGAAGATCACTAACCAACCTGTATCCAAACTCAATCCCGATAAATACTTATCAATCTGTGGCAAACCATCCTTAAGTGGATCTGGTCTTTTATCAGCCCATACCTTCAACTCCATCGCCAAAGTTACCTTACCATATCGCAAACAGATATCCATTCTTCCCGAACCAATGGCATATTCCCTTTCCAACGTGCCACCACCATTAACAACACGGTGCAAAAATGCCATCAATACAATATGAGGCGCAATCTCTGGATAGGGTGTACTGTCAAATAATGGCTCTCCATGCTGCCGCCAGAATAATATAAAAGAATCTAACAGCGCTTGAGGATTGAGGTTCCCATCATTATCTAACCATGTTGGAGCTATTGAAGTTAAAGACGCGATCGTTATCGAAGCTAATACTTTCGGAATAATTTCCCGATAAATTGGATTAGCAATTTGAATACCTCCGCGACTATCTCGGCTGCACAAACCTAAATCAAGTACGAAGCGTAAGTCATCTTCGGGCATATTGACTAGTTCTTGCCCAGACAGAATTGGTTGGATAATCGCTCTGACTCTATCTTCCCGCAATCTTTCAGCAAGACTATCCAAATGGGTATCTTGTCTCTTAATCAGAATCTCCTTAGCCTCATTTACCAAATCAGCCGTAATCGGAATTGCAGGATCTTTCGTGATATATTCCACAATTTCCTTAGCGATCGCATTGACTAACCATGGTTGTCCCTGCGTCAAATGAAAAGCTAAATCAACCGCTTCAGGCGTAAATACTTGACCCGTCGCATCTGTATGTTGCTGATAAAGATTCCTCACATCCTCAAGTGTGAAATTACTCAAAGTAAAGGAACGCACTTTGATATTAAAAGGGCTAGAAGTATTCAGGCGATCGCTTCCTCCTGAAGCATATTTATAATCCCGTACATCGCGCATCCCTACTAGTGCCAATGACTGCGGAAATCCCTGTGGACGACGCGGAAACCCAGAGCGGATTTGTCTCAGCACTGAAACTAAAGTTTCATCACTCAAAGCATCAATTTCATCCAGAAATACCACTAAAGGATGTGGTGACTCCTGTGCCCATGCTGCCAAAAACGCCCCAATTTGACGACCTGACTCCCCTAAAATGCTATGACTTGGTTGCAACTCTGGCGGTAAATAAAATCTAACTGCATCCTGCCACTCATCTAAAATTGCACGCTCTGCTAATTCAGGATCGTGGGAAAATACAGCCCCCACTTCCAGAGACAACATTACCGCCGTATATTGACCGCTCGAAGTTAGCTCTTGAGCAAGTGTCAGCATTGCTGTAGTCTTACCCACCTGCCTTGGTGCATGGATCACAAAATAGTTACGCTGGGCAATCAAATTCACTATTTCAGGCAGCCGATCCGTAGACGGCAGCATGTAATGAATATCAGCTTGACAAGGACCAGCAGTATTAAACCATTTTGGCATGACGACAACTAACGGGCAGAGATACCCCTTCAATATATCGCAACGAGCCAAGCACAATCCTGAAACCTATAATTTACGTTAACAGCAATAAGTGTTTATACTTATTTATTTGAATTTAACAGCAAATAAGTGACAATTATCTGTTCTAAGATATTTCTGTTGCAAGTTTAGTAATTGTGTTAGATTACTGACATTGTTTACCAAGTTTTACCGATGCCTAGCAATCTAATTGAGGCTTACAAACAAGGGATGCTGGCTTACGATCAATATCATCCACAAACTATCGGATTGCTTTGGGATGCGTTTCGTTCTGAATTGCATGAGTTCTATGTGAAACCTTCGCAAGATGAGGCTTGGGATGTTTTTCATTCTTTTGGACGCTTAACTTGGAAGTTAACGGGTATTCCTCTGTTTTGGTTAGCTAAACCAACGGTGGAGAAACATGGGCGGAGGTTTGCGGAGTCGGGTTGTATTCGTAGTGCGCGTAATTGTTTGGGTAATTGTTGCCAAAAGGATTTTAATGATGAAAGCTATTTTCAATAAGTGTAAAAAGTGGGCAATATAGTAAACTCTTTAGTCCTAAAAAGGAAAGGATCGATTTTGTAATAGTTTGACTGTAGTTTATAGTCAGTAATGATCTTGTTTTTAGCGTTAATGAGCGTCCTTTCCTTTTTAGTTTATGACTACCAGAGTTGTGAACTGTGTCAGAGGAGGAGGATGCAAGATCTGAGAGAGGGCAAAATCGCAGCAATTCTCATTATGGAAAAATTACCTTGATCCAGCGTTAGCTATTGAGCATAGTCGCAATAGCTGTCCTTGAAAAGCCGATGTCTTCGTTGAAAATTTGACGGTTTAGGCTAATCAAAAGTCATAATGAGAATTGCTGGCAAAATCGACAACCAGTTGACAGAAGAAATTTCTTACTGTATAGAGCAAGCAACTCGAAAACCAATGTCGTCGTACTGACGGCGAGCATTGCTAAAATAGCGAAAGGCTGACCGACAATGATTAGAAAGGTTGAACCATGAACCACCGCGAAGCATTTTGAGTGATTGGGGTGCTTCATAATTCAGATAATCTTTTATCCAACTGATCCCATTTTCGGGTGCTCCTCCATAGTTATCGTGCCAATCATCGGCGCACCATTCCCACACATTACCATGCATATCAAATAAACCGAAAGAATTTGGCTGCATCTGTCCGATAGGATGAGTTTGACCTCTAGAATTTTCAGAATACCAAACATGGTTACTTAACTTAGTAAGATTGCTGCCAAAGGAATAAGCTGTAGTAGTTCCAGCGCGACAAGCATATTCCCACTCTGCCTCACTAGGAAGCCTGCATTTTCTTCCAGTATGTATAGATAGCCTTGTACAAAATTCTATTACTTCTAGCCAAGATACTTGCTCGACGGGGCGATTATCTCCTTTAAATCGAGATGGTTCTGGCTTGAGATCTCTTTTAACTTTTGGCATAGCTGACACAATCTGCCATTGAGCTTGTGTAATTGGGTATTTCCCCATAAAGAATGATTGAATGCTCACATTGTGTTGTGGTTTTTCATTATCTCGACAATCTTTCTCATCCATTGGAGAACCCATTACAAAATTACCCGCAGGTATAAAAACTAGTTCCAGTTTTACTTCATTAGAAAGGTGCAAAACTAGATTATCTGTATTAAGTAGGTAGACCAAAGAAAAGTTAAGATAAAGCAGTTCAATAACACGCCGAACAATGCCAGCCGCCCTCAAAGTAAAACTGAGTCTAGAAGAAGACAAAAGACTGCTGGAAATCAGCCAAAAAGAAGCCACAGGAAAACGAGTAAAACACAGAGCCGAAGCGATACGGCTAAGCAGTCATGGGTGGAAAGTCGCCCAAATAGCAGCATATTTCGAGTGGCATGAACAAACAGTGCGAGAAATCATCCAAAGATGGAAACAAAATGGCGAACAAGGGTTGTATGACTTGCCCAAAACAGGAAGACCAAAACAATGGCAAGAGGAAGACCTGAAATATCTGGAAACCTGTCTGGAACAAGATAGTCAGGTGTACAACAGTCAGCAATTATCCGCCAAGCTTCAGCAAGAAAGACAAGTAAACCTAAGTAGTGACCGCATTAGGAAACTACTAAAAAAAAGGGTTGGGTATGGAAACGGGCGCGAATTTCCCACCAAGACAAACAGGATCAAGAAACCAAAGCCATAAAACAAGCCGATTTAGATTTTTTAGAGTTAGCGGCAGCAGCAGGCGAGATTTGTTTGAAATATCTAGATGAAACAGGATTTAGTTGTTGGTCTCCTGTGCAGTATGGCTGGATTCGGCAAGGGCAGAGTAAACGTCTTGAGCAAACAGCATTGCGAGGTAAGCGTGTCAGTTTAATTGGTGTGTTGGAGCCTGAAGTAAGTTTTGATGCTGCTTATCGCATCGGTAGTATCACCAGCAAAGAATATATGGAAATCATGGATCGACAGGCTGATTTAGCTGCGGATTTATTCTTGCGTCATCGTGTAATTACTGTCATTGGTCAAGATAATAGCTCTACCCATACCTCTAAGGCAGTACAACTCAAAATTCCTGAGTGGGAGCGTAAGGGCTTATTTTTATTTCAGTTGCCTCCCTACTGCTCCGAGATGAATCCCATTGAATTGGAGTGGTTACATTTAAAGCGTGACCATCTTTCTGGACAAATGTTTGACTCTGAGGATTATTTAATGTGGGGTATCAAGATGCTCTTCTTTCCCGTTACGATTCTCTTGGCTTTGATACTTCCTATTTTGAGTTTTCTTATGCCTAGCTACTTATTAGCATTGGTCTCTAAGGAATTAGAGCTTTTATCGGAGACTTGAAGTAAATCAGACAAAATTGGATTTGGTTCAGAATTGTTAATTAATAACTGAAATCTTGAATCAGAGCGGATTAAATCAAAGTCTGCGTCATTCTTGGCTAAATCACAATACTCAGATTGATTTAACTCAATAGCTTTTTCAAGATTCTCTAGGGCAGGTTCAATCTCGTCAAGTAAAGCGTAGGCACAGGCTTTGTTATACAAAGCACTTGAATGTTCTGGTTGAATTTCCAAAACTTTTTCATATGATGCGATAGCTTCTTCGTATCTACCTAAATGAACAAGTGCAACACCCCGATTTTTCAATACTTCGCAGTCGTCATGTTTGATCTCTAGTGCCTTGTTATAGGAGATAATGGATTCTTCATACCTACCAAGTTCTTTTAGAGAAATTCCTCTGTTATGCCATGCATTATATTTGTAAGGATTAATTTTTAAAGCTTTATCATAAGAAGCAATCTCTTCTTCGTATCTACCTAATTTACCTAAAGCTAAGCCACGTTTATACCAAGCTTCGTCAGAATCAGGATTGTTTAGTGTTGCTCTATCAAAGGATGAAATAGCATCTTCATATTTGTCTAATTTTAATAGAACATGACCTCGTTGAAACCATACAACACCTTTATTAGGTTTAATTTTCAAAGCTTGCTCGTAGGAGTCAAAGGCTTCTTCATATCTACTTAAATTTCTAAGTGCAGAACCTCGCTTGTACCATGCATCATAGAAATCAGGTTTAATTTTCAATGCTATATCGTAAGAAACAATAGCTTCTTCATATCTACCTATATCAGCAAGAGCAACTCCTTGTTTATAAAATTTATCAGGATCGTTATTTTGAGCCTTATCATTCAGGATGGTCGGCAAATCGGCAATTAAATCTTGAAATCTCGGATTGGAACGTAGCGAGTCAAAGTCTTTATCTTTCCTTGCTAAATCAAGAAACTCTGATGAATTCAACTGAATAGCCTTTTCTAGATTGTCTAGAGCAAGTGCAATCTCGCCAAGTAAAGCGTAGGCACAGGCTTTGTTATACAAAGCGCTTGAATGTTCTGGTTGAATTTCCAAAACTTTTTCATATGATGCGATCGCATCTTTGTAACTACCTGAATTTATTAGTGTCAAACCTCGCATATCCCATGCTGAATAATAATCAGGTTCAATCTCTATAGCTTTATCAAATGAAGCGATTGCCATTTCATATCTTTCTAGGTTACTTAATGCTTGCCCACGCGTAACCCATGCTGAGTAGTAGTCAGCTTGTATCTCTAAAGCTCTATCAAAAGAGTCAACAGCTTCTTCATATCTCCCTAAGTTACCTAAAGCAACACCTCGCTCATTCCAAGCTTCATAAAAGTCAAGTTTTAGTTCTAAAGCTTTATCATAAGATAAGACTGCTTCTTCATTTCTATCTAAATTCCTTAGCACCTCACCTCGATAAAACCACACAATATAACTATAAGGTTTGATTTTTAAGCAATTATCTTTAGCAAATAGTGCTTCTTCGTACCTCCCTAATTTTCTTAATACACTGCTTTTTTTGTACAATGCCTCGAAATCATCAGGAACAATTTCTAAGGCTTTATCATAAGAATCGAGCGCGGCTATATATTTTCCTGATCTTTCTAAAGCAATACCTCTATCGTGCCAAGCTTGATAGAAATCAGGCTTTATCTTTACTGCCTCGTCATAAGCACTTACTGCTTCAATATGCCTACCTAAATCACCAAGATTAACACCTCGGTTATACCAAACTTCGTGAGTATCTTCAAATTGACTCTCTTCTACCTCAGCGTTAATTGAGTTATCAGATTGATAGAGATTTAATATTAATTTTTCGAGTTCGCCTTTTGTAAAAGGACTAATTCCCTTCTGAAGCGAAAGAATCCAACGTTCGCGTTCTAATTTTAATTCTAGATTATTTGTTCTATCTACAAAGAACTGAAAGTCTTCGACTGCACCTTCAAAATTACCAGTTAATGCCCTAGCTAAACCTCGACTATCTCTACAGTGTTCATCTTCTGGCATCTCTTGAGTTGCAATTTCGCAAGCAAACATTACCTCAGAAGCTTTTCCCTTTAAGCTACCATACCAGCAAAGATTATTTAATGTCTCATATATAGTTGCTAGATTAAAGCTATAAGATTGTAACTCTTTAACTACTTCAACAGCTTCCTCAAACTGCTCTTGTCTTAAAAGTACATCAAACCTTGTTTTAGCATCAGCTTGCTTTATTTCGAGTTCTATCTGTGTCTCTAATTCAGCCAAGAGTTTTGATGATTCAATTGAAATCTTATCTAATTCTTCTAATTCTTCAGGATTTCTGGATAAATTCTCATCAAATCTAGTTTGCAGCTTTTTCTGCTAAACCATCGACAAGTGGTTGTGCCTCATCAATCTCAAATCCCTGTAGCTCGATCGCTCGTCCGATATTAAAAGGCGTACTGATATGCTGTTTGCTTTTAATTAGGTCAGAGGGAGTCGCCACACCGAGCAATACAAAAGTGAGTCGATAGAAGTCAGGGTGATCGGCACGACTGTTATAAAAAGCGCGAATCGACGCAAAAAAATCATCTGCATTAAAGGGAAGACTAAGCACGCTATCGATCTCATCAATAAAAATGACAATTTTTTGCGAAATATTCTCTAATAAAACCTCTGCAATAAACTCGCTAAACCTTTGTACTGATGAAATGAGATCGCGATCGCGCCACCATGTTCTTAAATTAATTTGTTCCCCAAGTTTAAACCCACTTACAAGATTGCGAACGATACTGGCATACCACTGATCGGCTGTGAGATTTTGGCTGCCAATCGAAGTCATATCGATTTCAACACAAGCAAAACTTTCTGATTGTAATCGTTTCATAGTCTGAACTCGCAAGCTAGACTTGCCCATCTGCCTTGAGTTCAGTACATAACAAAACTCTCCAGCTTTTATACCTTCATACAAATCTTCATCGGCTTGTCGGCGCACGTAAGTAGAAGCATTTGCAGGAAGACAGCCTCCTGCTTGATAGGTATAGTTTGGGTTTGTCATAGATTGTCGTATACCTCAAGGCGATCGCTAAAATAAAGTTGATAAAGATTACAACGTGGGATCGCATCATTTCCATGACGCAAAGTCAATCCCATGCTATCTAGTTTAAAAGTTTCCTCAGAGGGTAATCTCACTGGATCTTTACTACTTACCACCTTTTTCATCGCTTCAGCAAGTTTAGGATTTTGTTCAAGGTTCCATAGATGACGACGGAGATGATCGCTATAGATACCAGCCTCTGTTGGAGCAGTTTTTAACACATCAGTAAGATCGATGCTATTTCGAGCAATGTAATATAAAGCAACGCGCACTAGATAGGGATGACCGCCAACCATTGTCATGAGACGATCTATCTCAACATCTGTCCATCTCAGCCCATGCCGATTGACAAGATCGGTCACTTGTTCGCGTGAAAACTCCCGCAATTCAATGGGTAATCCTACATTAAATGGGGACTGATTGATATTTAGTGGAATGTAAACTTCTTGAGAGTGAACAACAATCAGCCGCAAACGCTTCCACAAATCGTCACTTTTTGCTGCCTCATGCCAAGCTCTGAGCAATCCAAAAAAGTCCTCAGCGATTGCACGATAACGAAAGATCAGATCCACTTCATCTAATGAAATTACAAGTGCACCATCGATTTTTGGGAGAACATAATCCTCAAAGTATGCCGTGCAATTGTCTTTACTACCGTAAATCTCATCCCAAGAATCGCTAATCTTACTTTTTAGTTTGAGTTGCCTCCCCACAATGGAACAGAACCAGCGTAAAAATTTATCTAAATCGGCAAACACATTACTATCAGCACTTTGGAAATTAAGAGAAAGAGTTTGGCATCCATGTTGTGATGCATGGTGCAAAATTTTGCCCAACAATGAAGACTTTCCCATCTGTCGCGGCGCTTTAATGCGGATTAGCGCTCCAGTTTTCTCAATTGCTTCAAAGCAATCATCCTCAATGGGTGGACGATCAATATAAAAAGGAGAATTTGAAGGAACCTGTCCTACTGGTTCTTCAGGGATAATGCCTTCATTATTCCAAAGATGCTCCAAATGCTTAACATTACTATATCTGTCAGATTGACAATTGAGAGCAATCTTCGGTTCTACTGGTATTAAGTGATAAACTCTTACCCATTATGGTATACCTTTGAGTTCTCTTAATCCTCCATCGTCAATAGGCACTTTGACAACAGCGCTTATGGAATCAAAAATGACTCGTGAAATGCAAATGCCCCAAGGTTTGGCACAAGACTGAATACGAGATGCAATGTTTACACCATCGCCCATTATGTCGCCATTAATAAATACGACATCACTAAGATGAATCCCAATCCGATGTTCTAATATATCTTCTGGAGAGCGATCTAAAGACAAATCAGCGAGCGTTCTCTGCATAACAATCGCTGCTGTTACTGAATTTTCGGCACTTGTAAAGTACATCAGCAGACCATCACCTAACGATTTAACGACTTTTCCACCGTACTTAGTACAAATAGACTCAAGTGTCTGATGATCTCGCACAATTGCTTGCAATGTTCTATTTCGGTTGGCAGTCATTAACCGTGTAGAATCTTTTACGTCTGTAAAGACAATAGCAGCAAGAATATTCGTTTGATTTGATGTATTGGTTGTGTTGACCATACAGCGATTACCTATCGCAGAATTTAAATATTTTACTCGATCTCGAAAGATTCATATAGTTGAGTAATATAGTTTAAACAATCCATTGATAAAGGCAGCGATCGCTACTACAAGGCATTAAATTAGCAGGTTTCTAGTGCGAAATTAGGTAAGGATGGGCGGTGCTAAGCGCCGCCCATCCTTACCATATAAATTCTTTCTTTTTGTAGGACTACCGATTACTGTTGTTTTAAGACCATATTTTTTGCAATCAAACATGAAGTGAGTAATATGCCCCAATCAACAAGTAGGAATTCCCCAAATGACGATTTATCAAATGTCAAGGTGGAATTTCGAGATGTGAACTTTCGCATAGGTCGCCGAGATCTTGTTTCACAGGTAAATTTAACAATAAATCAAGGCGAAGCATTGCTGTTATTGGGGCGCAGTGGTAGTGGGAAGACGACAACTTTGAAGTTAATTAACCGTTTGCTGATACCAACTTCAGGGCAGGTTTTGGTCGGCGATCGCTCTACCCAAGAATGGGATGCGATCGCCCTCAGGCGTAAGATTGGCTATGCAATCCAAGAAACGGGCTTATTTCCCCACTTTACGGTTGGAGAGAATGTGGGACTAGTTCCATCTTTGCTGCAATGGTCTAGACCCAAACTTGAAGCTAGAGTTTATGAAATGCTTAATTTAATGGGTCTAGAGCCAGAAGTATTTGCTCAACGCTATCCTCAACAATTATCAGGTGGGCAACGCCAGCGCGTCGGCATTGCGAGGGCATTAGCCGCCGATCCGCCAATCCTGTTAATGGATGAACCCTTTGGCGCACTCGATCCGATTACGAGATTAGAATTGCAACAACAGTTCCGCTATTTACAAAAGCAATTGGGAAAGACTGTAGTATTTGTCACCCATGATATTCAAGAAGCTTTTTTTCTGGGTACACGCATTGGCTTGATGCATGAAGGGCAACTAGTAGTACTAGGCTCTAAAGAAGAATTCATGCGATCGCCCCATCCCGAAGCCCAAGCATTTATGGCTTGTTTGCCAACTAATTTGTAAAGCAGATATTAACTGTGTCCCCGAATTGCGCGAGGACACAATAAAAAAACTTGGAGATTACTTAGTTGTTTAATTTTCTGAATCAATATACATCTGAGATTTTGCGCCTTAGTGGTGAGCATTTAGTTTTAGTCATTATGGCGATGGTTATAGCCATTGCGATCGGTATTCCTTTGGGAATTCTGATTACTCGCCGCCCTAGGTTTGCACCATTAGTTCTAGGGCTTGCCAATGCTTTACAGACTATTCCTAGCTTGGCGATTTTTGGCTTTCTCATATCGGTTCCATTTCTAGGAGGAATTGGAAAAACTCCTGCGATCGTGGCGCTAACTCTTTACGCCCTACTACCCATAATCCGCAATACCTATGTTGGTATTCAGAACATCGATCCTGCTGTGCGTGAAGCTGGACGCGGAATGGGAATGACCGATTGGCAATTATTAACTCAGGTGGAACTGCCCCTTGCTACAGGTGTAATTTTAGCGGGTGTCAGAGTTGCAACGGTTATTTCTGTGGGGATTGCCACCATCGCCGCCGCCATTGGTGGTGGTGGATTGGGGGTATTTATTTTTCGTGGTATTTCCACTGTTAATAATCAATTGATTCTGGCAGGGGCTATTCCCGCAGCAATAATGGCGCTAGCTGCCGATTTTGGATTAGGTTGGCTAGAGAAAAAGATTACCCAACAGAAGATAAAACAACCAAGGTTTAATCGTCGCTTTACGATTGTGGGTATTGTGGCGATCGCGATGATTACCGCGATAACGACAATTCTGCTCCAACAAGCACCAGCAAGAATTATCATTGGCTCTAAAAACTTTACCGAGCAGTTAATCTTAGGGGAATTATTAGCCCAACAAATTGAGAACCGCACAAATTTACAGGTCGATCGCCGTTTTAATTTGGGTGGAACCTTTGTTTGCCATGAAGCGGTAAAAGCGGGACAAATTTCGGCTTATGTGGAATATACTGGCACGGCTCTAACGGCGGTATTAAAGCGATCGCCAATTACTGATTCTGCGGCAGTATATCAACAAGTCAAACAAAACTATGCTGACAACTTTCAATTGGAAGTAATGCCATCCTTGGGTTTCAATAATACCTTTGCGATTACAATTCGCGGTGAAGATGCTAAGCGCTTCAATCTCAAGACGATATCTGACGCAGCTCAATATACTCCCCAATGGCAAGCAGGGTTTGGTTATGAGTTTTTAGAAAGAGCCGATGGCTACGCGGGATTAGCCAAAACTTATGGCTTAAAGTTTGACAAACCGCCGCAACAGATGGAAATCGGTTTAATGTATCAAGCCCTTGCTCAAAAGAAGGTGGATCTACAGCAAATTCCGATCAAACCCGCCACAGGAAGAGTAATCTAGAAGCATCACGAAATAGAAATAAAATATGGCAGCATATTCGCGCTTATTTACGGGAAAAGATATTAAGTGCATGGCAAAACAAAGAAAATACGCAGAGAGATTTGGCAAAACGATTTAAAGTAAGTTTATCTTTTGTGCGAGATTTATTGCGTCGGTATCGAGAAACAGGTGAAATCGCCGCAAAACCGCAAGGAGGAAGATCGACGATCCAAAATTAAAGGCAAGAATGAAGAATTAGTGAAAGCAATTGTTAGAGAACAAAATGATATATATCTGCGAGAGATAAAAGAAAAACTCCAAGAAAGCAAAGAAATTAAGGTGAGTGTATCGAGTTTAAGCCGTACTCTCAAGCGATTGGATTTAGGACGTAAAAAAAAACTTTAGTAGCCAGTGAACAAGCCACAGAGAGAGTCCAAAAATTGCGCTATGAGTTTCGGAGTTGGCTCGATACAATAGATGTAAAAAACCTTGTATTCATTGATGAGACAGGACTAAATCTGGCGATGACAAGGTTCTATGGCAGATGTGAAGGGGGAGCAAGAGTATATGACGACCGTCCAAGCAACAAAGGCAAGAACATTACTTTAATCGGCGCAATGAGTGATACTGGGTTGATAGCAGCAATGACTTTTGTGGGCAGTTTAAATACTGCAAGCTTTTTAGTTTTTATTGAAAAAATATTATTGCCTCAATTATGGGTTGGAGCAATTGTTGCTATGGACAATTTGCCAGTACATTACGCAGAAATTGCGAAAATCTTAATTGAATCTGTTGGGGCTAAGGTCAAGTTTCTCCCTCCTTATTCTCCAGACTTATCACCGATTGAGTTATGTTGGTCAAAGTTAAAGGAAATTATTCGTTCAGCTAAAGCTCGTACAATCGAGGCTCTTGATGCGGCAATTACTTCGTCTATTCAGACTATTACTGATGAAGATGCTCTTAATTGGTTCCATCATTGTGGCATCTGCTTTGAGCCTTTTAGGTAGCTTCTTTTTGTGGCG